>JAAYLC010000203.1 GCA_012522045.1 Bacteroidota bacterium
CACCTCTTCCCATTCCGAACAGAGAAGTTAAGCCCGTTAGCGCCGATGGTACTGCATATCGCGGAAGAGTAGGTCGCCGCCTCCTTATAAAAGCCTTCATCATTGCGATGAAGGCTTTTTTTATTGGAAACTAAATTGTCTAACTGCAATAAATATCCAAATATTAGGATGTTATATTTGTAGAGAAACATCCGTATCTTTGAATAAAAATATATTATGAGCAGATTGAATAGGAATGAAAGAAGAAAACCGTCAGGTAGAGGACATAATAACTGGAAAAAACAAAGTTATGCAAGAGGAAATGCTCCCATTAAATCCGATAGAAACTATCGTGAAACTAGTCGGCAACAAGCCCCCAGCGATGCTTATTTATCCAACAAAGGAAAACGAGAAGGAATTCGATTGAATAAATTTATTGCAAACAGCGGTATCTGTTCACGCCGTGAAGCCGATACTTATATCAGTACCGGTTTGGTTACGGTAAACGGAAAAGTAATAAATGAGATGGGATACAAAGTCCAACCTGATGATGATGTTCGTTTTGACGGCAGAAGGATTTCACCGGAACCAAATGTGTATATTTTATTGAATAAACCCAAAGGATTTGCAACAACGGAAAGCAAATCCAAAGGACATACGGTAATGGATTTAGTAGCGAAAGCAACCTCAGCAAAAATTCGCCCTTTTGGCAGATTGGGAAGGAATTCTACGGGATTATTGCTGTTTACAAATGACGATAAATTTGTACAGAAATTTTCTAAAAAAGGATTAGAACGGCTGTTTCATATTGTACTCGACAAAAACCTAAAAATGGAACATCTGAAGAAGATAGCATCCGGATTAAACGTTGATGGAAAAGAAATTCAGGTGGAAGAAATTGATTATGTAGAGAAGGCAGGTAAAAATGAAGTTGGTTTAAAAATCAAGCACACGGGAAACAGTATCATAAGAACCATTTTTGAATCTTTGGGATATTCGGTAATTCAAATGGATTGTGTCACCATCGGACCCCTTACCAAAAAGGATTTGCCAAGAGGAAATTACAGGGTGTTAACCGAGCATGAAATTAACCTCTTTAATATGTTGTAATATTTTGAATGAAAATGAGTTGAATCATTTGTCAATTATATTTTTTTAGTCATTTTTGTACCCCTTATTACTTAATGATTTATTCTAATATTCTTATATAAAGTGTACTTTAAAAGGTTTTATTTTATGAGGATTTGAATTTTAAAAAGGTAAGATGTCACTTTTTAAAAGTTGACTCTTAAACTTTTGTTATCTTTTTAATCAAAATTTATTTGCTCTGAAAAGAGTTATTAATTTTCCTTCAGAATCCTTTATAAAATGAATACAAAGTATATTGACTTAATAAATCAAACTTATTATTTCCCTCAAGAAGAATTTCGACTTGGTGAAAACGGACTCGAATTTCATGGTATTGACCTGATGAAACTGGTTGAAGAATACGGTGTTCCGCTCAAATTTACTTACCTTCCAAAAATTTCTGAAAATATAAATTTAGCTAAGCAGTGGTTTCATAAAGCTATTGAAAAACACGATTATAAAGGAACTTACAATTATTGTTATTGTACCAAAAGTTCTCATTTTAAACA
>JAAYLC010000009.1 GCA_012522045.1 Bacteroidota bacterium
AGTGTTGGAACGCAACAAACAGTTTGAAACGGCTCCTTATGCCGGTTTTGTAAATCCGGTGATTGTCCCGAAAACGGATGAAAACGGGGAGATTGTAAGTTTTGAATTGGAATACCCGCAATCCTTTGAAGAACAGATGCTGTTTTATTCAAAAGAATACAGCAATTTGCCGGAGAAGAATTAAAGAGAATAAACCAACATAAAAATCCCCTGAGAAGCTGTTGAAGGTTTTTCAGGGGATTCTTCTTTTGCGAATAAATAAGGGAGGAACTGTTTAAAACTCGAGTTTCTTTTTTCGCAATTCAAAGTTTTGACCCAGATAAACTTTTCGAACCATTTCATCTTCTGCCAATTCCTCCGGAATGCCGTGTTTTAAAATGCTTCCTTCAAACATTAAATAGGTGCGGTCGGTAATGGCAAGCGTTTCTTGCACATTGTGGTCGGTGATTAAAATCCCGATGTTTTTATTTTTTAATTGCGCTACAATGCGTTGAATGTCTTCAACGGCCACCGGATCGACGCCGGCAAAGGGTTCGTCCAACAAAATAAAACTCGGATCCGTAGCCAGGGCACGGGCAATTTCGGTACGCCGCCGTTCGCCGCCACTCAATAAATCGCCGCGGTTTTTGCGAATATGCCCCAAACCGAATTCTTCAATCAACGATTCCATTTTGGCGGGTTGCTCTTTTTTGGAAAGCTTGGTGAGTTGCAAAACGCTCAAGATATTGTCTTCAATACTCAATTTCCGAAAGACGGAAGCTTCCTGTGCCAAATAACCGATTCCGTTTTGTGCCCTTTTGTACATCGGATAACGCGTGATGTCGGTTTCGTTTAAATAAATCTTGCCGCCATTGGGTTTAATCAATCCGACAATCATATAGAAGGAGGTGGTTTTCCCTGCACCGTTTGGTCCTAAAAGCCCTACGATTTCGCCTTTGTTAACCTCTATAGAAATCCCTTTTACAACTTGTCTCCCTTTGTAGGTTTTTACCAAATTTTCTGCACTGAGTTTCATAAATATAGTTTCTGTTTTTAAAGGTATGTATTTATTCCGAACCAAAAACCTTTCATTTGTATATTACGAAGATTTCTGTTTAACGGTGGTTTCTTTTCTTTCTTTTCGAAGCACCCATTTGGATATGTAAATACTCGCTTCGTATAAAAGCAAAATCGGAATGGCAACGATGATTTGACTCGCAACATCGGGCGGTGTTATTGTTGCGGAAATGATAAGAATGATGACGATGGAAATCTTACGATATTTTCGCAAGCATTCAGGAGTCACCAAACCAATTTTCGTAAGAATAAACATAATAATCGGCAGCTCAAAAATAATACCACTTGCCAATACGGCAGTACGTACTACGGCGATGTAACTTTCCAAATCAAACTGGTTTACAACTTCATCGCTCACTTGATATCCTCCCAAAAAGTTGATGGAAAGCGGGGTGATGACATAATATCCGAAGATGACACCGATAAAAAATAAAACAGAAGCAAAAATGATAAATCCCTGACTTGATTTGCGCTCGTTTTCTTTTAATCCCGGACTGATGAATTTCCAAAATTCATAGATAATATAGGGAAAAGCGAGAATAATCCCTGCATAAATTGAAGTCCAAATATGGATGGAAAACTGACTCGCCATCTTCAACGCCTGTATTCCAAAAGGCATTTCTTGAAAGCAAAACGAATTCATTCCCAGGGATTGAGAAATTTTACAAAACATCCGATAGGTCCAAAAATCAGGTTTTACGGGACCGAAGATGAGGGTGTCAAAAATGAAGCCTTTAAAAATAAATGCTACCACAGCAAATAAAAGAACAGCTAAAGTGGAGCGAATCAGGTGCCATCGCAACTCTTCCAGATGATCGAGAAAAGACATTTCCTTATTCGGATTGGACGACTTTTTTGTTTTTTTCATGACGCCAAAGTTAGCGTTAAACTTAAATAATTCCTTCTTTGGTAAGATTGTGAATGTGAACCACCCCGCGATAGCCTCCGTTTTCATGTGCCAAAAGTTGGGTAATTCCGTTGTCATCCATCATTTTTATGGCTTTCACGGCCATGGCATTGTTATCGATAATCTTCGGATTTTTGGTCATAATGTCTTTTGCTTTCAACGTCATAAAATTATCGGTTCGCGTCAACATCCGGCGTAAATCGCCATCGGTGATAATTCCAACAATCTTATCATCTTGGATGACAGCAGTTACGCCCAGCATTTTTTCGGTAATTTCAACGATGACGTCCTTGACATCGGTTTCGGGAGAAACTTGAGGTTTTGCGTTGAGTGCCGTTAAATCTCTGACGCGCATATAAAGTTGTTTTCCCAAGGAACCTCCGGGATGAAAACGCGCAAAATCTTTACTTGAAAAACCGTGCAAATCGAGCAGACACATGGCCAAGGCATCGCCAATGACCAATTGTGCGGTCGTACTTGCCGTGGGCGCAAGATTGTTCGGACATGCTTCTTTTTCCACGTAGGCATTTAAAACAAAATCGGCTTGTTTTCCCAAAAAAGATGTTATATTTCCCGTGATGGCAATAAGGGTGTTGCCCATTGCTTTAATCAACGGAACGAGCACCTTGATTTCGGGTGTATTTCCACTTTTGGAAATACAAATGACCGTATCCTCTTTTTGGATGGTTCCCAAATCCCCGTGAATGGCATCGGCGGCATGCATAAAAATGGCAGGAGTTCCTGTAGAATTTAGTGTGGCAACAATTTTGGTTGCTATATTTGCACTTTTACCGATACCGGTAATAATCACACGACCGGAAGAATTGAAAATTGCACTTACTGCATGGGCAAACTCTTCGTTTACAAAGTCACTCAAGCGTGCAATTGCTTGACTTTCTGTGTCGATGGTGCTTTTGGCGATATTGATTATTTCTTGAGGTGATTTCAATTTTTTAGTGTTAACTATGTTTGCTGTTGCGTTAAAAACGTGTATATTTAGATTGAAAAAAAATAAAATTGTTTTTTCGTTGTTGTATGTTCAGAATAAATATTTCAACATCTTCAAAACGTGTACAAAATTACAATTGTTCAGTCTTTAAACAACATGACCGAGTTTAAAATTTAATTCCCATTAATTTAATTTATCATAATAGTGACAGAAAAAGATTTATATGCAGCTTTAAAAAAATATTTTGGGTTTACCCAATTCAAGGGATTACAAGAAGAAGTTATACAGAGTGTGTTACGCGGAGAAAACACCTTTGTGATTATGCCCACCGGTGGCGGAAAATCCTTGTGTTATCAGCTTCCGGCGCTTATAAAAGACGGAACTGCCATTGTGGTTTCACCGCTTATTGCTTTAATGAAAAATCAAGTGGATGCGCTTCGTGCCATCTCGGCAGAAGAAGGAATCGCCCACGTTTTAAACTCTTCTTTAAACAAAACTGAAATTCGAGCGGTAAAAGCCGATATCGAACGCGGCGTGACAAACCTGCTTTATGTCGCTCCGGAATCTTTGACCAAAGAAGAATATGTCGAGTTTCTTCAAAAACAGGAAATCTCTTTTGTAGCGATTGACGAGGCGCACTGTATCAGTGAATGGGGACACGATTTCCGTCCGGAATATCGCAACCTGAAAAGTATTATTGAACGCATCGGCAAAAACATTCCCATTATCGGATTAACAGCAACCGCAACGCCCAAAGTTCAGGAAGACATTCTTAAAAACTTGGGAATGCCCGATGCAAACACCTTTAAAGCCTCTTTTAACCGTCCGAATCTCTACTATGAAATTCGTCCGAAAACTAAAAATATCGATTCGGACATCATTCGTTTTGTAAAGAAAAATTCCGGAAAAAGCGGAATTATTTACTGTTTAAGTCGCAAGCGTGTGGAGGAATTGGCTCAGATTCTTCAAGTAAACGGTATTAAAGCCGTTCCTTATCACGCCGGACTGGATGCAAAAACACGGGTGAAACATCAGGATATGTTTTTGATGGAAGATGCGGATGTGGTAGTGGCAACCATCGCCTTCGGAATGGGAATTGACAAACCCGATGTGCGTTTTGTGATTCACAACGACATTCCAAAATCCATAGAAAGTTATTATCAAGAAACCGGACGTGCCCGGCGTGATGGTGGAGAAGGGCATTGCTTGGCATTTTACAGTTATAAAGATGTCGAGAAATTGGAGAAATTTATGAGCGGCAAACCGGTCGCGGAACAAGAAATCGGGCAGGCTCTGTTGCAAGAAATTGTCGCCTATGCAGAAACATCCATTTCACGGAGAAAATTCATTTTGCATTATTTCGGGGAAGAATTTGACAACGAAACAGGCGAGGGCGGGATGATGGACGACAATATGCGTTATCCCAAGAAAAGGACAGAAGCAAAAGACGAAGCGGTAAAACTGCTGCAAACGGTTGCCAAAACAAATGAACAATACAAATCAAAAGAAATTATAAATGTCCTCGTCGGAAAAGCAAATGCGCTGATCAAATCGCACCGAATCGATACCCAACCTTTTTTCGGATGGGGGAAAGACCGTGAAGCGAGTTATTGGATGGCGCTGCTCCGCCAACTTTTGGTATCGAATTATTTGTACAAAGAGATTGAAACTTACGGGGTGATTCATCTGACTCAAAAAGGAAAAGATTTTATTGAAAATCCGACTTCTTTTATGATGACCGAAGATCATTCCTATGATGAAACCGATTCGGATCGTATGGATGCAATTCCGAAAGCTGACAATGCAGTGGATGAAAACCTGTTCAAAATGCTTAAAAAAGAATTGAAAAGACAAGCGGATTTGCAAAATTTGCCGCCCTATGTCATTTTTCAAGAACCTTCCTTGCAAGACATGGCGCTGAAATATCCCATCACTTTGGAAGAACTGGCAAACGTGCACGGCGTTGGAGAAGGGAAGGCGCGAAAATACGGAAAACCGTTCATTCAGTTAATTGCCAATTATGTGGAGGAAAATGAAATCTTCAGACCGGAAGATTTTGTGGTACGTTCCACGGGAAGCAACAGTGCCTTGAAACTTTACATCATTCAAAATGTCGATAGAAAGCTTGCATTGCCCGATATTGCCGAAGCCAAAGGAATGGAAATGTCCGATTTTATTAAAGAAATGGAATCGATAGTGTACAGCGGTACGAAACTGAATATTAAATATTGGGTAGATGAAATTTTTGATGAAGACGAACAGGAAGAATTGCACGAATATTTTATCGAAGCAGATTCAGACAGTATCGATGACGCGATGAACGAATTTGAAGGGGAATATGAAGAGGAGGAATTGCGTTTGTATCGCATCAAGTTCATCAGTGAAGTTGCAAATTAATGCGCGCTAAGGCGTGATGTGAATGTGATAGATTCCATTGTCATCCAAGGTAACTTCTCCATCAGATGCGGTAACTTCTGTAAATGCATAGTTAGTACAACAGTCTTCCACAATTTCATCAACGCCGAAAGTAAGCGTTGTCAATAAGGCTGAATTTATTAAAAATTGATAATCCTCCGCGGGTTGAAAGTTATAAAAAGGCCCCAGGAGGATTTGTCTTTTTAACTGATGGTATAAAAATTCTACTTCCTGATTGTCCCGGTAAACTTTTAAATTTTTAATGTGAGCGGTTCCGTTACGGAAGAGGTTCTCTTCAGTTTCTGCATCTAAAAAAACGAGTGTTAAATAGATGGCACCTTCACTGCAATCGTAATCGCAAGAATCAACGCCACAACCGGAAAAAGTGAAAATGAGGAGGACAAAGCACACTAGATTTTTTATCATCGGAAAAGGCTTAAGACTAATTGTTGAACGATTTTTTGATTCGACTCAGGGTTCGTTTGGTATCGCGTTCTTTTAATGTTTCTCTTTTGTCGTATTGTTTTTTTCCGCGTGCCAAAGCAATTTTCACTTTAGCCAGCCCCCGTTCGTTGGTGTACAACAAAAGCGGAATAATGGTGAGTCCGACGTTTTTAACTTCTTTTTCCAGTTTTTTTAATTCGCGTTTGGTCAACAAGAGTTTTCGTTCACTTTTGGGATTGTGAGAAAAACTGGAGCTGTGGCTGTATTCTTGAATGGTCATATTGATGATGAAAAGCTCCCCGTTGCTGAATTCACAGAAACTCTCTGCAATGGATGCTTTCCCTTCACGAATCGCTTTAATCTCCGTGCCTCGCAATACGATTCCCGCATCGTAAGTATCTAAAATCTCGTATTCAAAGCGCGCTTTGCGATTCTTTATGCGAACGTCTTTTTGTAATGCCATAAGCACAAAATTAAACTATTTTCCCGGAACGTAATTCACTTTTAAGCATGACTTGAACAGTGTCAGTCCTAATTTATAAAAATAGGTGCAATGCTAGGTTTGAACAAAAGCATCTTTCTTTTTTGATCCCGGAATAATCAGTTGCAATAATACGGCTAAAATCATCACAATGGCACACCCGACGAGATTTAACCACAAATACGGCATCAAATCGATATACCAGAAATAAACAATGATGAGCTGTGTGAATATTGCAGCGATAAATACGGCGCGTGAATGCACAAATTTGACAAAAAATGCCAGTAAAAAGATTCCGAGTACGTTTCCGTAAAAAATAGAGCCGATAATATTTACAAGTTGAATCAAATTATCAAACAAATGTGCCGAACAGGCGACAATAATGGCAATAACTCCCCAAAGGAGCGTAAATCCGCGTGAAGCAGCAACATAATGTTTTTCGCGTTTGCCGGGTCTGTTTCTTTTGTATAAATCCAAGGTGGTGGTGCTTCCCAAAGCGTTCAATTCGGATGAGGTAGACGACATTGCCGCACTTAATATGACTGCCAAGAGCAAGCCGATGATTCCTTTGTGAAGGTTGTTTAAAATAAAGTGAATAAAAACATAATCCTTGTCATTGGTTTCGGCATTGGGGTTGGCTTGTTTAATCAACGCCACGGATTGCGCGCGCAAGGCTTTGGTTTTGGCATTTATTTTTTCTATCTCTTCGCGATAAACTGCCTGCTGTTCGGGATTCTCAGTTTTCCCGAATAAAAGTTGCTGTTCGATTAATTGCTGATCCAAAATTTCTTTTTCTTCTTCCAGCAATATATATTCGTCCGCATATTCTGAGTTTTTCACATCCTTTACAGCAGACGGATTAAAATGCAACGGCGAGCTGTTAAACTGATAAAAGACAAAAACCATAATCCCAACAAGCAGGATAAAAAACTGCATCGGAACTTTGAGAAGACCGTTCATAATAAGTCCCATTTGACTTTGTTTTACACTTTTTCCGGATAAATAACGCTGCACTTGACTTTGATCGGTTCCAAAATAGGACAGCGCCAGAAAAGTACCGCCGATAATACCGCTCCAGAAAGTATAGCGATTGTCAAAGTCAAAAGAGAAATCCAGAATATCCATCTTTCCGCTCTGACCGGCGATTTCAAGGGCTTTTGTAAAAGTAATGTCTAAGGGCAAATAGTTTAGTATAAGTAAGAAAGCCAGAAACATTCCGAAGAAAATAACACCCATTTGTTGTTTTTGAGTGACATTAACGGCACGCGTTCCGCCGGAAACTGTGTAAATAATTACAAGCACCCCGATGATGATATTCAGGTAGAATAAATTCCAACCCAATACCGCAGAAAGAATAATGGAAGGTGCAAAAATGGTTATTCCGCAGGCCAATCCGCGTTGAATAAGAAATAAAATGGCAGTCAGCGTCCTTGTTTTCTTATCGAAGCGGCTTTCCAAATATTCATAGGCAGTGAAAACCTTCAGTTTGTGATAAATCGGAATAAAAACCAGACAAATGATGACCATGGCAATAGGCAAACCAAAGTAAAATTGCACAAAGCCCATTCCGTCGTGAAAAGCCTGTCCCGGAGTGGATAAAAAAGTAATAGCACTGGCCTGTGTTGCCATCACACTCAATCCGATGGTCCACCAGCCTGAGGTATTTCCTCCTTTAAAATAATCAGAAACATCACGTTGTTGCCGGGCTTTCCAAGTTCCGTAAAGAACGATAAAAAGAAGCGTTCCAATCAGTACAATCCAATCTATTTGATGCATTTAGCTTAAATTTTGCATGAGTAAATAGAATAAATAAATGTAGATGGCATTCACCACCAATACGACGGTGTAACTTGTTTTCCAAACAAATTGAGTTTTTTCTATATCGTTTTGAGATGTTTGTTTTGTCATTTTTTTCCTAATGATAAAATATTTGTCAATAATCTGTATGCGCCTGAAACTCCTTCCGGAAGCTGTCTAAAAAAACTGAGTCCGGTGTAAATATAATATCCTTTCCCGTAGGAAGCGACCAAGAGCGAACCTTTTGTTTGTGCCTCGCCCGGATCGGACATTCCCGAGATGGGCGTAAATTCGTCAGCCCACGATTCGGGGAAATACAGTCCGCGTTCTTGCACCCAAAAGTCAAAATCACGGGGTGTGATTTTGTTCGGTGTGTTCAATACCGGATGATTCGGCGCCAAAAAGGTGACCGGTGCATTTTCATCGGTCACGCGCTTTCTTGAAAGTGTCAACGCAAAAGGAGCGAGATTATTTGTAACCAATTGATGATTTGTGTTGTATTGAACCAAAAGATTGCCGCCCTGAAATACATATTCATTCAGAATGCTTTGAGCATATTCAAGTTGCGGGATAACATTGTAAGCGCGAATTCCCAATATTACTGCATCAAATTTGATTAAGGATTCCAAATGGATGGCATCGGGAGATAGGACCGTAACTTCATAACCGATTTGACGTAAATATTTAGGGAGCAAATCGCCTGCACCTTCAATGTATCCGATGTTTGTTCCTTTTTTTTGAATGTTGGGATTTACAAATTTTACCGAAGCCGGCAACAAAACGTGTTGTGTCGGGATGTGATCGTATGAAATAGTAACTAATTCTTGGTCAAATACTTCTGAATCGACAAGGGCATGCACCGTTAACGTTTCGTCTGTTGCAGCTGCCGCAGGAGTAACTTTAAAAACAACTTCTTTTTCTTCTCTTTTTAAAGTAAGCGAAAAAGGAATGGTTTTCGGTTCAATTTTCCATGCCTTACTTTCAGTGAATGTGAGTTTCCCTTGAATGTTCTCTTGATGTGATTTTACTTTCACTCGAAATTCCTGAGGTTCACCGGAAGCGAAAACAGCTATTTTTTCCGGAATGGAAACCGTGATTTTGGGTAAGGTCGAAAGCGGTTGGTACACTTCTCCTGTCACGGCATCGTTGGTTTTAAAAACTACGGGAACGGTAAAGGGAATATTTATAGTTTCAAATTGAAGGTGAAAACGAATAGTTTCAAGAGGTGGGGTAGTGGGTTCGTCCAAATCATTTTTTGAAACTTGATACATGCCTTCTGAATGGGGATTGCGGAGCCAATAGGGCGTTGAAAAATGTTCCGATTGCGCTTGCATGGCAAAGGTTTCAGTGTGTGCCTTATTTTTTTTCAAAGGAATTTTATCCTGTTGCAAGAAAACTTTTTGCGTGGCGTTTTCGATTCCCGTTAAACGAACCGGTAACGCACTGCGATTGATAATTTCAGTAGTCACCTCATATTCCTCTCCGGGGACAATAATTTCTTGTGAAGTTTGCGCCTCCAGAAATATGCCCGATGCGTGGAGAATTAAATTTTTTAATTGTTTCAATTTAATGTTGCGCCAGTGCGCATCTTCCAAATTGGCAATTAAAGGATACGCTTTTAGTAGCTGAGGAACGATTTCCGAGGGATTTTTAAAATCAAAATTTTCTTCCAACGGATATAAAATATCGCCAATTTCTTGACCTCCTTTAATTCGCGACCAGGTTGTATTGATTCCTTCAAATAAATTGTTGTCAGTAATGGGTGACCCTTTCAAAAACTCTAAATATTCCATGGATTCTCCGCGGGTTCCGGTAGTTCCAAAACCTTGAGATTGGTGTTTGCTGCGACTCGTAGCTGCAATTTCTCCGTTGGATTTTCCCAAAACGGGATAAAATTTGCCGATGTCTATGCTTATGAAATCTTTGTCTTGAATCGCTTCCAAAAATTTTTTTTCACTTCCGTAAAACCACCACGACAAATTGAAAAACAAGCGTTTCGGATTCCACATTCCGTAAGACGCCATACTTTCGGGATGATATTGGTTATCGGATGCCAAATCAAAGGCTTCGTAACTGAGCATGGCAGAAGCCGTATGATGGCCGTGTGTTGTTCCCGGGCTTCTATGGTCAAAACGATTGATGATAATATCGGGTTTGAACTGTCGGATAAGCTGTACCATTTCCTCCAGAAGTTGGTCTTTATTCCAGAAATTAAATGTTTCCTGAGGATGCTTACTATATCCGAAATCATTGGCGCTTGTAAAAAACTGTTCGCCTCCATCTATTTTTCGTGCTTCCAACAATTCTTGCGTCCGAATTACGCCCAGCAATTCGCGCAATTCCGTTCCGATGAGATTTTGTCCGCCGTCACCTCTTGTAATTGACAAATAGGCCGTTCGTGCGTGAACGTCGTTTACCAAATGAGAAATCAAGCGTGTGTTTTCATCATCCGGATGGGCAGCAATGTACAGGGCAGAACCGAGAAAATTTAGTTTTTTCAGCTCGTGGTAAATTTCAGAGGAGGTTAACTTTTGAGGTGCTTGACCGTAAAAAAGGTTGGTAACTGTCAGAAAGCAAAGAACAAGAAAATATAGGTTGCGCATCAATATTGATTTATTCTGAAAAATGAAATTTTAGTCGTGAGGGAGGTTTTCGATATTTTTATCCGTTTCCGCAGTTGCGGGAATGTAATCTCTCCCCACCACACTGACTCCTTTTTGCAGCATCAAACTATTGGGATAAGTAATGACTTGATTGTCTGTCGTGTGTAAGATGACGTGAAATGTGCGAATGTCTTCGATATAGCCTTCACAAGGAAAATCTTTGTCGTGAATGCGGATATAATCTCCAATGCGGTAAGGAAACGTAAAAAACATTACAATTCCGCTGGTAACATTGCTTAAAATAGACCACTGTGCAAAAAATGCGATTCCGATTAAGGCAAAAACAGAAGAAAATATGATTCCGATGTTTCTTAAATCGACGCTCCAAATCAGAAATATCAAAAAGATAAAAATAAACGTAAAGGTGATATTCAGATGCTTAAATATCAGGTTAATCCGACGTTCGTACCGTTCTGCTTTGATGGTGAAATTAATGATGGCACGGCGTGCGATGAATCGCAAAATAAACAGAATGATCGCTGCGGCACCGGTCTGCATCAGCGGAACCCAATAACTTTTGATATCTTCAATAATGTTCATCAGCCAAATTTTATTTCAAAAATAAGCAATCAAAATTGAATTTTGTATTAAAGCGGAATTTCTTGTAACAATTGATAAACTTTAAGAACGGGCAATCCCATAACGGTATAATGCGAACCCACGATTTTTTCGATTCCGACATAGCCAATCCATTCCTGAATGCCGTATGCACCGGCTTTGTCAAAGGGTTTGTAGGTATAAACATAGTGCTCGATTTCTGCTTGGGACAGCGGTCGGAAAACAACTGTTGCGACATCGTGGACGGTTTTGTGATAGGTGGAGGAACGAACCGTGACGGAGCTGATGACCAGATGTTCGGAACCGCTCAATTGCGTCAGCATTTTAATGGCTTCATCTGCATCTTTCGGCTTTTCCAAGGCTTTGTTTTGATGCCATACGATGGTGTCGCTGGTCAAAATAATTTCATCGGGAGCAGGTGCAAGGGATCGCGCTTTTTTATCGCTTAAATATTCGGCAATTTCGGCTGCTTGCAAATGCGGAGGATACGTCTCATCGACCGCAATCGATACTACCTCAAAATCGATTTCGAGACCGCTTAACAACGCACTCCGTCTCGGAGATTTCGAAGCAAGAATGATTTTGTAATCTTTAAATTTTTCTTTTAAGTGGTGCATAAATTAACTTTTAGAATCGTATTCGAGGGTGTCGGCTGTGAAATTTAATTGAAATCGTCCTTGAGGAGTGGTGATGACAGCATCAAATTCCGAACTGAAAGCCGTGTCATTCCCGGGAAACCAATTTTTCTTCCCTTTGTCGATTAAAATTACAAGTCCGGTTTCTGAACCCAAGGCTGCAAAGACTTCATCCCCACCGCTAAATTTGGACATTCCCGGAATATTCAAGAGTTTTTGCAGTTTTTCGTGAAATGCTGAAGTTGCCAAACCAATTTCTGAAACTTCATAAAGTTGAGAAGCGTCAAACGATTGAAGCATAGGGTAGGGAAGGTTTTTTCGCGCGATAAATTCAACGATATTACGGTCTTCATCGTAAAAGTAAACCGATTTTGCATTCCAAGCAGGAAAATCAACCACCTCTTCAGATTCGTTTTTTATAATGGATACCCGTTTTTTAAGCCAGGATAATGCTTTAAAAATCGATTCACCGGGAATGGTAAAAGCAAAGTGATAAGGCGTGAATTTCTCATTTTGACGAAATACAATCGTCCCTTTTTGTGTGTGTACGGTAAATGAATCCGTTTGGGAATCGGAAACAGGCAGTTCCAATACCGCTGCGTAAAAATTTTTTTGTGCGACGATGTTTTTGGTGTATAATGTTAGCGTTTCGATAATCATAACTCAAAAATACGCCTTAATAAAAATAGCGAAACAAAATCATGGCACAAATTCCCATGAGCATAATTATTTTTAGTAAGGAAGCCATGAATCGGTATCTTTTTTTGCTCTTGGCATCAAAAGTTTTAATGAATAAATAGAGTAGCGGCCCGACGATGAAAACAAGAAAATACAACATCAGGTACTGCTGCTTGTACAAATTTTCATACATATAATAGATGATGCCACAGAGGAGGAGAAACGTAAGCGCCATGATTATTTTCAGGGTTCTACTTCTTCCTATGGCAATAGGCAAGGTGTTGATTCCCCCTTTTTTATCGCCGTCTATGTCAAGTAAATCTTTAACAATTTCACGAATCCAATTGATAAAGAAAGCAAAGATTGCAAAATCGAGAATCAGCAGAAACGTGCGCGTTTGCACCACTTGATTTTGCCAAGTGATTGTCGGCAATAAATCAAATATCGGAACGATCAAAATACTCATAGCTACCAAAACTGCAATCAGCAAATTTCCGACTACAAGAATTCTTTTGAGCGAAGATGCGTACAGATATAGGAGCAGGGAAATAAGGATAAAAAAACTGACAAATACAGGGCGTTGAATGGTGTTTGCCAAATAAAATCCGATGCCGACTCCGATTATGTTTAAGATTACAAATAACGAATTCGCTTGTTTTTCGGATATTTTATTTCCAACAAGCAGTGAATTCGGTTTGTTAATACGGTCAATTTCCTGATCGTAAATATCATTAATCACATATCCGGCAGCGGCAATGGCAAGCGTTGCCAGAATCAGCAAGGCAAATTGAAAATCTGACAACGCCGGAGTGGCATTAAAAGGAACATACAGCCCATACCTGATTAGAATTTGCGCAAGGGCAATGATTAAAAGATTTGGAAAGCGAATAAGTTTGAGAACGTTCAAGGGCAGTTAAAGTGTTAATTTTTTAATCTAATTTAGCAGCGGCTCCGGAGGCTATTGTCCATTTTCCGTGGATTTTCATGACTTGTTCAATAACGTCACGGACACATCCTTTACCGCCATTTTTATGAGAAATATAGCCGGAAATCGCTTTGATTTCAGGAACAGCATCTTGAGGACAGCAAGCCAAACCTACTTCTTTCATAATGTGATAATCAGGTAAGTCATCGCCCATATACAAAATGTTTTCGCGTTCCAGAAAATGCGTTTTCATATAGTCGTTTAAAACTTCAATTTTATTGCTGATTCCCAGGTAAATATCTTTGATTCCGAGATTTTCAAGGCGTTTCCGAACTCCTTCGTTGGTTCCGCCGGATATAATACAGACTCTGAACCCTTGTTCCACGGCAACTTTCAAGGCATAGCCATCCTTTATATGCATCGTGCGAAGCAGTTCGCCGTTCGTGTTTACTTGAATGGTTCCGTCGGTCAAAACGCCGTCGACATCAAAAATAAAAGTAGTGATGTTTTTAAGATATTCTTTATAACTTTTTTCTGATTCTGTCATAATTTATGTGTTTCTATGCTGGTTTTGAATGGCTTGTGTAAGC
The DNA here is from genome assembly GCA_012522045.1 of Bacteroidota bacterium. Lineage (GTDB taxonomy): Bacteria > Bacteroidota > Bacteroidia > Flavobacteriales > Flavobacteriaceae > JAAYLC01. The sequence goes on from JAAYLC010000009.1 coordinate 14,099, forward strand.
AATTTGTAAATTTCTTTATGTTCCGGATTGTTGAGTAATTCCAAGTGCTTTTGGATTGTTTTTTGGTCGTTTCGCTTTGCCGGTCCGGTTTGTGCTTCATAAGGTTCCAAAAATGTCAGTTTATGGGCGGTTTCGTTTATCAGCGGCTTTAGTAACGCAAACGGCAAGTTGTGTGCTTCCAAAATTTCTTTTCCCAAACTGTACAAATAATTGACAAAATTATTTACAAAAACTGCGGCCACATGAAGTTTTTCGCGAGAATCGGATGCGATTTCATAAACTTCTTCCGAGATGCTTTTGCCCAAGCGATGCAACAATTGGATATCCGCATCGGCAACCGCTTCAATGCAAATTGGAATGGTCTTGAAATCCACCGGTTTGTCTTTTGAAAAAGATTGTAACGGATAAAAAACTCCTTTTCGATTTTTTGCGCTCAATTTTTCCATTGAAACTGCTCCTGAAGTGTGAACCACCAATCTGTTTTTAAACCGCAATTGATCGGCAACCAGCGGAATGGCATCATCGGAGACACAGATGATATAGCAATCTGCTTCAACAAGATCGTGAATGGCGTTGGTGAAATCGACATTTTCGAATGTTTTCGTTGAAATTTTAGTGCGGTTAAAAACCTGTTTTACAGTCACCGCATCGCTCTTGGAAAACGCCCGAAGCAAATGTGCAGCTACATTTCCATAACCGATTAAAACTACTGAAATCATAATGCGAAAATAAGATTTATCTGTTAGCGATACACTTTTCTTTTGATGATCTGAATTTTTCCGTCCAGTTCCAATTGTTTGATGGCGCGAATTACGGTTTCCACGCGATGTCCTGTCATATCCGCAATTTGTTGACGTGTCAGCGGGACCTTGTATGGAGTTTCGGCGGTTGCATCGCTTTCTTTTAAAAAATCGATGAGTGTTAAAATTCGCTGATCCGGTGCCTGTCCCGTAATTCCTTTTAATAAAGTGGATTTGTAAAACAAGCGTTCAGCCAAGGCTTGCGTAAATTTAAAATGCACTTGCGGATGTTCCGTAAGCAATTGAAATAATTTTGCTTTGGAAAGTTTGTAAATAACTGATTTTTTAATCGCCAATGCCGATGCAGGATAGTCAAAATCAGCAAATAAAGGCGGTTCGCCAAAACTTTCCCGTTCATAGAAAAATCCTTGAACAAATTCTTTTCCGCTTTCATTGAGATTGTACATTTTTACTGCACCGGTTTTAATTTGAAAGTAAAAATGGGCTTTGGAATGCTCTAAAAAGATGTTTTGAAAAGATTCGTAAGTCTCTAAGACAGCGCCGTATTTAAGCAATAAATTTTCAGAAATCATGATTTATGATTAACCTCATAAAAGAAAGCTACTTTAAGCCCCTAAATTTACAATTTTAAAAAGGAGATTCAATTTAAATTCTGTATTTTATCTCAATAAAACACCGAATAGAAAGTTATAAAGATTCGCGAGGAAATTATCACACTTTAAAAAAATGAAAAAGAAACAGCTTAAGACAAGAGAAGAAGTGTCGCTTTTGGTACATACATTTTATGCTAAAGTTCGTAAAGACGATTTTTTAGGACCCATTTTTAATGGCATTATTAAAGATTGGGATTCCCATTTGGAGTTATTAACCGACTTTTGGGAAACCAATTTGCTTTACAAACGTAAATATTTCGGCAACCCGATGCATGCCCATGTTCATGTGGACCAACAAGTGGGAGGGACGATTAACGAAAAACATTTTGGTGCTTGGTTGAACATGTGGTATCAAACCATTGAAGAATTATTTGAACCCGAAGATGAGCTTGCGCAACTTGCAAAAAACCGTGCGCGCCATATGGGAACCTTCCTGCATTTGAATATTTTTAACGCAAGACAGCCCAATCAATCCTAAATATTATCTTAAATTCAAATTGACAATTTGTCAGATTTTGCTTTAGTTTATTATTAGCAAACTAATATCCAATATTTTAAAACGTTTGTATTAAACTTTTCGTTTATGCTAAATCCATTCGAAGCTTTTGCCTTAAACGTAGAATTAGTCTGATTAAATGGTTAAATTTGCTCTCTAAAAATTAAAAAATGCTAAAAAAAATAGCTTCCGTTCTTTTTTCTACCCGCCTAACGGCTGTACTTTTTTTAGTTTTTGCAGCATCGATGGCTGTAGGAACCTTTTTAGACGCTTCATCAGAAAGTCCGCCAACCCCTTATACACGTGAATTGATATACAATGCATGGTGGTTTGAAGCCATCATGGGGATTTTCGTTATAAATTTTGTGGGCAATATTTTCCGATACAATCTTCACAAAAAAGAAATGTGGGCATCGTTAATGCTCCACCTTGCATTGATATTAGTACTTGTCGGTGCTTTTGTTACGCGATACATCGGATACGAAGGGATTATGCATCTGAGAGAAGGAGAAACCGCTGATTTTATCCTTTCCGAAAATGCCTATTTAATGGCTTTTATCGATGGGGATTACGAAGTGGACGGCGTTCCGCAACGGCGTAGGGTGCGTCCTAAAATGTTGCGTCTTTCGGAACGACTCAACAACGATTTTGAAGTACATACCGACTACAACAACATACCGGTAACGATTAAATACAGAGACTTTATGTCCGATGCCAAAGAAGCAATCGTTCCTGATCCCGACGGTGATGAATACCTGAAACTGGTGGAGTCCGGAGAAGGGAGTCGCCATGATCATTGGCTGAAAGTCGGAGAAGTTTCAAATATTCACAACATCCTTTTTGCGGTCAACAATCCGACAGAAGGCGCCATCAATATTCTATGGGAAAACGATACCTATCAAATTGAATCTCCGTTTGAAGGTGAATATATGGTGATGGCAACGCAATCCCAAGGAACGGTAGCTGCCGACAGCATTCAGCCGTTTCATTTGCGTTCGTTATATCAATTGGGAGGACTCAGTTTTGTAATTCCGGAGCCTGTTATCAAAGGAACTTATGGCGTTGTGAAAGCGGAACCTGATGATTTAAAAGGAATTCACGCGCTCACCGTCGATGTGATTGCCGAAAATGAAACCAAAACCGTTTCGCTGATGGGAGGGCGTGGCACTTCACCAAACCCTACGGAAGTGGATATTGCCGGAATGAAAGTTTATTTGACTTACGGTTCCAGAAAAATTCAATTGCCGTTCAGTGTCACTTTAAATGATTTTATCGCCGAAAAATATCCGGGTACAGAAAGGGCGTATTCCTCATTTATGAGTAAAGTTACCGTTATAGAAGGAGACACCCATTTTGATGCGGATATTTATATGAACAATGTTTTAGATCATCGCGGCTACCGCTTTTTCCAAGCAGGTTTTGATCCGGATGAAGGAGGAACCATCTTATCGGTGAATCACGATTGGTGGGGAACGTGGATTACCTACATCGGCTATTTCTTTCTCTACATCGGACTTATGGCAATTTGGTTTACCAAAGGCAGCCGGTTCAGCAAACTTACACTAATGCTCGATCGGATTAAGCGCAAGAAAAAAAGCATGATTACCATCTTTATCGGATTGCTTTCCATGACAGCATTTTCGCAAGAGTCCCATCAGCATACGCCGGTGCCCAAAGAAACCATAGACTCGATATTGGTGGCGAATGCGGTGAGTAAAAAACACGCCAAAAAGTTTGGAAAACTGTTGATTCAGGATAATGGAAGGATGAAACCCATCAATACGTTTTCCAGTGAACTTTTGAGAAAAGTTTCAAGAAGTAATACGTATGCCGGATTAAATGCCGACCAGGTTTTTATCTCGATGACCGAATTCCCGCGTTTGTGGGTGGAAGTGCCGCTTATTGCTCTTAAACGTGGGAATGACAGCATCCGACACGTAACTGGCGTACCGGAAGATCAACGCAACATTTCCTTGATGGATTTGTTTGACGAACGCGGAAATTACAAATTGGAGCCTTTTCTTGCCGCAGCGACAAGAACCAATACGCCCAATCAATATCAAAAAGACATCATCAAAGCACATGAAAATTTCTCGCTGTTAAATGCGGCATTAAGCGGAAGCATTCTGAGAATCTTCCCGATTCCGGATGATCCTGGAAACAAATGGGTTTCTTATCCCGAATTAAACGAAGCGAATATCGTGGGCATGGATTCGCTGTATGCGAGAAATATCCTTCCGTTGTATTTTGAGCGGCTTCGCGATGCCCGAGAAACCGGAGATTATTCAAAAGCAGACGAATTGTTGGAAAGCATTACCAATTTCCAAAAGAAATTCGGAGAAGAAATAATGCCTTCAGAAACTAAAATACAAGCGGAAATAATTTACAATCAAGTGGATATATTTAACCGCTTGTATAAGTATTTCCTCATTCTGGGGGTGCTGATGTTCGTCGTTATCATCATCCAATTGTTCAAAGACAGAAAGGTATTGCGGGGCATTATTAAGGCTTCAAAAATAGTGATGTGGATTTTCTTTGCCGCCATGACGCTCGGTCTTGCGCTGCGTTGGTATGTCAGTGGGCATGCGCCGATGAGTGATGCGTATGAATCGGTAATTTATGTCGCTTGGGCCACGCTTTTCTTCGGAATTATGTTTGGTCGTAAAAGCGATTTGACCGTTGCGTCCACCGCATTTGTTACCGCGATCATTTTATGGGTGGCACATCAAAATTGGTTGGATCCTTCCATTGCAACGCTACAACCGGTTTTGGATAGTTATTGGTTAATGATTCACGTGTCGGTTATTGTGATGAGTTACGGTCCCTTTACGTTGGGAATGATACTCGCCATGACCAGTTTGTTTTTGATGATTTTTACGACAGAGAAAAATTACAAACGCATGGAAATCAATGTGAGTGAGTTGACCATAATTACCGAATTGGCATTGACAGTAGGGTTGGTATTGTTAACCATTGGAAACTTTTTGGGAGGCCAATGGGCAAACGAAAGTTGGGGGCGCTATTGGGGATGGGATCCCAAAGAAACCTGGGCGCTTATCAGCATTATGATTTATGCGTTTGTTATTCACGCACGCCTGGTTCCCGGTCTTCGGGGGCGCTGGACGTTTAACGTTCTCGCGATGTTGTCCTACGCAACGATTATGATGACGTATTTTGGTGTGAATTTCTACTTAAGCGGTCTGCATTCTTATGCAAGTGGAGATGCGCCGGCAACGCCGAGATTTGTATTTTGGATTACTGCATTTGCCATACTTTTATGTATTGTTTCCTATTTTCCATATAAAAAATACTATAAGAAAAAATCACCCAAGAGAAAGAAGTTGAATAAAGAATAATCCGGATACGCGATTTTTATAAATGTAATAGGGTTTTGTTTATGCAGACAGAACCCTTTTTTTATTTGCAACATGCAGTTTTAAAGGTGTATTCAGGAAGTTTTTGTTGTAAAACAGAAAGAATTAAAAATATTCTTTGTGTATTATAGAACTGTGCTATAATTGGGGAGGCTACACATCTTGCTATTTCAAGTTGCTCAATCGATAATTACTTATCACAATTGTAAGTTTTATGGATTTAAGACTTAATGATTTTTTCTTTTACTTTCATTATAGTCTTTGATTTGTTTTTTAAGGTCTATATTATCTTCTCTAATTTTTTAGATGTATTTACACTGGTTTTCCAGTAAGTTGGACAGTTTTTCCCATTCTTGGTTGCTGATCGTCATTTGTCCATTTTCCCTTCTATTATAGTTGGAAACATCCATGAACAATTTTTCCGCCATTTCTTTTTGTGAATAACCTTTTTTGATGCGTGCTTCTACCAATTTTCGTTATTTCATACAGAATTTTCAATAAATTATTGCGAAAACATGCAAAATATTCGCAATAGAATATTTTACGTGATCTATTTTTTTGTCTCAATTTCGTAAAACTTAAAAAAAAGGCGAAAAACGAAAAGCCATACAAGTAGGTAAACTTAAATTTTTTAGTTATGAAAACAAATACTTTAAAAAAATTTCGTTTATTGTTGTACTATTATTTCTGGGTGGTTCTAAAGAAAGCCAACAGGATTTTGAACAATCAAATTTAAATGATGCTGTTTTTGAGAATTTAGAAAACAATAATCAGACCGCTAGATTTGTAGATAATCAGGCTACTGTATTAGAGGTGGTCAGACCCAATCAAGTATGGGCGATTGACATCAGCTATATCCCAATGAAAAAAGGCTTTATGTATCTTACTGCTGTGATTGATTTGTACAGTCGTTATCTGGTAGGATGGCAGTTATCCAATAGTCTGGAAGCGGAAACCCAAACAGAGTTGATAAATGATTTAGTGCAAC
>JAAYLC010000102.1 GCA_012522045.1 Bacteroidota bacterium
CATTTGAAACGAGCCTGTGAAATTCCAATTTGTAAAGCATCCTTTTTTGGAGCAGCCCATTTTTTGACAGAAGAAATTACTATGACTGAAAATAAATCGGGGAAATTAAAATTTTTGATAATCCCTTCAGATTGATCGGTAGAAAAATCATCGATAAAAATCAATTCAAATAAATGTGTCGGATATTTTAATTTGGAAAGACTTTCACACAGTTGTGGCAGGTGTTTTTCTTCATTATGAAATGGAATCAGAATTGAAAAACTTTGGGAAGCTTCATGTTGAACAGGTGATTTATTTTGTATGCGGTTATAACCTTTATTTAAAATAAAGACGCAAACAGCATAAGCGATAAAGACAAAACTTAGCAGAATCAGCATCAAGAAACCGGTTTAAACTTTGCGATGAAAAAACTTCCCAGCAATGCGGGAATTAAAAAATTATAAATCCACATAACCGAAACGGTGCTTATTACTATCCATTCCGAAACGCCATAAAAAGCGAACAACCAAACTGCCACACCACCGCGTATGACTACATCAAAAATTAAAAACGTCGGCAGCATCGAAACCAATAAATACATTGTGAAAATCAATAAAAACGCAGTTGTAACAGGCAATTCCATTCCAAAAAACAGCAATAAAAAGTAAAACATACTGCTGAAAATCACATAACGCAACACAGAAAAAAGAAAAACCTTTGCTATTGTTACAATCGAGAGTTTTATAAAAAATTCAAAGCAATTTTGAAGCGTAAATCCTTTGATAAAAATTGTTTTGCGTCGAAAAAGATATCCAATAATTACAGCGGGCAGAAGGAGAATTAAAATGAGTAATCCACGTTGCTTCAGAAAAAACACTTGATTTTCCGACAAAAAAAACACCAATCCAAAACATCCAAATATAAGCGTTACCACCATTTGAGATACATTGGAAAAAAGTGTCAACAAGAACACTTTTTTTCGCTCAGCGGGTTTAAAATAAAACGCTTTCAGTCCGTATTCTCCGATGCGTGCAGGCGTTATAACCGCCACGGAAAAAGCTGCCAAGGTTTGTTTGAAAGCAGTTTTGTAAGAGATTGTTCTTAAAGTTTCCGCAAGTTCTTTCCATTTGAAAATTTCCAAAAACCAATTAACTGCCGTAAAAATTCCCGAACCGATGAACAGCAACAGCAGAAAATTCTCGTTAAAATGAGTTTTATAGGAGTGCCAATCGTAAACACCGACCTTGTCAAATCGGTAAATAAGATATCCCAAAATCACAGAAAGTACAATGACTTTTCCTGTGGTTAAAAGATAATGATTAGATTTGTTTGCTACATCCATAATGCGAATTTACAAATTCCGCAGCTTGCAAACTGCCATATATCGATGACAACGCAAACAGAAAAAATTATTTTAGGAATTGATCCGGGAACCACGATTATGGGTTTCGGACTCATTAAAACTTATAAAAATCAGATGGAGTTTATCCAATTAAATGAACTTCAGCTCCAAAAATATCCTGATCACTACCTCAAATTGCGCTTGATTTTTGAACGCACCATCGAACTCATCGACACGCACCATCCGGATGAAATTGCAATTGAAGCTCCGTTTTACGGAAAAAATGTTCAGTCGATGCTCAAACTCGGCCGTGCGCAAGGTGTAGCCATGGCAGCGGGACTTTCAAGACAAATTCCCATTACGGAATATTCCCCCAAAAAAATAAAAATGGCAATTACAGGCAACGGAAATGCAAGCAAAGAACAAGTTGCCCGAATGCTTCAGAATCTTTTGAAATTAAAAGCATTGCCAAAAAATTTGGACAGTACCGACGGTTTGGCTGCCGCCGTTTGTCATTTTTACAATTCCGGCAGCATTCAACAAGAAAAATCATACTCCGGATGGGCGGCTTTCGTAAAACAAAATGAAAAACGCATTCATAAAAAATAATTCTCTTATTATTGGTTATTCCATTTTTAAAAACCGAAAGCTAGTTTTTATCAGTAAATTTGCATTCCGCAGAAAATCTTTAGTTTCCTGAAAATGCAACACCCCTTTGGTATTTACATCCACATTCCTTTTTGCAAGCAGGCTTGTCATTATTGCAATTTTCACTTTTCCACGTCAATGAAGAAAAAACCGGAAATCGTTTTGGCTTTGTGTAAAGAATTGGAAATGCGAAAAGCAGAGTTATCAGGAACCGTCCGAACTATTTATTTCGGAGGCGGAACACCGAGTTTGCTCACTTCCGAAGAATTGGATTCCATCATCAATACCATTTATAAAAATTATCAGGTCGCCGAATCTCCCGAAATCACATTGGAAGCCAATCCCGATGATTTGACCTTGGAAAAAATCAAAGTTCTTTCAAAATCAAAAATCAATCGGTTGAGCATTGGCGTACAATCTTTTTTTGATAACGATTTAAAACTGATGAATCGGGCGCATGACACAGCGCAAGCGCATCAAAGTTTAAAAAACAGTAAAACGTATTTTGACAATGTCAGTGTGGATTTGATTTATGGAATTCCCGGAATGAACGAAAATCGTTGGCTTGAAAATATCAACACCGTTATTGCCCTCGAAATTCCTCATATTTCATCGTATGCACTGACCGTTGAACCGCGAACTGCATTAAAAAAACTTATTGAAATCGGAAAAATTCAGCCGGTAGATGACGCAATGGCAAAAAGACATTACGAACTTTTATGTCAGCTTATGGAACAAAACGGTTATCGGAATTACGAATTTTCAAATTTTTGTTTGCCGGGCTATGAATCTCAAAACAACAGCGCTTATTGGGAAGGCATTCCATACTTGGGAATTGGTTCTTCTGCTCACAGTTTTGACGGAAATTCTCGCAGTTGGAATGTTTCAAATAACACCATTTATTGTAAAAACATTGCGCAAGGAATCTTGCCTTCCGAAAAAGAAATTCTCACGGTTCAAGATCGGTATAACGAATATATTATGACCGGATTGAGAACCATTAGCGGAGTCTCATTAAATCGCGTAACCGAAAGATTTGGAGAAGATTATGCAAAATATCTTTTGGAACAAGCCCAAGCGCATCTTGATTCAGGCCTGCTGATTTTAAATAACCAAACCTTGATCATATCTAAAAAAGGAAAATTTTTAGGAGATAAACTTTCGTCAGATTTATTTAGAGTTTAAAGCGGCGGCGTGACCGTCATCGCCAGTTGAATCCCGGCAATTACCATACTCGTTCCGATAACCGTAATTATCTATCCCATGATTCTCCCGAAAGCAGTGATCACATTATTCCAGATTCGCGCAACAATCAAACTGCTAATTCTAAACGCAAACAAATTCATCAGACATACGATTCCGAAAGCTAAAATTGCGATTCCCATATACATCCAATTTTTGTCGGAAACAAAAGTCATTGCGGTCACGATACTTCCCGGACCTGCCATCAGCGGTGTGGCGAGTGGAGAAATGGCAATGCTTTCATTAAATATGGTAGGTTTCATTTTGTCAACGCCTTTTCTGTCTTTGGAACGTACCATATCTGTTCCGGCAAGAAAAATCAGAATACCTCCGGCTATTTTAAACGCAGGAACGGTCAATCCGAACAGACTGAAAATTATTTTGCCGAGAATAATAAAAGCAGTGACTATTAAAAATGCCGTAAACACAGAGCGTTTTTGAACGATGCGTTCTTCTTCCTGACTGGCACCTTCAACCAAACTCAGGTAAACCGGTAAATTTACCACCGGATTCATGATGGCAAAGAATCCCGTGAATGCAGTAATGGCAAAACTAAAAAGGCTGCCCGGTTCCATATTAAATTATTTGAATATGGCGGCAAATTTAGGGATTAATTATTCGATTTCAATTAAATGATTTGATGATATTAAAAATAAAAATCCGATATTTCCAAAAACAAAAATCTTGTAATTCCGATGCATATGAAAATGACTGTTTCCATTGGAAATCAAAATTATACCGTGGACTTATCAACCCCGATTGATCTTTCGCTTCCTTTAATAAATTCGGATAAAAATCCGCGGGCGTGGCATCAGGATCAACCGCTTATCGAACCTGTAAAAATGGGAGATTGGGTTGGAAAAGTAAGTGAAGGAGCATCCATAAATTTCAATAACATCACATTCAATCCTCATGCACATGGTACGCATACCGAAAGCTACGGACACATTTCTGAAAGATTTGTTTCGGTAAATAATTGTTTGAAAAGCTATTTTTTTATTGCAAAACTAATTTCTGTGAAGCCCGAAAAAGTTGGGGAAGATAACGTAATTACAATGAAAACGTTCAAGTTTGACAACCACGAGCCTGACGTTCAAGCATTCATTATCCGAACCCTGCCTAATTTACAATCTAAAAAAAGTAAGCTGTGGACCGGTTCCAATTGGCCATATTTTTCCAAAGAAGTTGCAACGTTCCTAAAAGATTCGGGCGTTATGCATTTGCTGATTGATTTGCCTTCGGTCGATAAAGAACACGATGGCGGAAAACTGACTGCACATAAAACTTTTTGGAATTATCCGAAAGCACCGCGTAAAGAAGCTACAATTACCGAAATGATTTTTGTTCCTAATGCTGTGAAAGACGGTTTGTATTTGTTAAATCTGCAGGTGGCTCCCTTTGAAAATGATGCAAGTCCAAGCAGGCCCGTAATTTATCCACTTTTATGAACTTAAAATTCGCTTTATAATTTATGAACTCAGAAAGTTTTCGCGATTACTGTTTGCAAAAAAGAAGCGTTACCGAATCTTTTCCATTTGGTGAAGAAACCCTCGTTTTTAAAGTCGGCAATAAGATTTTTGCACTTTTAGCCCTCGATTCCTATCCTTCCACTGCCAATTTAAAATGTGACCCGGATCGTGCGGTCACACTTCGCGAGAATTTCCCGCTTCAGATTTATCCGGGATATCATATGAACAAAAAACATTGGAATACGTTGAACATAACTCAACTTCCTGAAAATTTGGTTCGAGAACTTATCGACCATTCCTATGAATTGGTAGTTAAAGGATTGCCCAAAAAAGTTCAAGCATTCATAAACGCTAAAGAATAAGCTGTTTTTCCACAATTTATTTTCTTTGTCTTTTGGTTCAAAAATCCGACTTTCGCTTAAGCATTGATAAAACACGTTATGGTCGATCCTTCTGAATTTTATATACATCAAATTGCAACACATACTGAAAAATTACAAGCCGTAAAGAAAAAACTCACAGTTTCTTCGGTGTTGCGTTTGGTTGTATTTCTGACAACCGTGATTGGAATTTATTTATTTTGGAGTGATAAAATCGTATTGGGCATCCTTATTTTTATAGGTCTCTCCAGCTTTCTGCTACTGGTACTTCGGCATTCAAAAATTTCCCATCAACGTGATTTATTGACTGCCCTGATTTCAAAAAATGAAACCGAATTGCAAGTTTTAAAAGGAAATTACGAAACCCTGCCCAACGGCGAACATTATAAAAATCCGCAACATTTTTACAGCGAAGACATCGATTTATTCGGAAACAAATCTTTTTTTCAGTATCTCAACCGTACAGAATTGTCTGAAGGCTCCGATTTTTTGGCGCAATTACTATTGGAAAATGAAATTTCCGGCATTGAGCAAAAGCAAAAAGCCATTGAAGAATTAGCAAATATCCCGGAATGGAGGCTATATTTTTCTGCTGTTGCATCCCTTTTAAAAACAGAAGTTTCAACAAAATTTATCAGCAAGTGGATGCTTGAATACAAAGCTTTTGTACCAAAATTCATGAAACCGATTGCGCTGGTTTTCTCCGGTATTTCTATTCTCCTGATTGTTGCATATTTCAGCACCTCGCTTTCGGGTTATGTGGTTGCTGCTTGGTTTGGGCTAGGTTTGCTGATTAGCGGAAAGTATTTGAGCCGTGTGAATCAGTTGGTAGCAGCTGTTTCCGGAATTCAATCTACTTTTCAACAATTTGAAAAATTGATTGACGAAATCGAAAAAAAGGACTTTTCAGCTCCACTTTTAAAACAGAAAAAAGCACAAATACATTCCGATAAATTGAAAGCTTCTGAAGCTTTAAAAAAGTTTGCCCGACATCTGGATGCTTTAGACCAACGCAGCAATATGATTTTCGGAATTTTCGGAAACGGTTTTTTGTTGTGGGATATTTATCAAAGTCAACACATTGAAAAATGGATTGCCACTTACGGCAAAAACGTTCAGTCTTGGTTTGAAACCATTATCTTTTTTGATGCCTACAACGCGTTGGGGAATTTTGCATTTAATCATCCTACTTATGTCTTTCCCTCCATTACAAATGACAAAGAAATCGTGTCCGTCAAAAAAGCCGGTCATCCGTTGTTGAATCCAAAAACGATGATTCGCAATGATTTTAAAATTGACAAGGAACAATTTTTTATCATTACCGGCGCCAATATGGCAGGAAAAAGTACTTTTTTACGAACTGTTTCTTTGCTGTTAGTAATGGGAAACACGGGACTTCCCGTTTGTGCCGAACAAATGTATTACCGTCCGATAAAATTAATCACCAGTATGCGGACTACGGATAGTTTAACTGATGACGAATCCTATTTTTTCAGTGAATTAAAACGGTTGAAATTTATCGTAGATCAGATACAAACGGATGAATATTTTATAATCCTGGATGAAATATTAAAAGGAACCAATAGTACCGACAAAGCAATTGGTTCTAAAAAATTTGTAGAAAAGTTGGTCTCCGGAAATTCAACCGGAATTATTGCAACTCACGATTTAAGCCTGTGTGAACTTGAAAATGAACTTCCTGACATCAAAAACTATTATTTTGACGCCGAAATTATCAACGATGAACTTTATTTTGATTACACCTTAAAAAAAGGCATTTGCAAAAACATGAATGCCTCGTTTTTATTGAGGAAAATGAAGATTATCGATTAATTTTGCCGGCATGGATTCAATCACTCAAATCGTTCTTGGAGCTGCTGTCGGAGAAGCCGTACTGGGTAGAAAAATAGGAAATAAAGCAATGTTGTTGGGCGCACTCGGGGGAACTATTCCGGATTTTGATGTTGCCGCAACTTTTTTCACCGACACGGTTACCGCGTTAGAAATTCACAGAGGTTTTACACATTCAATTGTTTTTGCAATCAGTTTCGGACTGTTATTTGGCTGGCTATGCTCCCTTTGGGACAAACGCGCCACGTTAAAACAATGGTGGTTGTTTTGGTTTTCGTGTTTTGTAACGCACGCGCTATTAGATACGCATACCACTTGGGGAACACAGCTTTTTTGGCCTTTAGACATTCGGTTGGATTATAAAAACATTTTTGTCATCGATCCGTTGTATACCCTTCCGTTTTTAACTTTCTTGCTGATCGCTGCATTTCATCGGAAGGACAATCCGAAACGCAGAAAATTCAACAACCTCGGGTTAATTGTCAGCACCTCATATTTATGCTTAACTATTATCTTAAAAGGTTTTGCATTTGTAAAATTTAAAAACGAGCTGGAATCACAGGAAATTTCTCATCTTGGAATTCAAGTGAAACCCAGTCCGTTTAACACGATCATGTGGATTGCAAATGTAGAAACCGAGGATTCCTTTTTGATTGGTTATTATTCCTTTTTTGACACGCAGCCCGTGCAATTCTATGAACATCCAAAAAATCATGAAGCACTAGGAGATTTGGCTGAAGATCCGTTGGTTAAACGATTGATTAAGATTACTGAAAGTTGGTATACGATTTCAATCAAGAACAATCAAGTTTACTTAAACGATTTGCGTTTCGGGCAACTTTCGGTAAATCCGGAAACGGAACGATACGCATTCAGTTATCTGATAGAAGAAACCGATTCCGGCGTTCATATTTCCGAAGAAATCAAAGACAGTCGCGATGCACGAAAATTGCTTTCAGACTTGTGGGAAAGAATGTGGGGAAATTAATAATGAGCATCGTCCTAAAGTTCAAGAACTTTAGGACGATGCATTTTTATGACAAATTAAAATGCGATTTTATCGCATCGACATAATCCAATTTTTCCCAAGTAAACAATTCAATTTCTTTTTCGACTCTTCCGTTGTAAGGGCTTTCAAAAATTTTAGTTACCGTTTTCGGGGTTCTTCCCATATGACCGTAAGCCGCCGTTTCAAAATAAATTGGATTTCGAAGTTTTAAGCGCTCCTCAATAAACGCCGGACGCATATCAAAAATTTGTTCTATTTTTTTTGCAATTTCTCCGTCAGTCATAGAAACTTTGGAAGTATTGTAAGTATTGACAAAAATTGAAGTCGGTTCTGCGCGTCCGATGGCATAAGAAACTTGAATTAATATTTCATCGGCAATTCCGGCAGCAACCATATTCTTTGCAATATGTCGCGCTGCATATGCTGCACTTCTGTCTACTTTACTGGGATCTTTCCCACTAAATGCACCACCGCCATGCGCCCCTTTTCCTCCATAGGTATCAACGATAATCTTACGTCCGGTAAGTCCGGTATCACCGTGAGGCCCTCCGATTACAAATTTCCCGGTCGGATTGATATGATAGATGATGTCGTCGTTAAACAGTTTTTGAATGTAATCCGGGAGTTGTTTTTTTACTCTCGGAATCAAGATGATTTTAATATCCGATTCGATTTTTGCTAACATTTCTGCATCCGTTCCAAATTCATCATGTTGCGTGGAAACTACAATTGCCACAATGCGTTGCGGAACATTATCATTGCTATATTCAATGGTAACCTGGCTTTTTGCATCCGGACGAAGGTATTTTATTTCGTCGTTTTCGCGTCGTAAAGCTGCCAATTCATACATCAATCGGTGAGAAATATCCAGTGCTAACGGCATAAAATTCTCAGTTTCCCGAGTTGCATACCCAAACATCATTCCCTGGTCTCCGGCGCCTTGCTCTTCTTTGGTGCTTCGGTCTACACCTTGGTTGATATCCGGTGATTGTTCGTGAATCAGCGAAATCACACCGCATGAATCGCCACTGAATTTGTAAGCTCCTTTTGTATAACCGATTTTATTAATGACTTCTCTGGCAATGGTTTGAACATCGAGGTAAGTTTTGCTTTTAACTTCGCCTGCCAAAACCACTTGACCCGAAGTAACCAAAGTTTCACAAGCTACTTTGGAATCGGCATCAAATGCAAGGAAATTGTCTAACAATGCATCACTGATTTGATCTGAAATTTTATCCGGATGGCCTTCCGACACGCTCTCTGAAGTAAATAAATAAGACATAAAATACTGTTTAATTAAATTTTAGAGAAGATTTGACGGAAAGGCAGAAAGGAAATAATAACACTGTCCTTTAGCATTTTTTATCACTGTAAAAAGCGAACAACACCATTTAAGGTATTGAAGAGGTTGCAATCAGTCAAATCTATCCTCTTGATGTAAAATAATGGTGACAAAAATAAGAAAAATAATGCGCTAATGAATCACAATAACAATTATTCTTGAGGAAAGCTAGGAAGGGATTAAAAATTGTAAACCACACCGGTTTTTAGTTCATATTGTGAAGTCGGAATGTCTTGAGCCGTGTAACTGTCGTAAATAAATACGTATGAAGTTTTAAAGGCTAATTTTGTAAAAACATTGAAAACCAATGAAGTTTCACTCGATACGCGATAATCTTTAAAATCTTTAATTTTCGGCTGGTAATAAGTGGTTCCGACTATAGAAAGCACAGATGTGGGATGCAAGCTGAACGATACATAGGACGATCCTCTGAAATCCCGTTGAACAGGAATGGATTTATCGTCTAATTCTTCTTGTTCATACATCATGGTCACCCCGAGATAAACTTTGTAATCTTCATGGTTAGTCAGTTTAAAACGGGGACCAAGTCCAATCAATCCTCTGAAATCTATTTTAGAAACTTTATTGTATTGGGCTTGCACAAAAATTTCACCGGCAATGGAAGGATGAAATCGATAATTATACCGAAGGTGAGCCGCCGCACTATTTTCAAATTTGTTGCCTTCAATACTTTTTAAATGCAAATCATTTTTCCATAAAACGAGGTGTTTACGCATTTTATATTGCACATGAATTTCGTTGCCGATTTCGTAATATTTGTTTTTATCGCGTTTAAGCGAAAAATCTAAACTGGCAAACCCTGTAAATCCGGAAGTATCTGTAACTTTTCGTAAAGATTCAATATTTAATATCTGTCCGGATGCTGAAAAAGTGCTCAAAATAAAAACCAAAAAAAACAGATGTCGCATACCTATTCCGTTAACCGTATTATGGAGGTGCAAAATTAACAATCTTTGGAGTTTGATAAAAAATGACCCGAATTATAATTTAGTTTGCTACTGTTTAAACATTGAGTTACCGCCGCTTCAATTGCCATCTTCTTACACTTTGCTGATTGGCTAAAGGCGAATTGAACGGATGACCTTCGTTCACCTGACGGACATTCTCTATCGTAAAAAAAGCCTGAGGATGATGTTCATTGATTCCTGACACAAGGCGATCGAGGTTTTCGCGTTTGACAACAAAAAAGACAACATTTACCTTGCCCTTTTTCCCCATTCCGTCCACCAGGGAATAACTGAACTTATTTTCGTGTAGAAAATCCAACATTCCTTGGTTTATTTCCGGTGTAATGAGTCGCAACACTGCCATTCCCACTGCAAGACGTTCTTCCACATACATTCCGATATAAGTTCCCGTAGCAAATCCACCCGCATAAGCCAAGTATGCAAATATATTATCCACCTGTGAAATAATCTGTCCCACAGCGAGCAACCAAATAAACGCTTCGAAAAAACCAAGGATGGGCGCAATGTTTCGCTTGCCGTTCATCACAAAAATAATTCGAATGGTCGAAAGCGTGACATCACAAACGCGTGCTAAAAATATTAATAACGGAAGAATCAAATACCTGTATAGGTCTGAATCCATTCCCATGTTTGCAAAAACTTCCTGCATATTTTAATTTTTAAATACTAACTATCAACCAGTCAACCCAGCCTTTTTTATTCAGGACAAAGGTAAGGTCTAAAAAGAAGCATTGGACATTAATAAATAATATTGACAAAATTTTATGAAAGAAACTTCCTTAATTTTGCAACTATTTTAAAAATCCTATTGTTATGCGCCTGTTGATACAACGAGTAAAAGCTGCTTCTGTAATCATTGATGAAACAGTTCATTCAAAAATTAATCACGGCTTGTTGATTTTTTTGGGAATAGAAGATACCGATACTGAAGAGGATGTCGAATGGCTTGTGAAAAAAGTTGCAAACCTTCGAATATTCTCGGATGACAATGGTGCGATGAACCTATCAGTACAAGATATTGACGGCGAATGTTTGGTGGTGAGCCAGTTTACGCTACATGCACAAACAAAAAAAGGAAATCGCCCTTCTTTCATTCGTGCAGCACGACCTGAAAAGGCGATTCCCTTGTATGAAACATTTGGAATATCTCTTGAAAAAACACTAAACAAACCTGTCTCAACCGGAAAATTCGGGGCAATGATGGATGTTTTCCTCATCAATGACGGACCGGTTACCATTTGGATTGATTCAAAATCCAGAGAATAATTCTTCAGAAAACTTTTATTAAATCTTTCAATTGGAATCTAAAGAATTCCAAACTGTTCAAAATGATGGTTTAAATGTTTTCGTTCCAAAAGATAAGATTCGTATTTATTAAGGTGTCCGAATACCATATTTTTTAATCGGGCGTCCGGATTTTCTTTAAAAAAGTTTAAATAAGCTTCACGAGCTTCCAACATTTTTTGTTTTGCAGTTTCCAAATCCGGATGTTTCAAAGTTTCCAACTCCCCTTTTTTCATTGTCGGAAATTGGCTGTTTCGCGGAAATTTCTCATAGTTGTACAAACTTGCCTGCACCTTATCCAAAATTTTCTCCGGCGTAACAATCTCAAAATCTTGAATTTCTCCGGAGAGAATTCGATAACTTTCTTCCAAGTGTTCCATCAAATGTTGCGGCGTTAGTATTCCCCATTTGGGCTTGGTATTTTCAGTGAGTTTATTCAAGGCATTTTGAACCAATTCATCGGTAATTTCAACAAATACTTCCTGTTTTTTCTGAACCATCGTTAAAATTGTGGCGATTGCAACCAATTCATCCTCTTGGTCAAAAACCTCGACAAACCATTTTACAATTCCGCTGGGGTGCTCGTTTCCTGAAACATCGCGGTCAACTTTTTGCTTACAAGTCAATCGTACGTAAATCGTATCGCCGTGGTACATCGGACGAAGAAAACGACAGTCTTCCAGTCCGTAATTTGCAGCAACCGGTCCTTTATTCGGATATACAAACAATCCTGCGGCTGCCGAAATAATAAAATAACCGTGTGCCGTACGCTTTTCAAAAATACTTCCGTCTAATGACGTAGTATCGGTATGTGCATAAAAATGATCCCAAGTCAGGTTGGCAAAGTTGATAATGTCACTATTGTCTAGCGTACGTTTGTGAGTTTTTAGAGACATTCCCGGTTCAATATCTTCCCAGTGGTATTGAAACGGATGCTTATCTACTTCTTTATATTTTGCTTTTTGCTGGTAAATTCCCGTAATTTCGGTAATGGTCGTCGGCGATCCTTGAATGGCGGTGCGCTGCATATAATGTTTAATCCCGCGCATGCCTCCCATTTCCTCGCCACCTCCGGCACGTCCGGGACCTCCGTGTACTAAGGTTGGCAATGGAGAACCATGGCCCGTACTTTGTTTGGCACTTTCACGATTCAGAACAAGAATCCTTCCGTGATGTGAAGCGGCATTTACAACGTAGTCTTTTGCAATTTTGTCGTCATTGGTCATGATTGAGGAAACCAAAGAACCTTTCCCCATTTTTGCCAATTCAATGGCTTCATCCAAGTTTTTATAGGGCATAATTGTACTCACAGGGCCAAAAGCTTCCGTTTCGTGTACCGAAAGATTTTCAAAAGGGTTGTCTTCTCTTAAAAGAATTGGAGAAATAAACGCACCTTTTTTGGCATCGGCGCCAATGACATCAATTTTATCCAAATCACCGTAAACTATGCTTGCTGTTTTGGACAATTCGTGAACACGTTCACGAACTTCTTTAACTTGATCCAAACTCACCAAGGAACCCATTCTCACTTCTTTTAAACGCGGATTGCCAATGGTAACTTTGGAAAGTGCATTTCCAAGGGCGATCTGGACGTCTTCAATTAAGTTTTCAGGTACAATTACACGACGGATTGCGGTACATTTCTGACCACATTTTACAGTCATTTCGTTACGCACTTCCTTGATGAAAATATCAAACTCGGGAGTTCCCGGAATGGCATCTGCTCCAAGGATTGAAGCGTTGAGCGAATCGGCCTCCATGGTAAATGGCACTGCTTCTTCAATAATTCGCGGATGCGCTTTTAGCATGCGACCCGTGCTTGCGGAACCCGTAAAAGTGACCACATCTTGTGATTCAACATAGTCGAGAATATTACGTGCCGAACCATTTATCAATTGGAGCGCACCTTCCGGCAATATTCCCGACGCGATGATTTCCTGAACTACCGCTTTCGTCAGAAATGAAGTGTTGGTCGCCGGTTTTACAACAGCCGGAACGCCTGCCATCCAGTTGACGGCGCACTTTTCCAACATTCCCCAAACCGGGAAATTGAAGGCATTGATATGAACGGCAACGCCGCGTTTGGGCACCATAATATGATGTGCCATAAACCGTCCGCCACGGGAAAGGTCAATCGGGTCGCCTTCCACATGATAGGATTGGTTGGGAAATAATTTCCTAAGGGAAGCATTTGCGAACAGGTTTCCAAAACCGCCTTCGATGTCGATCCAACTGTCTCTTCGTGTCGCTCCGGTACGATAGCTGATTTCATAAAATTGTTCTTTGCGTTTGGTAAGATGCAGAGCCAATTGTTTTAGCATATTTCCGCGTTCCTGAAACGTCATTTTCCGAAGGGCTTCACCATTTTTACGACCGTATTGTAGAATTTCTCCAAAATCCAATCCTTTGGTATCTGATAAAGCAATGATTTCACCGGTAATGGCATCGTGAATCGGCACACCTTCTCCGGTGCCGGATGTCCATTTTCCGAGGGTATAGTTTTGTAGTTTATTCATATTCAATTTATTTCCGAATTATTCCCGTGAAGAGAAAAACTAGATTTTTATAGGTTATTATTATAAACAACTATTTTTTTAAAGCTAACAAAGTTACCAATAAATCATGAAAATTGGCAGCGATGAAAGCCTCCATAAAATCAACTATCTTTACAAGCTTAATTTTGAATTGTATTTTATCAGATGGAATCAAACAACAATGTTTCCAGATTATTACCAATCAAGGAATTATACTCTTATTTACAAGGACTTGTTCAGAAGCGTCTTTGGCTTCAAGTAATCATAGGCATGTTTTTAGGAATTGCTTTGGGCGCTTATTTTGCCACAAAACCGGAGTGGATTGGCGAAAGTTTATTGGAAGCGCTAATCAACTGGATTGCATTTCCGGGAAATATTTTTATCCGTGTGGTACAGATGATTATGATTCCGTTGATGTTCAGTTCCATCGTTCAGGGAATTGCAGGAGGCGACAACAATGAATACCTGATGACTTCCGGACCCAAGTTGATTCTCTATTATGCGATGACAACCACTACGGTTTTGATTTTTGCCGTTATAATCGCATCGGTTCTTCAACCCGGCACTTATATGGATGCCGCAAATTTGATTACAGAAGATTTAACCATCGATCCCGAAGCGGTTACAAGCGTACAAACCGATTTGAGTTTTGGAAATCTCCCTACTATGATTACAGATTTGCTTCCTGCCAATCCTTTGGGAGCTTTGGTTTCCGGGGATATGTTGAGTATTGTGGTCTTTGCCATTATCGTCGGAGTTTCTTTGGCAAATATTCCTTCTGACAATGCAGTACCTTTATTAAAAGTACTGTATTCCGTTCAGGAAATCACAATGGCCGTAACGCGTTGGGCAATGAAACTTGCACCCCTTGCTGTTTTTGGTTTGATGTGTCAGGTTACTTCAAAAGTGGGATTGGAAACCCTTACCGGACTTTCCATGTTTATGGTTACGGTGCTTATCGGGTTGCTTGTTGTGGTATTGGTTTATTGCTGTCTGTTGCTGTTTGTGGCGCGGGTCAGCCTCCGAAAGTTTTTCAGCGATTCAAAAGATGTGCTTTTGCTGGCATTCTCCGTAGCAAGTTCAGCAGCGGTGATGCCGTTGACTTTAAAAACCGCAGAGGAAAAAATGAACATAAATCCAACGGTCAGTCGGTTTATCATTCCTGTGGGTGTTTCGCTGAATATGGACGGAACCGCAGTTTTTCAGGCAATCGCCACCTTGTTTTTGGCTCAGGTCTATGGAATCCAATTGGATACGCCCTTCATTATAATTATAATCGTCACGACCATTTTGGCATCTATTGGAACGCCATCCGCACCCGGTGCCGGCGTTATTGTACTCG
>JAAYLC010000184.1 GCA_012522045.1 Bacteroidota bacterium
ATCGAAAAATATAACAATCGGAAACATCAAGGAGTGAAGAGAATAAAGCCAATTTGTCTTTACAACCAAAAACAAATATTACACCTTAAATCTGCTTAAATTGGTCTAGAGAATGGGTAGTAGTACATTATTTTGCTGTTTTTTATAGAAACAAAAAAATTACCTTTGAAGTTTGCAGTTTAATTACAACACACCATGAATCTCGTAATTGACGTAGGGAACAGCTTTAGTAAGATTGCTCTTGTAGAAAAGGAAACCATTCTGTATAAAGAGAAGTGCGTCACTTCGGATTTAGCTATCCGATGTAACGAATTACTTATGCTGCACTCCATTAAAAAAGGGATAATCTCATCGGTGGGTTTTTTGACTGATGAACAATTAGCGTCCTTAAAAAGTACAGTGTCTTTAATGACGTTAACGCACGACACACCCGTGCCTTTTAAAAATCAGTATGCCACTCCAAAAACTTTAGGCGTGGACAGAATTGCATTAATGAGTGCCGCATCACAATTATTTCCGACAAAGAACGTTCTGGTAATTGATTTGGGGACTTGCATCACATATGATTTTTTGTCAAAGGACAATATATATTACGGAGGAGGCATTTCACCGGGAGTGTTGATGCGTTATCAAGCAATGCATACTTTCACATCAAAATTGCCGTTGCTTACGCCCGATTCAAGAGATGCTAAGCTAATTGGCACAAGCACAAACGCTTCTATGCAAACAGGTGCGTTATTGGGAACAGCATACGAAATAGATGGTTTTATTGATTCATATAAAAAAAAATATAAGGATTTAACAGTTATTTTAACAGGAGGCGACCTTCATTTTTTGCAAAATCTCATAAAAAATGACATCTTTGCGCACCCAAATTTCTTATTGAAGGGTCTCAACTATATTTTGGAATACAATAAGTTTTGATATACAAACGTTTTCTTATCGGTTTAGTTTTTCTCACTACAACCTTTGCAATCGCACAAGAAGGGACTACTTCTCCATATTCATTTTACGGAATCGGTCTTCAGAAATTTCGAGGCACGATGGAAAATCGCGCTATGGGTGGTTTGGGTGTCTTCTCAGACAGCATTCATCTAAATCTGCAAAATCCCGCAGCATATTCGGAGTTGCGACTTATAAATTTTTCGATAGCAGCAAGTTATCAACTGTCTCACCAAAGCAATATCGACAATTCGCAGCGAAATGAAACAATTTCATTAGATTATTTGGCCCTCGGAATCCCCATAGGGAAATTGGGTGTTGGTTTCGGGATTTTACCAAATACGGCAGTAGGATATCATTTTCTCTCCCAATTAGACAATTCTGTTACGGAATATATGGGGAACGGAGGACTCAACAGAGTGTATTTCTCAGCCGGGTATAAAATACTGCCTTATTTATCCTTGGGTATTGAAGGAGGTTATAACTTTGGAAAAATTGAAAACTCTTCCATTTCACAACAAACCGATGTTCAATACGGAACGCGCATCGTAGATCACACCGAAATCAGCGGTTTTAATCTCAATTTCGGAGTCATCTACAAAAAGACAATCGCACAAAATCTTGAACTAAACGGAACGGTTACATATTCTCCGGGGTTATCGCATACATCACGCAACCTTCGCCGGCTTTCAACAGTTTCTATCCGAACCTCAGGAATATCGACCCGAGATCAGCGCGAAATCGAACGACCGGACACGGAATTTACTGCTCCAAGCAGTTATTCAATTGGACTCGGAATTAGTCATCCTAAAAACTGGGGCGTGGGAATTGAATATTCCAACCAACAATTGTCCGAATTTAACAACACCCCCTTTCAAACGGTAAACACCGAGTTTAAAGACGCATCAAAATATCGTATCGGCGGTTTTTACATTCCTGAGTATAACTCGTTTAACAGCTTTTTTAAACGCATTGTTTATCGTGCAGGCTTTCGCTATGAAGAGACCGGCATAAACATCGACAACAACGCCATTAATGAGTTTGGCATATCTTTTGGATTCGGTATACCGATGGTACGTTCTTTTTCAAATATTAATTTTGGGTTTGAAATTGGTCAACGGGCTACAAAAAATCACGGTTTAATCCAAGAAAACTTTTTTAATGCAATAATCAGTTTCTCCTTGAATGATTTGTGGTTTGAGAAAAGACTTTTTGATTAACAATAAATATAAAACAACTCTCATGAAAACAAAAGTTGGTCTATTTATAGCAATTTTTACGATGATTTTCTCCGGAAAAGTCATTGCACAAGCACCCGATGATTGTGCCATAACACTCTCTTATTTTATCGAGCCTGCCAAAGCACGAAATTATGAGGCGGCATTGCCACACTATAATAAAGTTATCACCGAGTGCCCAAAAGTAAGCTTAGCAACTTATCAGTATGCTGTAAGGATGTTCGAATATTTCATCAACGAAAAAAACGATACGAGCAAAGTAAAAGATTTGATTGAAACCTGGCAATTACGATTAGAACATTTTCCAAATCGCACTTCCGAGGGAGAAGTTCTGATGACTATTGCCCAATTAAAATTTGACTACAACATAGGTACGAAAGAATCGCAATTTAAATCTTTTGACACAGCATTTAAAAAAGATCCTGAAAACTTTACCAGCGGAAAAAGTCTCTATACGTATTTCTCTTTGGCTGTAGATTTATTCAATGAAGGAAAAAAAGAACTTCAAGAAATCTTCGACCTATATGATATCGTAATCGGAAAAATTGATGTAGAGAAAAACAAACTCGCTCAAAACTTGACCGCTTTGATGGAGAAAAGTGAAACTGAAGGAATTGATGATAGAGAAAAGCGAAATATGGATGTTTATGAAAACAACCTTGAAGTTTATTCCACAGTAGAAACCAGTGTTGAAGGAAAATTAGGTCAATTGGCAGATTGTGAAAATCTGATTCCTTTTTACGAAAAAGATTTTGAAGCTAAGAAAAGTGATATTAATTGGTTAAAAGCTGCAAGTAATTTTTTAGATTCCAAAGAATGTGATAGCGATTTATCGGCTAAACTTGCCGTTCGTTTACACGAGTTAGAGCCAAGTTCAACATCTGCATATTTACTGGGAAGACGTGCCGAAGCCGAAGGAAAATCAAGTCAAGCTTTGAAATATTTTAACGAAGCTGCTAATTTAGAGCAAGACAACACTAAGAAATCCAGAATTTTCTATAGTATTGCCGAAAACTATCGCAAAAGCGGTCGTTATGCTGACGCCCGAACTTACTACAACCGAATGTTGCAAGTAAGACCATCAGCGGGAATTGCTTATTACAGAATTGGAACAATGTATGCTGAAAGCACAGACAATTGCGGAAATACAGTTTTTGAAAAAAGAGCAATTTATTGGTTAGCTGCAGATATGATGGACAAAGCTGCCAGCGTTGACGGTTCGCTTGCAAAAAATGCACGTGCTGCAGCAGAATCCTACAGACAACGCGCTCCACAAAAAAATGATATCTTTGTGGAAGGAAAGGCCGGAGAAACAATTACCTTTAATTGTTGGGTCGGAGGAAGCGTGAAGGTTCCAAATCTCTAAAAAATGAAAATCATATCCTATATATGGAAAAGCGTGATGACTTTATTGGTCATCACGTTTTTTTCATGTGAAGGAAATTATCAACAAGCAAGAAAACTTACAATTTCCGACAATGCGCCTTTGGCAGAAGGAAAAAACATCAACTTCAAATACACCGATTCCGGACGATTGGTAACCAATTTATTGGCAGATAAATTATTGGATTACTCCAATCTGAATTTTCCTTTTAAAGAATTCCCGGAAGGAATCGAAATTCACTTTTGGAATGAAGAAGGCGAAGAAAGTATCGTGACCTCCGATTATGCCATTCAATATGACGATACGGAATTGATAGATTTACGTCGCAATGTAGTTGTCATTACCGCCGACAGTGTACGACTTTTTGCAAATCAACTTTATTGGGATCAAAAAAACGAATGGGTTTTTACCGACAGACCCTATAAAATTCAATTTAAAGACGGTTCTTATAACGAAGGAGAACAATTTGACAGTAATCAGGATTTCACTATCTTTCTGTCCAGAAGGAATCAGGGAATTCAATTAATCGAACAAAACACCCCATAATATGCTACATAAATTTGCCCGTTTTTTTGAATATTTCTACATTGTTGCAGGAGTATTTTTCACCTACGAAACTATTGTTTTATGGAATTCAGACCGTCCAAAAGCGTATTTGTTTCTGTTTTTTGCCATTCTTGCTATCTTTATGTTTTTCTTTAGAAGAAATTTCAGGCGCAGAGTGGAAAAACGCATGAATGAGAAATAAGCCCTATGGTATACGGCACTGTTATACTTCTTTTGCTAATGATTACATTCTTTTCAGGAATGGAAATCGCCTATATTTCTGCCAATAGGATTCATCTTGAAATGGAAAAAAAACAAGAGAATTTTATGGCAAAAATTCTCAACAGGTTAACTTGCAAACCTTCTCGATTTGTCACATCGATGTTGATAGGTTACAACTTGTCCTTAGTTCTTTTTTCTTTTTATATGGGACAATTGTTAGCATCTGTTTTTCCTCTGGAAGGCATACTCGGTCTATTGACCCATATCGGAATCACAACATTGGTTTTACTACTTACCGCAGAATTTCTTTCGCTTGTTTTCGTTCCGGTTTTTGCAAATCGAATTTTTAAAATACTGGCGATTCCCGCCTATTTATTCTATTTGCTATTTTATGTGTTTACACAATTCATTCTTGCCATATCTGATTTTATCCTCAAATACATTTTTAAAAGTGTAGGCGATTCTTTTACACTGAGTTTCAGCAAAGTCGAATTGGGAAATTACATCTCAGAACAAATGGAAACCGTTGAAACTGATGAAGAAGTGGACAGTGAGATTCAAATTTTTCAGAATGCTTTGGATTTTTCGGAAATAAAATGTCGTGAAGCAATGATACCACGACCTGAAATTATCGCTGCAGACGAAGCTACCACTCCGGCAGAGCTCAATCAAATGTTCAATGACACAGGATTGTCCAAAATTTTAATCTATCAAAATTCCATAGACAACATCATCGGATATGTCCATTCTTTTGAAATGTTTAAAAAACCCGCCTCAATCAAGGAAGTTCTGATGCCTGTTATTTTTGTGCCCGGTACCATGC
>JAAYLC010000145.1 GCA_012522045.1 Bacteroidota bacterium
ACTCCTTAGATTGTCGTAAAGCTCTTTTTTGTAGTTCATTACTGTTTTCATTTTGATGTATTCTTTCAAAAATGACATAAAAATCTAATCTCCTTCAGAGGGGGTTGTTAGCTTTCATTTTCCCCATGCTCGTTCTGCGATTCAGAATGATTATTGTCAAAATCTTTTCTAATACCTTCCAATCTTTTCCATTCCTTTTCCCAATTGTCTAATGTCATTCCATTTACAGAAATGTTTTCAAGTCTATCTCTGCCATCACCATCCCAATCTATTATTACTTTTCTACTACTACCCACTTGTCCAAGACTTCTCAACTTCCTAAACAACTCCAACAATGGTTCTAATGAATCATCCGGGCATGTAAATGAAATGACATTTTGTGTATCAATCTTTGGTGTTCTAAATTTATTTTCCATTTTGTTATCCATTTTGTTATCCATTTTGTTATCCATTTTGTTTTTGATAGTTTCCATCTTGCATCCATACTATAATATAGTTAGCGATGATTTAAGTCAGCTTTAAATATTTTCAAATCTCTTTCAATAGTCCACTTAGTTAAGGCAGTATCGCTATCTCCTAATCCATGTTCATTTATCTCGCCCAGTTGGTACTCTAGTTTAGCAATGTGTTGTTCAAGTTCTGTTTTAGAAAAACGCTCTAAACCTGCCACAGAGGATATGTCTGCGCCCACAGGAGTGAGGGTGTCCTCCCCCGTGGGGCTATAATATGACACTGTATCGTGTGCGGAGGCTTGCTGTGTTTTTAGACCTTCACAGATATAATTAAATTCCTCTTGAGTCTCAACACAAAAAACACCAACATTCTCGCGCTTTTCGTTTTTTAAATAACAGAAAGAATACCCTTTTGCCATACGCTCATCCATCCAATTCGAACGCTCTTTTTCGTTTGTAATTCTTAGCCCGTAAAAACAACGAAAGCCCTTTTCAAAAGTTCTATCATGCTGGGCATAGTCGCTCGACCCGCAAGTGTGTACAGTTCGTGGTGTCCCGCTATCTACTTCTTTTGCTCTGCATTCAGGATAATTCAGATATACCATCTTGTTTTCTCCGTTGTGTGTGTGTGATTTCAATTAGGTTGAAGCTGTTGGTAGCTGTCTTATTTTATTTACAGCACAACTAAAAACCTCATTTGCACATTTGTTGCACAAGTCAATTTTTTCATATCTTCCACTTATATGGTTCCCGTCATGATCGACATAAGCTGATAATACGTCTCCAGCTTTTGAGTAGGTATGGCAAGGAACCTCTATAGGCATATATTGTCCATTTATTTCCTTACCGCAACAATCACAAAACATTTTAGTCATTCTTTTACTCCGTTTAATCCGTGCCAAAAACTTGGCGTGTTGCAAATCTTATCGTCTTGGTTAATTAAGTGTGTTGGTTTAAATCCTTCAATTTTCAATTGATCGATAATGCCATTCTTCACAAATATACTTATGTACTGTTCCACAGTTATTTCCCATGAGGCAATAGGTGCGCAGTTGTGCTGTAAGGTGGTAAACCAAGTAATAGAGTCAATAAGATCACCTGAGTGGACTTCCGTAAATGTCACCTTATTACACACATACGAGACTAACCAGTATTGGTCAGACTTACCGTCAATAATATTCCTAGCTTTCTGCATTGCCAGCGTGTGTGTCACTAGAGAGGTGACTTTACTCTTAATGCGAGTATAATCCAAAATGGTGGGTTCT
>JAAYLC010000162.1 GCA_012522045.1 Bacteroidota bacterium
AAAGATATTGCTATTTCTTAATATCAGAAAAACACAGGCTGCTAAATGATATCGAAACAAGAAAAGTTAATACTGTCACCACATTAAAACTTGGGAAACCACGCGATGCAATCGCGCGGGAGCGGGGTTTCTGAAACTTTTCCTGGATAAAGAACATAGGCACCTGCCGTTCTTCGAATGGCATCTTTATAAGCGTGCATTTTCAACAGGTCTGCGTTCTTATAATCACCTTTCCGGTTGTCAATTTTTTCTTTATCCAGTTCTTCTTCGGTTGCATTTTGTTGAATCAAATCAGATAGACTTGCAACTTTGTATTTTGCATCAAAATGAATATGGACAATCAGTTCTTCCCGTTCTGCCTGGTTTTCATGAATACCAAAAGGCCAGATAGAAATGGTATAATCGGGCCGAAGCGTGGTGGTCCAGCTCCCGCCTTCCGGATAGGAATCCACTGCACTGAATGTGCGGTTATAATTAAAACGGAAATGCAGCTTTCTTCCGGCTTCCTCAAATACGCCTTTAAGAGCGGTAAATTTTCCCTGTTTTATCTGAAGACTTAATCCATCGGAAGTGGGTGTAATTAATTGTGAGATTTCAGAAGTAGGAATATTGAATCGTTTCTGAAAGAGATCTAGTAAGATAAAGAAGAGCCAGTATTCATATAAAACGGCAATATTTTTTTGTCCGGCATCATAAATATCATCTCCTCCCTGCCAGATTAATTTTGCCGCCAGATCAAACATAAGCCAGACTTTTAAAACCTCCCGATATCCTTCTTTGCGTTGCAGGACCGGACTGTTTAGTTTTAGAATTTGAGCCCGTGAAACTTCCCAATACAAAAAGTAACTTTACTTGATAATCAATGATTTATGTAGATTGGGCAACAAATAGGCAACAAAAACTGTAAAATTGGTGGCAAATAAGAGAAAATGCCTTTGTTGAATTAGAACCTATCTACGAGCAAATATAAGCCTTTTTTCTTTGCTTTAGCCTTCAAATTGAGTTCTTGATACTTGGGTAGTTCGGAGCAATAAAGTTTATCATAAGGCTTTGCAAAGCCGTTCTTGACCATTATTTCGTTTAAGGTGTTGCCGTTAGGCAATACCACATAAGCCAAAGTTCTGCCGTATGGGTCTTGCTCGTTGCCTACTTCTTGAATTAATGTAATCTGCTTTCCAATCTTTGCCTTAGTTCTTAAAAATTCATAAGACTGGTGTGCAAGCTCAATCAAGAATCTACCTGATAAATGGGTTTCTCTTTCGTCCTGCTTTAGTTTCTTGCAAGGTGTCAACTCTGGTGCATCAATGCCATAAAAACGTATTTCTTCCTCTTTATTTGAGATTATATTCTTTGCGATTATACCGTCACCATCTACAACTTTTACTATTTCGTAGTTGGTTTTGATTATGGTCTGATTCTTTACATCTAATTGCTTCATATTGCACTATTTAAGTAATTGAATTACAGCTATTTATGTCGTAAATTTACAATAAATTTTTAACATAAAATACCCATAGCTATGGCAAGACAAAAAGGACATATAAAATATGTCGGAACACTCGGAGAAGTTAGACACTTCAAAATTAAAGGTAATGATGGCTACTTTGCAGGTTTAAAAGGAGGTCCATCATCTGAACAAATTGCATCAGATCCAGCCTTTGTTCGTACTCGTGAGAATATGAACGAATTTGGCGGAAGTGCAATTGCAGGTAAATCCCTAAGAACAAGTATTGCAGGTTTAATTCGTAACAATGGAGATAGCCAAGTTACTGGAAGGATAACCGCAATAATGAAAAGAATCAATCTGGAAGATGGTTCGGAGGCAAGAGGGCAAAGAGCAATTTTGGTAACGGTTGCACCTCAGTACTTAGAAGGGTTTGAGTTTAACAAATTCACTTCTCTTAATGGTGCTTTTAACGCTCCTTATACCATAACTCCAACACCTGCGAGAGATAGTTCAACTTTGGATATTCCTTCGTTTAATCCTTTGGATAGAATGTATATTCCTGCTGGAGCTACTCACTTCAAAATCATCAATGCTATTGCTGTTTTGTCTGACTTTGAATATAACAGTACTACCGGAGTTTATGAGCCAAAAGACGGTACTACAAATGGCTTGACAGATGTGCAAGATTCAGGCTATTTACCTGTAAATGCTGCAACTGGTTTGATTAGTGTTGTTAGCACATTGCCCGGTTCTCCTACTATTTCTGCGGATGTGTCGGTTGTGAATGTGTTGGCAGTAGAATTTTATCAGGAAGTAAACTCAAACTACTATTTATTTTCGCAAGGAAATGCAATGAAAGTAGCTAAGATATTCTAATTCTTCATCAGTGAATTAGATGATTTCGTAAAATCGGGAAAGCCTGCTCAAATCGAGTGGGCTTTTTTCGTTTGCACCTTTTTTCCTATAATGGTTAAATATGGTTTAAATAAGTGTGCCTAAACCATAAGACAACCATAGGTGGAGTTCCTACTAATTTTGAGACAAAATATTTCAAGCCGCTTCATTTGCTTTTTCTCTTAATTTAATTTCCATTTCTAGAGGTGAAAGATATCCTAGAGATGAATGTATTCTTTCAGTGTTATACCAGTTTATATAATCTGCTACAGACCTGTATAATTGACTGTAAGAGGTGTATTTGAAACGGTATAACCACTCATTTTTAATTGTTTTAAAAAAACTTTCAGCTACAGCATTATCCCAGCAGTTTCCTTTTCTGCTCATACTCTGGGTGATTTTTCTGTTGAAAGAAAAAAGATGAACCATCTTACTTGAAGTGTATTGAATGCCTCTGTCAGAATGAAATACAAAATCACCACTCAGAGATCTATTTGATCTGGCATGAAGCCAAGCTTTCAGAACTGTATTTTCGGTAGTCATATCCTCACTTAATGACCAACCTATGATTTTTCTATCAGCAAGATCAATGATTGTGGTTAAATAATTCCAATCATTATTAACTCTGATGTAGGTAATGTCAGATACCCATTTTTTACCAAGCTTTGAGCTAGTGAAATCTCTATTTAGCCTGTTTTCTGCAACCTCGAATGAATGATTTGAGTTCGTGGTTACTATATATTTTCTTCTCAAAATACTTTTTAAGCCCATTTCTTTCATCAAACAAGCCACATACGAACGGCTGTAAAATAAGCTTTCTCGTTCCAGCATTTTTTGAATTCTATGACTACCATAGATTTGTCTACTTCGTTGGAAAATCGATCGAATTCTTTCTTTTAATAAAACAAGTGTCTCTTTCTCTACGACATCATCCTTTGTAGCTATCCAATTATAATAGGCATTTCTACTAACCTTCATGCATTTACACATCCTCTCAACAGTGAAATTATCCAAGTTATTTAAAATGAATTGATATTTCATTTGTCGCTCTTGGAGAAGATGCTCACTGCCTTTTTTAATATATCCCGTTCCATGGTTACATCACGAAGCTCTTTTCTAAGCGCCTTTAATTCTATTTCCTCTGGTGAAAGCTCTTTTTTCTTGGTAAAATCTCCTGATTTACCCTCATATTCTCTTCGCCATCGTCGAATCATACTGTCATTTAAGCTATATTCTTTACTAACTTCTTTTACTGGTCTTCCAGATTTTACTAACTCTACAATTAGAACTTTAAAATCATTTTCATACGTCTTTGCCATAATTCAAATTTAATCTTTTTCGGGCTAAAAAAAATTGTCACAACAAATATAGACACTCCACGACACGATGGCGGTGGTCACCGCGACGAAAGACACGGCCAGCCGCCATGCCGACGCGCAAGGCGGTTTCCGCCGTCATCGCGCCTTCGTTGGCTTTGCCACGAATACCGTCTGTGCCGAAATAT
>JAAYLC010000236.1 GCA_012522045.1 Bacteroidota bacterium
TGATAAAAGTGTAAAAAAATGTTGTTGTAATAGAAATTGATAATATATTAGCTTAAAAAAGATTTAATATGCAAAAAATAGCTCTTTCTTTATTAATGGTTCTTTTCTTATTTGTAGTATGCAGCAAAGACGATCAACCTGCAGAAACATATGAGTATACAAAAAACAATCTTTTAGGGAAGTATTCTTTAACTTCTTGGAGATATGAGGAAACCATTACCGAGGAGGTTCGCGGATTTGAAGTGAAGACTACTAAAGTATTAATCGGCGACACTTTTGATATGTTTCTTACTTTTAATGAAGACAACACTCTTGTTTATGACGGTGCATTCAGAGTTACTCAAACTATTACTCAAAACAATCAAACCGTGGATAGTACCTATATCTTGGTTAAAAATCAGGAAGTTGCCGAATATTCTGTTCGCACTTCTTCTAATGAGTTGAAAATAGACGAGTTAATGTATGATGTGACAAATTTTAATCCGAGAGGATTTGATTTAAATCTCAATGAAATTACGATAGAAGATGATGTTATTACAGAAGTTCTTTTTCAGGCATCTTTAAAAAGATAGTTTACGTAATTAAGAAAATCCCGAGAAGCGCTGCAATCGAAATTAAAACCCATAAAATAATCCCTAAAGCCATCGGTTTCCATCCGGCGGCTTTTATTTTTTCAACTGAAAGGCCGGCTCCAATCAAGAATAGGGTAAGCACCAATAAAGATTTTGAAACGGTCACAATTCCGTGATTAAGTGCATCGGGAATCGGCAAATAGGTGTTTGCTATAATGGCGACGACAAAAAGGAAAATAAAATAAGGAATTTTGATTCCTTTACCTTCACCTTTAAACAGAAACATAGAAAAGAAGGAAAGCGGAATAATCCATAAAGCTCTTGCGAGTTTCACTGTCGTGGCAATTTTTAATGCTTCATCTCCATACGTATGCGCAGCGCCAACCACCGAACTTGTGTCGTGAATGGCTATTGCGCTCCACAAACCGAATTGGTGTTGTGTTAGTAATAACCATTTTCCTATGACGGGAAAAATCAGCAGTGAAATAGAATTTAATAAAAAGATTACCCCTAAGGAAATTGAAATATCTTTTTCTGACGCTCGAATAATGGGGGCAACCGCAGCAATAGCGCTTCCTCCGCAAATGGCAGTTCCCGAGCTGATTAAGTGACTGCTTTTGGATTCCATCCGCAAGATTTTACCGAGAAAAAAACCAAAAATTAGCGTTAGTACTATAGAGCCCAACGTTAGGAAAAAACCGTCTTTCCCGGCGTTAATTGCTTGCTCTAAATTCATACTGAAACCCAACCCCACAATGGCTGTTTTTAACAACCAATTGAGAACCATTTTGTTAAGTGTAGGAAAGGGATGTCCTAAAAAATAAGTAAACAAAAAACCCCCTACCAATGCGGTCGGACTATTTATGTATCCTAAAATACAAAGGGCAATTGCTATGAAAAATAAAACTTTTGAAATGGTAGCTTTCTGATTCTGCGTTGCGGGCATAGTAAAAACCTGTCAGGATAGTTTCAATTTGTGAAAAGATGATTTCTTGAAGAAATAAAATATAATACGAAGATACAATACTTTTACAGCTATTACATTATGAATAAAAATATTATATAAATCTAATTTATTTTGTTAACTTTAGAAGCA
>JAAYLC010000213.1 GCA_012522045.1 Bacteroidota bacterium
CGGAGACCGGGAATTATTATTACTCTGCCCGTTACTACTCGCCAAAGTACAATTTAATGCTTTCGGTTGACCAGATGTATGATTTATATCCCTCGTTTAGTCCTTATGCCTATACCTTGCAGAATCCGCTGATATATGTTGACCCAACAGGGATGGTCGTAGAGCCAATCTATGATACGGAAGGAAATCATTTGGGCAATACTAAAGAAGGTTTCACAGGCGAAGTCCTCATATACGACAATGCAGGGGGAGCCTTACCTGATTTTGAAAATATGACTGCAGATGAAGCAAAACAATGGGGGGCGGTTACTTTTGATAGCCAAATAGGTAATTTATCTGACGATACTAAGTCAAAGATTTGGACTGATATAGTTTCAAAAATGGAAGGGATGGAAATATATGATGAAACTTTTAGTATGAGCGATTTGGAAGGAGGGAAAATACATTTTGGAAGTTCTGGAAATTGGTCAATACCTGAAAAAGACCTTGGAAAAAGAAAAGGAACTATAAGCGGTTCGGGTAATTATATATACGAAACTACAGTTGAAAATATCCAATCATCAGTTATTGTCCATGAATGGTATTCCCACATAATGAAAGGACAAGGAGGGAAAAATCTTAAATCTCACCGATTAGCATACAAGAATGTCATAAATTTTAAACCTTTGTGGGATAAAACAACTGAGGCATATAAAGGATATAATCTCAGAGCATTACAAAGAGCTACTAAAGATGAAACAAAAAGACCTCGTGTTGACCCTTTATATAGGAATTTGTATAACAAATACCATCTTAAATATTAATATGAGAAAGTTACTTTTTATCATAGGGATAATAATTTTAATCTCATGTGGGCACATATCATCTGATGCTAATCATAATCTATCAAATAAAGAGAATATTAGCAAATCTTCAGTTACAAAAAATATAGATACCATTCATTCATTATTATCGGAAAACATCGAAAAAGTAACCATTGAATATTGGGATAATTATTATGCCAATAGTTATATCTTTGAGATTAATAGTAACAAAAAAGGCACAAATGTATCTTATTGGGGACATCCATTATTTTCTGAGAAAAGCACGTTAACAGAACTCGTTGCTCAAAATCGTCTGATTAACTATATCAATATGTTTTATATCGATAAAAAAGAGGACATCATTTTAGGGACTAATGAAAATGAGCCTATTATAACAGAAAAATCATCTTTAAGCGTAACGAAATTTAAAAAGGGAAAACAAGTATCAAAAGAATATATAAAAATAGAATCTCACATAATCTATCACCCCCAATTTGTTGAATTTTATCAGTTTTTAGATAGCATTGTGAAGAATCATTGAGAATGTTTTAGAACTATATGTTTAGAAAATGGTATTTAATAAATTTAGATGGCGAAATTAACCAACATATGGAGTATTTACCGTTTGGCGAAACGCTTATTGAAGAACATTTAAATTCTTACAACTCGCCGTTTAAATTTAACGCCAAGGAGTTTGATAGTGAGACGGGGAATTATTATTATGGGGCGAGGTATTACGACCCGAAGTGGGTTACCTGGCTTTCAGTGGATGCGGAGTTTGCCCGTTTTCCATCATATTCCCCTTATAATTATACGTTGCTGAACCCGATAAACCTTGTGGATCCGGATGGGAATGCGCCACAACCTCCTGGATTTCCGACTACAAATCCTTTTATTGGTGTTACATTAAAGATACTTGGTGCACTATTTACTAATTCAGAAAAGACAAAAAAACCTCATAACAGTTCAAGAGAAAGACCTCGTAGCTCTAGAGTTTTAGGAGTTGGAATCGAATTCCAAGGAAATAAAAAGGGCATTGTAGAAGTACCCATTGCAGAAAAAGGAACAAAAGTTTTAACTGCCGATGGTGAAACGGTAAATGAATTAACAAATGTTTATGGACCACAATTACCTGGAGGTGGTACGGCTCTTGTCCCCGATGGTGAAGGTTTTTCAGAAAATAGCGAGCGACCTATTGAAAATGCAGAATCATATAAAATTATCTATACAGCTGAAGGGGAAGCTACTCCAGGGTCATTATATGGTTCGGCCGCTACTGAAAAAGATAGAGGTGTTGTAGTAAGAAATCAATCTACAACAGACTTAAAAGTGGCAGAACGAGATTCAGCTGCTTTAACCAAACAAGAGGGTAGACTTGTTGTTCCAGGCACTGTCCAGATTAAAAGAGATACTATTTCAAATTAAAATACGATGAGAATTATATATAAATTAGTTGTTTTCATTATTATTTTTAGTAGTTGTGAAAATATTGAAAAGGAGTATTATAAAAATGGAAATATAAAAGCAAAGTACCAAACTCAAAATGGTGTGTTGCATGGAGACTACTTTCAATACGACAGTTTAGGTATCCTTACCTCTCATCATATTTATAATTTAGGAAAAAGGATAGATTCATCAATTTATTATAAGGATGGTAACATTTGGTATATAAATTATTTTGTAAATGGAAAAATTCATTTACACAAACAATATTATCCCAATGGTAAAATTAAGGAATACGGTTCCATTGTTAAGGAAAATTTACGTATTGGAAAATGGAGGTTTTATAATGAAAGAGGATATTTAGAAGAAATCAAAGAATTTAAATTAGTTGACGGAGAATCTTATTTAAATCAGAACTGGTTTTTTGATGTAAATGGAGATACATTAAAAAATCAAGGAAGTTACTATGATTTATGGCTTGTGTCCGATACTATTACCTTGAAAGATCCTGTAGTTGGAGTTGTAGATTTAATCAATCCTGTTATAAAAGACAGAAAAACATATATAAAGGTAGTGGTTCCAAAGGATTATTCACCTGATTTTAATGAAGATTTTTCTAATGTTAATACCATCGATATCGA
This sequence comes from Bacteroidota bacterium, assembly GCA_012522045.1. Taxonomy (GTDB): domain Bacteria; phylum Bacteroidota; class Bacteroidia; order Flavobacteriales; family Flavobacteriaceae; genus JAAYLC01. Next base: position 2,888 of record JAAYLC010000213.1, read on the forward strand.
TACTACCTATAATCTTAATATTGAAAAAGATTATCGTGAACAAGCAGGCTTAGAGGGGAATTTTGAGAGAACTGCCATTTTTGGAAGATATTATGAAACCTCTGGATTAAAAACTTTCAGGGGAATAATAATAGAATATGCTTATGATGTAAATGATAGAGATACTTTAGGACTTTTCGAACATAGAAAATATTTTGAAAAAGAAGTGTTTGTAAAGGATAGTATTTAAATGCTCCTCCCTCAATCATTCTATAAAAACCCTCCCATATAAGGGAATGTATTAAAAATAAACAACTTATAAATTGTCCGGATCAATCGCCTACATATTAAACAGTATTGTATTAATATTACTTCTAAGTATCTTTTTTTCTTGTGAAAAGAAAAAATCAGCGATAGAATATTATGACAATCATAAAATCAGAGCCGAACATTTCGTTTCAAACGGAAATAGGGATTCTTCAAAAACATATTCACGAAATGGTGACTTGACTTCTCATATTTTTTATAATGGAAACAAAAAACATGTTCGTCATTACAAGAATGGTAAGCTTGAAAAGGAAGGAACTTATTTAAACAATGACATTCAAATTGGAATCTGGCGATACTACAATCCTGATGGCTCTCTAAGAGAAGCAAAAGAATTCCTACTGATTGATAACAAACCTTTTTTAAATCAAAACTGGGTTTTTTCATCAACTCAAGATACTCTTAAAACGCAAAGCAATTTTTTTAAAATGGTTTTGGAAAAGGACACGATTTTAATTAATGAACCTGTAAAAGCCAAGGTTGATCTTATAGCACCTTTTTTTCAGGAAAAAAACTCTTCGGTTATGATAATTGTAACTAAAGATTATTCCAATGATTTTAATGCAGATTTTTCAAATTTGGCAGAAGTAGAACTTGATACCACGTTCAATTTAAATATTGAAACCGAAATGCGAAAGGCACTGGGTCTTAAATCTGATTTCAGACGTACGAGTATCTTTGGTAGATATTTCAACGACCCAGGACCACAGAAGTTTAGGGGAATAATTGTGGAATATTATTATACTGAAAATTCTGTTCCAGACTCCCTTGGAAATAATTATTACGAAAAGCTACAATACTTCGAAAGAGATATTTATGTATTGCCTGAATCTTAACTACACCGGTTTTCCGGATGCGACAATCATTGAACGAATGAACGATAAGGTAGATGAAGCCGGAACCAATTTAACTGAAGATTATGCCACTTTTGAAAAAAACCTTGTCCTTCAACAGCCGTTTTATTACGACACCAATATGATGTTGGCTTGCGACGGCAACCACGACGCCGACCGGTACGCCGCCTACTGGTACCACCCCGACCATCTTGGTTCCTCTTCATACATTACCAATCTTGATGGCGAAATAAACCAACATATGGAGTATTTACCGTTTGGCGAAACGCTTGTTGAGGAGCATTTAA
>JAAYLC010000223.1 GCA_012522045.1 Bacteroidota bacterium
ACATATATTCCTAATGCAGGATTAGATTCTGAAGGATAAGTTGGAGAAATCAGCAAAACTCTCATTTATAATACTCTACCTTCAGTTGTTCTGGTGTAAATCTATCTAAAATCATCTCCTCGCCATCTTGGTCATAAATATAAATGAGCTCATAAATTTGATTCAACACATCACTCGCTGCTTCAATCGAGTCTGTCACAAAAAATATTCTTGCAATGATTTGTCCTAAAGTTCCTATCATCGACTCAGTGATAGATTCGCCCTCAACTAACTTAAAAGTGCAGTCAATGATTTCAGGAATAGACAGAATATCATTTTCTCCTTCAATTTTAGATATGCTCCCCTCTCTTCCCAGTATTGTGACATTAAAACCATAGTTCTTATCATTATCTTTTAATTTTTGATCAAGATCTTTTTTTTCTAAATAATTATTTCCGGTTAAACTATGATACACTAGCATCTTCAAAGGATTAAAACCATATAATTTTTCCTGCAATTTATACTCTAGCGAGCCAGTAAGACGATAGCCTATGTCGTAAACTAATGAAACCCCATTATCAACGATGCATTGAGCAAATAAAATTCCATTTTTCAGTCCCAAATCTTTGAACATTTTTATCATTGGCGGAGCAGTTGTTTCACGGAATGCTCTATCGTAACTAGAAGGCATACTGTATAAAATTGGAAGAGCAATCTTTTCTCCCTGAGGATTGGATAAAAATCTATTAGCAGTTCCGCTTAAGTAAATTTCACCATTTACAAAGAGAAAAAAAGCAGTCAGTTCTTTGCGTTCATCTATATAGGGCTCAATCAAATATTCGGTGTCACCTGCATTATTAGTTACCTGCAAAAATTCAGGATAATTATATACCTGTACTAATCCTTTGCCCCCAGAGCCTTTAGTCGGCTTGAGGAGAAGAGGAAAACCAGTAAAATTTTCATTAATATCTTCCAGCTTGTATTCAGGCAATGTCGGGACACCATATTTACGAAATAATTGTTTATATTTAATTTTATCCGTGAGGATTTCGAACTGTTCGCTTGTACCATAACAGGGCAGTTTGGCTCTTTTACATGTTTCTGCGTATGGCAGTAAATATGAATCTGTGTATCCCGTAAGGACACCATCATAGGCATGAGTAGATATGATCTCAATTAATCCATCATAGTCTTCTATACTTGTATCAAAATACTCATCAGCCATCAATTTTACTGGTGAGCGCTTTGTGTCATACCAATCTGTAACTCCTACCCAAACTCCCATATCATGAGCAACATCAAGTATCTCTTTCATGTTGCGAGAACCACCCAAAAGTAGAAGTTTTTTTCCTTTTAAGTTCAATTTATTTCTCCTGATCTACTATATAACTAGGTCGCTGGACTTCTCTAATTTCATCTAAATCACCAACACTCCCAGTGCCTGATACAACAACACCTTCTCTTTTAAAAACTTTTATGACCGTTTTCAATAAAATGGAAGCATCCTCAAGAAAACTTACGGAATCTATATATTCAATATCTAGAGAAAGACGCTCATCCCAATCTAGAGCATTGCGGCCACTTATCTGCGCTAAACCAGTAAGACCCGGACGCACATCGTGGCGACGCGCTTCCCTTTCAGTATAATACGGTAAGTAAAGTTTTGATAACGGTCTGGGACCCACAAAAGACATGTCTCCTTTAAAAATATTCCAAAATTCTGGTAGTTCATCTAGCGAAGTTGAGCGAAGAAATCTACCAAAGGGTGTCAATCGCTCAGAATCAGGGAGCAATTCTCCATTTTTATCTGTTTTATTCGTCATTGTCCGGAATTTTATAAGCCAGAACAATTTTTCGTTTTTTCCCGGCCTTTCTTGCCTGAAAAAAACCGGGGAGCCAAGCTTTATATATACGCTAAGTATCAGAATTAAATATATAGGTAACAAAGAAATGAGTAGTAAACCTGAAAACAATATATCTAAAAGCCGTTTAACAAATAACCTATACAACAGAACTGTCTCTCTTTCTTAGCTGATTATTAAATTCTTCTTCAATTATATCAGACAAAGTATATTGTTCACTCCAGTTTGTTGCTTTGCGAAACAGAGTTGAATCAACTGAACTGTTAACATTATTAGCTTCACTAATAATACGTTTAATTGTTAAATCAAGATTGTTCTTGATGAAGTTTCTTTCAATATGCGAAGCTATTTTTTCTATAGTGTATTTTTCTTCGCTGCCAACATTATACGCTTTGTTCCAATCGTTATCATTTTCCATCTCCGCAGCCATAACAATCGCTTGGGCTATATCATTAACGTGCGTATATGAAAAAATTTGACCGTTGAGATTAATAGATATTAGATTATCTTCGAAAGCTCTTTTAATCAAACGAGGGATTATGCGTTGAGGGAAATTTGGACCTACCAGACTGGACAAACGAAGATTCAAAAATAACGAATCATGCTTAAAAGAAAACTCTCTTATCCAATTTTCTAAATAATATTTTCCCATATCGTAAAGCTCATTTAGAACTGGTAAATCTGTCTCTATTGCTGGTGATTTGCGATGCCTATCGTAAATACTTTGAGAAGAAATATTAATATATTTTTTCACTCCATCTTTACGCAGTTTTTCTAAAAGCGCAAAAGTCCACTCACAACTGCTTTTTACTAAATCAAAATCGCTACTACGTGCGTATGCTAGATTAATCAGAATATAGTCATTAAGGTCAAGTTTAGTTCTTAAAAATTCTTCATTGGAATATAAAATTATTTTTGGATTCTCTGAGTCAGCGTTGATCTGGTCAATCCTAAGATCAAGAGCAATAATTGAAGTATAATTTTCTCTACTTGTTAGCATGTTCAGTAGTATTTGTCCTAAAAAGCCGCCAGCTCCAGAAATAATAATTTTCATTTCTTTCATACAAATCTCCACAAAACTTTTTTAATTCTGTTCATATTCTGTTTTGTATAACGTTGATCAATCGGCAAAACAAGAATGTGCCGGTAGATCCAGCTGGTTTCGTCACTGATGCCAGTAAATTTATGATAGTCCGGCAGCGGCCAGACCACGGGAGCATAGATATCCTCTTTGATCAGAAAAGACTGCAGCTGATTGCGCCGACCGTCCCGCACAAAAAAAGGAAAATATAAAGGTACATCTGTCTGGGACAGACTAGGGAAAATTGGGTCGCCGATTTCCGGCCACCGGGGAAATGACAACAAGTCTTGATAATTATCTCTTCTCTGCTTTTTCATAGTCTCAGCATCAAAAGAAAAGTAATACTTTTGCGCCAGCTCCGACATTTCATGGATCTCATCCCGTGATGCCAGCAAGGCGGACGCCTGACGATAGAGCTCGAGAAATTTTACTTTATTCCCCTGTCCGCTTGCTATATATGCCGACTTCAGCTGATAGGCCTCCCGCAGAACAGTCAGCATTTCTTTATCCTCCGGCAAAATCTCTTGCGGGAAAAATTTGCCTTTGGTTTTGGCGCAATAGGCTCCGTCCGTAAAGGCGCCCCATTTGCGGATGCTGGCGACTACATAGTCCGCCTGCCCATAGTCTATGCCGGAGTAAAAAGATTGCGTGGCGTCATAAATATACTTTGCGCCGGGACACAATTCTTCATCGGCTTGCATAGTGTCGAAACCGAAATAGGGATGAAAAAGAACCACACTTGCCTGATGCATCTCACTCAGTTGGTTTAACTTGCTAAACGAAACTTCCAAATTTTGCTGCACTGAGTAAAAATACACTCGATAATTCTCCTGAAGAAAAGGTTGAATCACACTGGTACAGGTATATTCCGGCAGCAGTGCAATTTTCGGTTTATGCTGCCACTTTGGATCTTGCTGCAAATCTCTGAGACAAAAGCGAATTCCCTGCCTACCGCTGGACAAATAGCGCACATCCGTGGCGTCCTCTGCCGAGACCAGTTTTTCAACGGGAAAAGCTGCCAGACCTGTCAGCTCATCAGACGAAAAATGAAAATTACTGCCGATCTCGCGTTTTTCCATAACTAGATTTCCGCTCTGTACTGCGGGAAAAAGCTTGTATGTGCTGTTCCGCTCAGTTTCACCAGTTTTCGATAAACTTCCTGGTTCCAGATTTTGCGGCCGATGTGAAAGTCGAATTCCGTATTCTGGCCGAACCCCTTTTTAAAGCGGTAAAGGTTGTCATCTGGATCTCCGCTGGTGCCACCGCCATTATGAATTAGTTTATAGCCCATTTTCTTGCCCCACTTTACTAGGGCATAACGTAAAAGATATGCCGGTGATAAATTCAAGTATTCATTCAGAGTTCCCGACAGATGAGTATGCAAAATCTCGTCAGATCTCAAATAAAAACCCATCGCTATAGTCTTTCCCTTATAAAAAACACTACACTTAAGGACTGCTTCCGGCATCGTCTCAATAAAAGCGGAAAAATATTCTTCTCCAAAATAATATTTTTCTTTAGCTTTATTTCGCTCCATAGTCTGATAATAAATGTCTGTAAAATCTTCTAAGGTATCAGGATATTCCTCTATTTCAAAAGTCAAACCAGCACGCAAAGCGCGTCGCACATTCTTACGTGCAGATTTGGAAAACTCTTCTTGAAAAGGATCATCATAATCGGTTAAATTAGTACCTACCGTATGATTAAAAAGCACCACATCGTAGGTTGAAGAAAAATCGGTAGCATTATTTGCTATTGGATGAAAACGTATAAATTCGCTGACGATACGTTGCTCACTGCAATAGCCGGCAAAGGTTTGTGTAAAGCCATCCAGTAGTTCCTGCTTACGGCCGGGTTCAACCTCCATGATTAGAGGTCCACCATAGCCGTAAGGGGTACTCAGATCATAATAACCCTCTAAAACAGGGCTTGCAGAGCCAATCGAATTGTCCGGTTCAGCAGAATTGGACAGCGAATCCGGCAACTCAATAGGCCGGATTATAAACTGATGCCGAATATGGCCGGCGTCAGTCTTATAATTAAATTCCTGAAAACGCCCGCCTTCCAATTTTGCGTAAATCTCGCCTAGACGCGGATCAAAATAAATGTCATTTTTGTAATCAATAATCATAGCAATCTATTAGTATAAATGAAGTCTAGCACTTTGTCCGTGTATTCGCCAAATAAGGGACCATTGTTGAACTGATGTGGTTCGATCTGTCCTGCCGGGAGGTTGGCTTCTTTCAGTACAGAGACACCATAACATGATGAGACTCTTTGCTCCAATTAAGCAGTTATTGCTTATTTTAATACGGCCGATGCGCTCCTGAAACTCGTCATCAGGGTATAGATTACGCAAAACCATATGAGTTACATCATGCGTCGCAAAAACCACTTCTGACGCAATCACAGTATCATCACCTATCCAAAATAAGCTCCGGATATAGAGGCACCAATTTGGGTTGGAACGAAACCCTCAGGCTTATATGGTGGAATATCTTCTTTTTACGAAAATAATCAGCGCATTTTCTAGCACTTCGACACATCAAGCTCCGTAAAGAATAAAATAGTCTTTTTTTATTCATCTCAAAAAATTCACCTAATTATTACTAAAAAAATTTTCTGATCGCTCCACACACCCGCTCCAAATCCTCATCCGTCATCTTAGTGTCGCTGGGCAGGCAGAGGCCATTCTCAAACAGCTTTTCACTCACATCTCCTCCAATATAGTCACAATCGGCGAAGAAGGGTTGCAGATGCATGGGCTTCCACACAGGTCTGGTGTCAATGTTCTGAGCTTCAAGTGCTTTCATCAGATCAATTGGCCTGACTCTGCCTTCCAAAGTTATCACGCTCAACCAATAGTTGGGTTCATTCCATTCATTGATAGGCATAAAACCTATGCCATCTAAATGGCCGAGTTCTTTTTTATAATATTCGAAAATATATTTCTTTTTGGCTAATCTCTGATCTAGTACTTTAAGCTGGCCCCTGCCGATTCCGGCGACAATATTGCTCATGCGATAGTTAAAGCCTAATTCGCTGTGCTGATAGTGTCTGGCCGGATCTCTGCTCTGCGAAGACCAGAATCTAACCTTCTTGATTTTCTCTTCATCGGCGGAAACCAGCATGCCGCCGCCGGATGTGGTAATAATTTTATTGCCATTAAATGAAAAAACCCCAAGTTCTCCGATAGTCCCGGTATGTTTACCTTTATAATAGGCTCCCAGGGATTCAGCAGCGTCCTCAATAACAGGTACATTATAGTTATCGCAAATCTCCATGATCTTATCCATGTCAGTTGACAAACCATAGAGATGCACAACCAAAACTGCTTTTATCTTATCACCGTACTTTTCAAAAGCCAGCTCCAGTGCTTTTGGATCCATGTTCCAGGTTTCATAGTCACTGTCGACAAAGACGGGAGTTGCATTTTGATAGATGATTGGATTTGCCGTCGCCGCAAAGGTAAGAGACGGGCAAAT
>JAAYLC010000126.1 GCA_012522045.1 Bacteroidota bacterium
AAATGACGTAAAACAACCTGTTAATCCTTTTGTGGTTGTTGAAAATTATCCAATTCCCGAGGGATTGAAAAGGTATGTGGCCGAAGTTGATATCTATGTGCCGGAAGATGTGGACACTGGAGATTATCATTTTCTGATTAAAGTTACCGATAAAGAAGGTTGGCAGGCAATCAGAGGATTAAGCATTGACATTATTGAATAAAATGAAAATTAAAAAATATTTAATTTTTCTGTGCTTTGTTTTCCTTGGCGTTTTTGCAAAAGCGCAATCGTATTTTTTGGAAGGTACGGTAATCAACGAATCGGAAATGCCGTTACCCGATGTTAAAATTTTTGTTCAGGATCTTGGACAAACTGCCACCACCGACAGTCAAGGAAAATTCAGGTTTGAGAAACTTCCGGAAGGAGATTATATTTTTATTGCCGTAGCTTTGGGTTACAACAACAAGATCATTAGTTATACCCTCACAGAAGACACCGTTTTATCCGAACCCTGGATTATGGAACTTCCCGGTTTTGAACTTGAAGGTGTCCAAATTACCGGAACTTATGAACCCCATCGGATTGAAAAAATTGAAACGATTTCCTCAGAAATCATTCACAATGATTATATCCGACAAAACTTAAGCGGAAGTTTGATTCAGACGTTGGAAAAATTACCCGGAATCAAAAGTATGAGCATTGGGTCATCTTCGTCCAAACCTTTAATTCGCGGCCTCGGATTTAATGAAGTTGCTGTAATTGAAGACGGAATTAAACATGAAGGTCAACAATGGGGCGTCGATCACGGATTGGAAATCGACCAATTTAATGCAGAAACTGTAGAAATTTCTCGTGGTCCTGCTTCTTTTATGTATGGATCGGATGCGGTTGGCGGCGTGATTGTTATGAATTCTACCAAAAGACCCGGAAAATTCACTTCCGGAGGAAGTTTCGATGTCATCGGGAAAACCAACAATATGCACTATGGAAGTTCCTTACATTTATACACGCGAAAAGACAAATGGTTTGCTGATGGCCGTTTGACCTATCACAATTACGGAGATTATACCGTTCCTGCTGAAACGATATACCCTTATAATTATTCGGTTAGATTGCATAAAAATCGAGTGCGAAATACAGCCGGCAGGGAATTCCATAAATTTTTACGCGCCGGATATATCGGAAATAACTTTAACTCCGAATTTTATTTTACCAATTTCTACAACAAAAAAGGTTCTTTTGCCAATGCCCACGGTTTGGAACCTATGAATGTCGATGAAGAAATGCACGATGCCTCCCGTCGCGATATTTTGTTGCCTTACGATAAGGTTTCGCATACAAAAATCGTCAATCGCACGGAATGGAATATCGGAAATCATCAGTTGAAATTTGATTTGGGATTCCAAAACAACTTCCGACAAGAGTTCAGTCCTTACATGGCGCATGGATATATGCCGCCCTCCTATCCCGGTGACCGTCCCGACCCTTCTGATTTGGAAATGGAATATTTTAAAAATGTCTATTCAATCAATGCACGCGATAAAATTGATTTCGATAAACACAGTTTGACTTTCGGAATCAACGGAGAAATCCAAGAAAATAAAATCAAAGGTTGGGGATTCTTAATTCCGGAATTTAAAAATTACAAAATCGGTGGATTTCTATTTGATAAATGGGAACTAAACGACAATTTTATGGTATTGGGCGCTATTCGATATGATTACGGAAAAATTGACATCAAAGAATATCGCGATTGGTTTGAAAGTGAAATTTCACACGATGGAAACACAACCTACGCGAACTTAGTCCGTGCTCCCGAGTTTCAAAAAGAATTTCACAGCTTGACTTATTCATTAGGGTTTCAATATGATATCAACACGCAATTTACATTGAGTTCCAATTTGGGAAAAGCGTTCCGCATGCCTGCTGCTCACGAGTTGGCTGCAAATGGTGTAAATTATGATTACTACCGATTTGAAAAAGGCAATGCAAATCTCAATCCTGAAGAATCTTACCAAATGGATATTGCTTTGGATTGGAACACGGAAAATTTGCATTTGCGAATCACGCCCTTTATCAATTATTTCGACAATTTTATTTACCTGAATCCAACCTCCGATTATGACACCCATTACGGCGCGGGAAATCAGATTTTTGAATATACACAAGCACCCGTTTTCCGAACCGGAACAGAATTGGCAGCAGAGGTAAAATTCAATAATTTATTCACATTTAGCGGAAATCTGGAGTACGTTTACAGTCGGCAAGTTTCCGGTGACAAAAAGGGATACACTTTGCCTTTTACACCACCGCTTTCCGGACTTGCAGGCATTTCTTACACCCCGGAATTATTTTCTAAATATTTAGAAGACAGTTATATCAACTTGGAAGCACGAATCGCGGCTCCTCAAAATAAAATCGTTCCGCCGGAAGAAAAAACACCGGGTTATCATGTGTGGTCACTTTCTTTAGGAACGGGAATCAAAATGAAAAATGAAGAAGTCGTTCAGATAAATATGAGTGTTTCCAATTTGTTTAATCAAAAATATTTTGACCACACCAATTATTATCGTTTAATTCAGTTGCCGGAACAAGGCAGAAACATCGTTTTATCGGTTCATATCCCTTTTAATTTTTAATTAAATTAAGCAGGCTATAAGAATCTACTTTTGTGAATGTTATAAAAGTCTTTATTAAAAACAGCAACCGAAGATGAATCTCTATCTTTGTCTATAAAATATATTTACTATGAATTTAAATCTAATTCCAAAACTCAAGCATACCGATTCCGATAATTTTTTTCTACTTGCCGGTCCTTGTGCCATTGAAGGTGAAGAAATGGCGCTACGAATTGCTGAAAAAATAGTCACTATTACTGACAGGCTTGAAATTCCTTATGTTTTCAAAGGGAGTTTTAAAAAAGCAAACCGAAGCCGAATCGACAGTTTTACAGGAATTGGAAATGAAAAAGCTTTAAAAATCCTTCGGAAAGTTTCAGAAACATTTGATGTTCCAACTATTACAGACATTCATGAAAATGCAGATG
>JAAYLC010000049.1 GCA_012522045.1 Bacteroidota bacterium
ACAAAACCAAATTTCAACAGATGAGCATAATACTTATCAATCTTTTGGAGGTACATCTGCTGCTGCTCCGGGAATTGCAGGTGTTTCTGCACAGTTATACGAAGTTTACAGCCAATTGAATAATGGCGACCATCCATCTGCAGCGTTGATTAAAGCTGCATTATTAAACACAGCCAATGACGCAGGAAATGTCGGTCCCGACTTTAAATACGGTTGGGGAATCGTCAATGGATTGCAAGCAGCAAAATTAATTGAAGACGAACGCTATTTGTTAGATAGTATTTCTCAAGGACAGACACAAACACACACGATAACTATTCCCGCAGGAGTTACTCAAGTCCGTTTTATGCTTTATTGGAGTGATAAAGAAGCTACAGCAGGCGCGAAACCTGCCCTTGTAAATGACTTGGATTTGACAGTGACAGATCCTGCAAATACTACCTTGCTTCCTTGGGTTTTGGACACCACGCCAAATCCTGTAAATTTAGATACACCGGCCACAAACGGAATTGACAGATTGAATAACATGGAACAAGTTTTAATAAACAACCCGGCCGCCGGAAGCTATACAGTAAATATTAATGGATTTAATATTCCTTTTGGACCTCAAGAATACTTTCTGGTTTATGAAGTAATTGAAGAAAATTTAAACATCACGTATCCTATTGGAGGAGAATCAATGATTTCAGGACAACTCTATTATCTTCATTGGGATGCAACGAATGTAACTTCAGACTTCGAGTTGTATTTTTCTGATGATAACGGAGCAACTTGGGAATTTATAGATACTGTTCCTGCTGCTGACAGATTATACCAGTGGAGAGTTCCGCCGATTTACAACGGACAGAATTTAATGAAAATCGTATCGGGAATCCATGAAAGCATCAGTCCGGAAACATTCAGCATCGGACGATATCCATCAGTGATAAATGTTTCAAAAGTCTGTCCCGATACTTTATCTCTTACCTGGACTCAGGTTCCCAATGCAGACGCTTACGATGTATATCTTCTCGGTGAAAAATATATGGAAATCGTAGGAACGACTTCAAATACAACTATTGATATTCCAATTACCAATCCCGATGAAACGTTTTGGTATTCTGTACGAGCCAAAAATACGGTTACAGGATGGGTTAGCGAGCGCGCACGAGCCAAAGAACATTCTGATGGAATATTTAATTGTAGTGCCGTAGGAATAGAAGACATCTTATTCGAATCCGAAGTAAAAATCTATCCGAATCCTGCCAAAGATGAGTTTACAATCAAATATGGAGAATTATTTACCGGAAATGCTACCATTCAAATCATCAATAATTTAGGACAAGTATTAAAACACCACCATTCATCCAACTTGAATAGTGATACGTTTAATATATCAGATTTGGCACAAGGAATTTATTTTGTAAAGATAAGTTCCGGAAAGGCTGAAGTAACTAAAAAGCTTGTTGTCGAATAATCTTTAAGTTTTTATTCAAAATCACAACAGCCGAATGACCTTTTGTTTATTCGGCTGTTTGTTTTTAAACAATTTCTAATTTCTACCGCATCATTTATTTGGCAAAATTAAATTACTATTCTTATATTGGTATGTTTAAATTCTTTCCTTCGGGAAAATTAAATATTAGTTTTTTTGAAAAAAGAAATAGGTAGATTCGACAAAGCAGATTTCCCTCTTTTAAACTTATATGATATCGATGTGAAAATCGATACAGGAGCATACACTTCCTCCATTCATTGCAAAAACTTAAAAGAGGAAAACGGCTTGTTAAAATGTAATTTTTTGGATTTAGACCATCCTGATTATCACGAGAAAAAATTTGTTTTTGACAAGTATGATAAAAAAATCGTCAGAAGTAGTAACGGCATTGCTGAAGTTCGTTACCGAATAAAAAGTAAAATCGTTCTTTTCAATAACACATACGATATATTCTTAACTTTAAGCGATAGAGAAGAAATGCGTTTTCCCGTACTTTTGGGGCGTCATTTTTTAAAAAACAAGTTCATTGTTGATCCCGGAAAATCCTATCTTTCTCATAAACAAAAACAATATAATTAAATACATATTTTGTAGAAATTCAAATATCACTTGTTCCACAATGAATATTAAAATCCTTTCGACCAATGCCAACCTTTATTCGACCAAACGTTTGGTTGAAGCTGCCAAAAAACGCAAGCATAATGCTGAAGTGATAAATCATGTAAAATGTGATATTGTTATTGAGAAAAAGAAACCGATGATTTATTACAATGGTCGTCAGATTGAAGATGCCGATGCAATCATCCCCCGGATTGGAGCCTCTGTCACTTTTTACGGTACCGCAGTAGTGCGTCAGTTTGAGATGATGCGTGTTTTTACCACTACCGAATCTCAAGCGCTTGTTCGGTCGCGTGACAAACTTCGAAGTCTTCAGGTATTGGCACGTGCCGGATTGGGCTTGCCGAAAACAGTTTTTACAAACTATTCAAAAAATATAAAAGAAATTATTACTCAAGCCGGCGGCGCCCCGGTTATTATCAAACTTTTGGAAGGCACTCAGGGCATTGGTGTGATTTTGGCTGAAACCCGGAAAGCAGCCGAATCGGTTATCGAAGCATTTAACAATCTTCAAGCACGGGTAATTGTTCAAGAATACATCAAAGAAGCCAAAGGTGCCGATATCCGTGCTTTTGTCGTGGACGGACGTGTGGTAGGCGCTATGAAACGCCAAGCTAAAGAAGGTGAATTCCGATCCAATCTTCATCGTGGCGGTACGGCTACTGTTATAAACCTAACCGATGAAGAAGAGACTGCTGCGCTAAAAGCTGCCAAAGCGATGAGTTTAGACATTGCCGGCGTTGACCTCTTACAATCGGCGCGGGGACCGTTAATTCTGGAGGTAAACTCATCGCCCGGATTGGAAGGAATCGAAAGAGCTACGGGAAAAGACATTGCAAACGAAATCATTAAGTATATCGAACGAAATACCTAATAATGCGTAAGAAAAAAGATCGTGACCTAATTATTCTCAATGAGCGAATTGCCCTTGGTGAAAGTAAAACTTTAGATTTTAGCATTTCGAAGCTTTTTACGACCACCCCAATTGAAATTCCGATAATTATCGAACGTTCCAAAACACCCGGTCCCACAGTACTGCTTACCGCAGCGCTTCATGGAGATGAAATAAACGGAGTGGAAATTATTCGCCAGATTATTGCCAAGAAATACAACAAACCCAAACGAGGAACCGTCATCTGTATTCCCATCGTCAACATTCTCGGATTTCTTAACGGCAATCGATTTTATCCCGACGGGCGCGATTTAAATCGGGTGTTTCCGGGCACAAAAAGCGGTTCTTTGGCAAGCAGAGTTGCCTATCATTTCACCAAGGAGATTCTGCCGCACTGTGACTATTGCCTCGATTTCCACACCGGTGGTGCCAGCCGGCATAATGCCCCGCAAATTCGCATTCATCCCGGAGACGAACAACTTTTAGAATTGGCTAAAATATTTAATGCGCCTTTTACGATTTACTCGCCGTTGTTAGATAAATCCTACCGAATGACTTGTGCCGATAGAGGCATTCCATCTTTACTTTTTGAAGGCGGAAAAACCTTGGAAAACAATAAAGAAGTTGTAAAAGAGGGCGTCGATGGCGTTCTCCGGTTTTTTCACCATTTGGAGATGTTAAATAAAAAAACACCACCGCCTGCCAAACACAAAAAAACAGTTATTATTTCAAAAAGCAAATGGATTCGTGCCCAGCGCAGCGGTTTGCTTCATATTAAAATTCCTTCTGACAAACACGTTGAAAAAGGTGAATTGTTGGCTACAATTACCGACCCTTACGGAAAAATGCGATTCAAAGTAGCTGCACCAAATGAAGGATTTATCATCAACGTAAATCAATCTCCAATTGTCAATCAGGGCGATGCTATTTTTCACATATCTACTGCAACGGTGCCCTATGATTAAATAAGATTATTCAGAACTTTTTAAAATCATTGCCGAAATGGACAAAAAGCAATTACGAAAATATTATAAAGAACTTCGCAACAAACTTTCAGAAGAGAAACGCGAAGAAAAAAGTTTGAAAATTGCCAATCGCTCGCTTGAACTTCCGATTTGGGACAAGCTTTACTATCATATTTTTCTGACTATCAAAAAACAAAAAGAAATAAACACCGATTATCTGCTGCAGATCCTTCACGGAAAAGACAAAAATATTGTAGCCTCAAAGTCTGATTTCCATACGAATGAAATGATTCATTATCTGCTTCAAGACAATACACCATTATCTCTTTCAGCGTATGGAATCCCGGAACCGACAAACGGAATCCGGTTATCACCGGAGGTAATTGACATTGTTTTTGTTCCGCTTTTGGCCTTTGATAAAAAAGGACACCGAATTGGCTATGGGAAAGGATTTTATGACCGGTTTTTAGCCAAGTGTTCTCCAGAAACAATTTTTGTGGGTTTGTCTTTTTTTGAAGCTGAAGAAAGTATAGCTCACGAACCGATGGACATTCCATTGGATTACTGCATTACTCCTGAAAAAACGTACTCTTTTATAGACGTGTCTGAAGAAGACTTATGATCGCTTTGCTAAAAGGCACAAGATTTAAGACCTGTTCGTGAAGCAATGAGGACCAACGGTTTATGTTTAATTTAATTGAAAAATTCAACTCATATAACGACTTCAATGAATTGAGATATTTATTTTTTTCTTGAATAAGATAAATGGAAAACGAGAAAAAACAATGACTATAAAGTTTCTTCTTTATCAGCTACTTCCTCTTCTTTGGGGAATGCTTTTTTATTAAAGACAAGTAGAATTCCAACAGCTATGCTAATCGCGGTATCGGCAATATTAAAAACCGGATCAAAAAAGGTGAAATATTTCCCTCCTACTATGGGAATCCATTCGGGGAGGGTATCGTGATATAACGGAAAATAAAGCATATCAACCACTTTCCCATGAAAAAGGGTGCCATATCCTCCTTCGGGCGGAAACAGTGTGGCAACTTGCTGATAACTGTCACTAAAAATGACTCCGTAAAAAACAGAATCGATGATGTTGCCCATTGCTCCTGCAAAAATAAGAGCAATACAAAATACGAGAATGCCCGGAGCTTTCTTTTTGATGGAATTCCAAAGCCAATAACCGATTCCTATGATTGCCACAATCCTAAAAAGTGTAAGGATTAATTTACCGTAGGCGCCCGGTATTTTTGCTCCCCAAGCCATGCCTTCATTTTCGACAAATAGAATTCGAAACCAATCAAAAACATAAACTTCTTCTCCGAGAACAAAATTTGTTTTAATATAGATTTTACTGACCTGGTCAACTATCAAAATCAATAAAATAATCAATCCTGCTTTCTTTAAGCTCATACATTTTCCTTTAGCCTACACACGAAGTAGGTTTTTGATTGTTGCAATTAAAACAGGTTTACTTTTGCATGTTCTTAGCTTCAATACTCAAAGTTGCATGAGGAACTAATTTCAGACGTTCCTTGTTGATTAACTTTCCGGTCACTCGGCAAATTCCATACGTTTTATTTTCGATTCGAGCCAATGCATTTTTTAAATCGCGAATGAATTTCTCCTGACGAATGGCCAGTTGGGAATTTGCTTCTTTACTCATGACTTCGCTTCCTTCGTCAAACGCTTTGAACGTAGGAGATGTGTCATCAGTTCCGTTGTTGCTGTCATTCTTATATGAACTTTTAATCAATTCCAACTGTGCGGTAGCTTTTGCTATCTTTTCATTTATCAACTGTCTGAACTCTTCCAATTCGGCATCAGAGTATCTTGTTTTTTCTGTCTCTGTCATAATCAAACTTTTTTAATATTAATATACGTTTTTATTCCGTCAAATGTAATTTCCGTTCCGTTTGGTAAAGATGCAACAAATTCCAATGTATTTGCCAAAGTCTCTTCTTTAATATATTGAATATTATTTTTCACGGCTTCATTTAACATGTTATCTTCTTGAATTGTTATTTCAATTCTGTCTGTCACTTCAAATCCACTGTCCTTACGAAGATTTTGAATACGATTGACCAACTCTCGTGCAATTCCTTCATTTTTCAATTCCGGGGTTACGTGAATATCCAACGCCACAGTAGTCCCGTTATAATTTGCAACCAGCCATCCTTCAATATCCTGCGAAGTAATTATCACTTCAGACAGTGCCAAAATAGTACTTTTTTTGTTAAGAAAAACTTCAATTTCTCCTTCTCTTTCCAGCGTGGCAATTTCTTGTTGTCCAAATTCGGAAATAAGTTGGGCAATTTGTTTCATCTCTTTTCCAAATCGCGGTCCTAGAACTTTAAAATCAGGCTTTATCTGCTTGACCAACAAATCGTTGTCTTCATTAATCAATTCAATCTCTTTTACGTTGACTTCTCTTTTAATCAACTCTGAAACGGCCAATATTTCTTCCTGCTCCGATGCATTTAATACCGGAATCATGATTTTCTGAAGCGGTTGTCGCACTTTTAGCTTTTCTTTTTGTCGAAGCGATAAAACCAAAGATGAAATGGTTTGTGCTTTTTTCATTTTGCGTTCCAGCCCGTTATCGACTAAATTTTCATCCGCGACCGGAAATTCGGTTAGATGGACTGATTTTTTTATATTTTTTTTCTTTTTAACCGTTTCTCTTAAATGTTTAGTCAAATCTCTGTATAAATGTTCGGAATAAAACGGAGCTACCGGAGCACATAGTTTGGCAATTGTTTCCAAACAAGTGTATAAGGTTTGATATGCAGAAATTTTATCCTCGTTGTATTTCCCTTTCCAATAACGTCTTCTTCCTAAACGAACATACCAATTGCTCAAGTTTTCTAAAACAAAATCAGCAATGGCACGTGTTGCTTTCGTCGGCTCATAATCATCGTAATATTCATCTGTTTTACGAATTAGCGTATTCAATTCTGATAAAATCCAGCGATCAAGCTCCGGACGTTTTTCGATTGAAATATCTTCTTCAAGGTATTCAAAATTATCCAAATTCGCATACAGGCTGAAAAAGCTGTATGTATTGTAGAGCGTTCCGAAAAGCTTGTTTCTCACTTCTGAAATTCCTTCTGAATCAAATTTTAGATTATCCCACGGATTGGCATTGCTAATCATATACCAACGTGTGGCATCGGGACCATATTTTTCTAAAGTTTCAAAGGGATCCACCGCATTGCCCAATCGTTTGCTCATTTTCTGCCCCTCTTTATCCAGAACCAAACCGTTGGAAACTACATTTTTATAAGCTACATCATCAAAAATCATCGTTGCAATAGCATGAAGCGTATAAAACCAACCGCGTGTTTGGTCTACACCTTCGGCTATAAAATCTGCTTTTCGCCACGTATTCGCTACCTTTTCTTTATTTTCAAATGGATAATGCCACTGAGCATAAGGCATGCTTCCGCTATCAAACCAAACATCTATCAAATCGGCTTCGCGATACATGGGTTTTCCTTGTTTGGAAACAAGCACAATAGCATCTACGATATTTTTATGCAAATCGACTTGATTGTAATTTTCATCAGAAAAATCATTTTCTTTAAACTCAGAAAAAATATTCTCAGTCATGAATCCGGCATCAACCGATTTTTGAATTTCTTTCTTTAATTCTGCAACCGATCCGATAATCAATTCTTCTGTTTTGTCTTCCGTTCTCCAAATTGGTAAGGGAATTCCCCAATATCGCGAACGGGATAAATTCCAATCATTCGCATTGGCAAGCCAATTTCCAAAACGACCTTCTCCGGTTGCTTTGGGTTTCCAATTAATTTTTTTATTCAATTCGTACATGCGGCCTTTAAACGCAGTGACCTTGATAAACCACGAATCTAACGGATAATATAAAATCGGTTTGTCGGTACGCCAACAATTTGGATAACTGTGCACATACTTCTCTACCTTGAACGCTTTATTTTCTGTTTTTAATTGAATGGCAATTTCAACATCCACCGATTTGTCCGGTGCTTCTCCATCATCATAATATTCATTTTTGACATATTTCCCGGCAAGCTCTTTCATTTCCGGACGGAATTTCCCTTGAAGATCGACTAAAGGAACAAGATTGTCGTTTTCATCTTTAACCAACATCGGAGGAACGGGTGGAACGGATTCTTTGGCTACTTTCGCATCATCTGCACCAAATGTGGGTGCGGTGTGAACGATTCCTGTTCCGTCTTCAGTTGTTACAAAATCTCCGGATATGACGCGAAAAGCATTTTCCGGATTTTCATATGGCAATGCGTACTCCATCAATTGTTCATAGCGAATGCCTACCAACGCTTCTCCTTTAAATTCTGTTACTATGTAATAGGGAATTTTTTTCGCTCCGGAATCGTAATTTTCAATTTCGTTTTCCTCAGAAACTTCTTGATATTTTCCTGTAAACTGTGTAGCGATGAGCTTTTTAGCCAAAATCACCTGAATGGATTCAAAAGTATATTGATTGTAGGTTTTTATCAGTACGTAATCAATATTTGGTCCCACAGTCAGTGCGGTGTTGCTTGGAAGTGTCCAAGGCGTCGTGGTCCACGCTAAAAACCAGATATTTTTATACGGTTTCAAAAATTCAGGAAGCGTTTCTTCTATTGCTTTAAACTGCGCAACAACCGAGGTGTCGGTAACATCTTGATACGTTTCGGGCTGATTTAATTCGTGAGAGCTTAATCCCGTGCCGGCTTTTGGTGAATACGGTTGAATGGTGTATCCTTTATAAAGTAAATCTTTGTTGTAGATTTCTTTTAACAACCACCATACACTCTCCATATATTTAGGTTCATAGGTAATGTACGGATTGTCCATATCGACCCAATACCCTATTTTTTCGGTAAGATTGTTCCAGACATCAGTGTACCGCATGACGGCTTTTTTACAAGCTTCATTATACGCCTCAACCGATATCTTTTTTCCGATATCTTCTTTGGTAATTCCCAATTCTTTTTCAACACCAAGTTCTATGGGCAGTCCGTGCGTGTCCCATCCGGCTTTGCGTTCAACTTTAAATCCTTTTTGGGTTTTATACCTACAAAAAATATCTTTAATAGTTCGCGCCATCACATGATGAATCCCCGGAAGTCCGTTTGCTGACGGAGGCCCTTCAAAAAATATAAAAGGTTCTGCATCTTCTCGAATGGAAATACTCTCCTGAAAAATACGCTCCTTTTTCCAAAAATCAAGTATTTCATCGGCAATTTGAGTAAGATTAAGTTGCTTATATTCTTTGAATTTTGCTTCCATAATATAACTAGTGAATTAAGGTGTGCAAAAATAAACATTTTATATGAACCTCATTCTGAATATTCTTGCGATACTTTTAGATTCTTATTGTTGATTTTTTCTAAATCAACAGTTACAGGGATAAAAAAATCCTGCAATCTTTCGAAAGCAGGATTCTTTTTTGTTGGCCCACTAGGGCTCGAACCTAGACTCTTCTGAACCAAAATCAGACGTGTTGCCAGTTACACCATGGGCCAGTTCCTTAATGCGGATGCAAATTTATAATAAACTTTGATACTTCCAAAAATTCGAGTGAAATAAATTTTAGCCATTCCTCTTTGAATAAAATCACTGCTATCGGGCAATTTGCAGCGCGCTCAAAACTTCTACTATATTACTATCGATTCCGGTTCTGCACCCAAACTTATTAATGCTTCTGTAATTTCCTCGGTAAAACTCTTTGGACCACATACATAAAATCTTCTGTCAAAACGACCGATGGTTTCTATCAAAAACTTTTTGTCAATTTTTCTCTCTTTAAATCCAATGACGCCTTCGCGCGTAAATACATTTAGGTATGCCGGACCCAACATTTGGAACAGTTCTTCTCCCAAAATCACATCGTCTCTTTTTTGATTGGAATAAATCAAGGCGATTTTTCTCATGTTTCCGCTGTAATGCAAGGCTCTGAAGATGGCAATAAAAGGGGTAATTCCGGTACCGCCCGCCAGAAAAATTCCCGGTCCTTTGTAATCTATAGATCCAAAAACTTCGTGCATGATGAACTCATCACCGGCATTTAAAGTTCCCATTTGCTTAGTCACGCCATTGTGTTCATCATAAATTTTTATGATAAACTCCAAGTGAGGCCATGCATTTAAAGAAGTAAACGTAAACGGACGTCGTTTGTCCTCCCATCCCGGTTGATTGATTGACAGATACGTGGAATGTCCGGGTTTGTAAACAAAATCTTTCGGTTTTTCCACAACAAATTGCTTCACATTGTGGGTGAGATAACTTGTTTTTATAATTTTTAAAGTAATCATGCGTTAATTTTTAACGCTAAAGTAAATGAATTGAATCTGTATAAAAAGAATCTATGTTAAAAAAAGAAAGAATACCGATTCATGAAGGTCTAAAAATCATCAATTACGCGTATTTCAATATAATATACTCAAATTCGCAATTTCTAATTTAGCCGGATTACATGCAACAAATTAATTTTATTAAGTGGAATAAAATCACGGGCTGGTTTGTTTTTAGCATCGCTCTTATCACCTATTGTCTGACTGTTGAACCCACCTTGAGTTTTTGGGATTCGGGAGAATTTATTACAACTTCAAGTAATCTGGAAGTAGGCCATCCTCCGGGAGCACCACTCTATCAAATGATTGGTGCATTTTTCTCAATTTTTGCTCCGGATGCAAGCTATATTGCACTCGCCATCAACTTGATGTCCGTTTTTGCAAGTGCTTTCACCATTTTATTTATGTTTTGGTCGCTTACTATCTTAATTTCAAAGATGGTCGGTTTGCACGAAGCGATTGACAAAACCCGTGCAATTGCAATCTTAGGAAGTGCAGCAGTAGGCTCATTGGCATTTACTTTTACCGACAGTTTTTGGTTTAGCGCCGTGGAAGCCGAAGTATATGCCATGGCAATTTGTCTGATGTCTATTTTATTTTATCTCGGTTTACGCTGGGAACAAGACATGAATACCCCACGCGGAAACCGATGGCTGATACTTATTGCTCTTATTATCGGATTATCCTTCGGAGTTCACTTTATGGCATTGCTTGCCATTCCGGCAATTGTGTTTTTATATTATTTTAAACAAGTAAAAAGAATAACTCCGCTTAACTTTATCATTGCGTGTATCTCAAGTGCAGCCTTACTCTTGTTTATTTTTATATTTCTCCTGCCGACGACCATGAAACTTTTCAGTTCGTCGGAAATATTTTTTGTGAACACAATCGGACTGCCATTTAATAGCGGAACCATCATAGCTGCACTTATTTTCATAGGACTCTTTTATTATTTTTTAAAGTATACCCGAAAAAAAGGATTGGTTCATGCCAACACATTAATTCTTTGTTTGCTTTTTATTTTTATAGGATTTTCATGTTGGTTGATGCTCCCCATACGTGCGAATGCCGGAACGGTGATAAATGAGAATAATCCTTCAGATGCACGGGAATTATTAGCCTATTACAACCGCGAACAATATCCGGAAACGTCTATTATTTACGGTCCCATGTTTACGGAAACCTATGTCGGATTGGACAAGAAAAACCCGTATAAGGACGACAAACCAAATTATGAAAGAGATTATGAACTTAACAAATACGTCATTGTAAACAATTATAAAAACGCTCTACAAAACACAGAAGATTCCCAAAAAGGTTTTTTACCGCGGATGTGGAGTTCGGAACACAGCACAAATTATCTGACCTATACAAACGGATTAGAATTTTCCATAAAATCTGAGTATTTGGACGAACCTCGTTTGGTAGAATTGGTAAGTAATTTTAAAAATGCCTTCAGACAAGGAATGGTCGATGCCGAAGATTTTCACGAATTTTTAAAAGAGTATGGAGAATTTTTAAACATTGAACCGCCTACGTTTTTCCAAAACTTAAAATTCATGTTCGAATACCAATTCGGATATATGTATTGGCGTTATTTTATGTGGAATTTTGTGGGACGTCAAAACGATATTCAAGGACGAAACAATATTCTAAACGGGAATTGGATAAGCGGGATAAAGTTTATCGATGAAATGCGCTTGGGAAATCAAAGTGATTTACCGGAAGTGGTAAAAAATAACAAAGGACGAAACACCTATTATTTTCTCCCGTTAATTATAGGAATTATCGGTTTTCTGTTTCATTTTAAAAACGACCGCAATAACTGGTGGGTTTTTATGGTTTTTTTCTTGTTTACGGGAATTGCCCTAAAAATATATTTAAATGAACGTCCGTTTGAACCTCGTGAACGGGATTACGCATTGGTGGGAAGTTTTTACGTGTTCGGAATGTGGATAGCCATTGGTGTCTATGCGCTTTTTGATTTGCTTAAGCGCCATCTTAAACCCCGAGTGGCACTTCCCGTGGTTCTTTTTGTGACTACCCTGGCCGGTCCTGTTTTGCTCGCTTCTCAAAATTGGGATGATCACGATCGAAGCGGAAGATATACCGCATTATCAATGGCTAAAAAATATTTAGATTCTATCGATCCCAACGGTATCATCTTTACCATTGGAGACAATGATACTTTCGCCTTGTGGTATGCTCAAAATATTGAGCAATACCGACAAGATGTGCGTGTGGTAAACACCAGCCTGTTCCAAACAGATTGGTACATTGACGATATGAAAAGAAAAGCCTTTACCAGCGATCCGATTCCTTCGCAATTAACGCATGAGCAATACCGTTTTGGAACTCGTGATTTCTTACTTTACCAACGAACGCCTGTAGACACATTAGATATTAATACTTGGATGAATTTTGTGGCTGATGAATCTGACAGAACCAGTATTTATCTTGAAAACGGACAACGTGTCCACACATTCCCATCACGTGTGATTCGTGTTCCTGTGAATAAAGAAAAAGTTCTTGCCCACGGAATTGTCGCAGAAAAAAATGCTAATAAAATTGTTTCAGATATTTATATCAATCTAAACTCCAACGTGATTTATAAAAATCGTATGATGATGTTGGACATCATTGCTAACAATGATTGGGAACGCCCCATTTATTTTAGCGGCGGAAGCTTTAATGACGATGACTATATCTGGATGAAAGATTATTTGCAATTAGAAGGTGCAGCTTACAAATTAGTTCCAATTTACACGCCGAGAGAAAATCAATACTCATTGGATATAGGCCGCATCGACTCCGAAAAAATGTACACTATTGTCATGAATTGGGATTGGGGTAACGGGGAAAGTCCGGACATTTATCACGATCCCGAAACGCGAAAAAATTCAATCTCTTACAGAAGCAATCTTGCGCGTCTTGCTGAAACCTTAATTGAAGAAGGTAAAAACGAAAAAGCAGAGGAAATTTTAGATTTGGCAATGGAAAAGATGCCGGTTAAGTTCTATGAATATTACTCGCTATTGGAACCCTATATTTCAAATTATTACAAACTCGGTCGTCCTGAAAAAGCACGTCAAATTTTTGAGGAAGTTTCTACCATTCATCAGGAATATTTAACCTGGTACAGCGGTTTTAAATTTAATCATCAACGCAACATTGCAAATGAAATTATAGGAACCATGGAACAGTATCGAAGAATTGTTAGAACGGTTGCCATGTACGACGAAGAAGCATACGGCAGAAAAGAAGTTGATACCTTTAACAGCTACATTCGCTTGTTTGGGCATTTCTATTCGGATAGTGAAAGACTCAGATATGAAGAAACCACCGGACGCGCTATTGATAGTGGAGAGAATTTCATAGATTCTTCTGATTTTATCGATTTAAACGAAGATGTTCTCAGAGCTTTACAGGAACAACTTGAGGAAACTCCCGAACCGGAACTTTATACTCCATAACACGTACTAATGAATCCGGTTGGAGTTCCGAAAATAATCCAGACGTTATATCCAAATAGGGTATGGCAAATTTCTGTTGCCTCTAAGGAAATTTTTCTAACTTTTGATGATGGCCCTATTCCGGAAGTAACGCCTTGGGTTTTAGAACAACTGAAGCGCTACAATGCCAAAGCAACGTTCTTCTGTATTGGTGAGAACATCAAAAAGCATCAACAAATTTTTGAAGCCATACTATCCGAAGGACATCAAGTTGGGAATCATACTTACAATCATTTAAACGGGTGGAAAACTTCGCATTTGGAATATTTAGAAAACACAAAAAAAGCATGGCGATTGATAACTGAACAAGC
>JAAYLC010000127.1 GCA_012522045.1 Bacteroidota bacterium
CCGCATATTTGAAGGAAAAGTTATAATGTTTCCTTGCGAAATAACTTGCGTACATGCAAATTTTGTGCTGTGGGTTTTTATTTTACTGTACCCTAAAATTTGATTGGAAGCTACCAAACTTATCGGATTAACTTTTGTTTTAATGCCAGCGATCGTCTTCCAGTTTGTTTTTCAGAGTCGTGCGCTGATACTGGTCGATGGCTTTGAATATTTTCTCCCGGTTTTTGTTGCGGACGGGAATGAGGATTTGGTTTGTATCGCCCTCCAATTCAACTCTTTCATCTTCCCCTGTTTCCGGATTTTTGTGGATGGAAATGGTTTGGTGGCGCAGTGGATAATTGGAATCAAGCTCAAGCAACAAAAATTGCGTTTCAGGGAAATTCTCAAAATAATAACTGAAGTCGTAATAAATTTCTGTGGAAACGATGGAAAGCTCCGGTTCCAACACAATGCGCTCTTCAAGATATTGTCCGGGGTTTTCACTGTCAAAACGATCGCCAAGCCACATTTTGGAAACGACCAACGAATCGTTTATGGTAAATTTTTCAATGGAAAAGATGTTGTGATCACTTTTTAAAAGTTGGATAAACCCATTTTTTCCTTCAAAATAAGCAGCTTCTTTTTGCAGAAGCTGCAACAGGTTCTGCCATTCTTTTTGTTGTCCAAAAAGCAGATGGACTGAAAAAAATACGAGTACAAAAGAAAAAACTCGTTTCATAACTTTAATTTTAAATGAAACAACAACTAGATATTGGTTTAGGAATCATCTTCCATCTTCTTTCAAATCTTTCAACAATTTGGGTTTTATCTTCTTTCCCATATATGCATTTACCGCCTTCAGGATTTTCGGAAGACTTTCGGCCCTCACGGGAAGGGTAATGGCATCTACCTCATCTATGGAAATCATATTTTGCATCCATTCATCGCCAAAGGGATCGGGGGCCGGTTTTGATTGCATCTCAATCGACTGATCCGGACATACTTTCAACGTTATAAAAAGACAATCTGGAAATTCCGGATAATATTTAAAATAATTGTAAGCGATGTCAATATTGCAAAACCCAATCGAATCATTAAGAGCAAAATATGAAACTGTTGTTTCCGAGTTGCCCGAAAATCGATCTGCATTATGAACGGACCAATAAAGATAGGTTTCATCCAAAAAGCCCCATTGGATTTCAAAATCGGTATAGCTCCAGGTGTTCATTTGGATATAGCCTTTTTTGCCTTTGAAAAAGGTCAGTTCCTCGTCGAGGATTGTTACAAGGTCTTTCCATTCCTTTTGTTGGGAATAAGTGATGATGGAACAGAAAAAAAATAGAACGGTAGTAAGTTTTTTCATCTTTGTTATCTCTAAGTTTTTATTTCAAGTTCCTTATCCCTATTTGGAAGTTGAGCGACCGGCATACCATTCCTCCTCCAAGGAATAGGCTATCAACCAAGTTATAACCTTTGGAAAAATAACCACATCGCCCTGCCAAAAGTTGAACATTTCGTCTTGATCTATCCTGAAGATGTCGTACAGTTTCATTTGTAACAAAGGGGCATACCGCAAGAAATAAACATATACCTCCGTATCTTCCAATTGCAGGTGTTCCACAATTTTTCTCAGCGGATTTTCAGATGTTTCTATTTCCATCTTTTCAATGGGCGGCACATATCTTAAGGCATTTAGACTGGGATATTGCACAAAAAGATCATCGAGCAATTCTACAGATTTATTGTTGCCTTCCATTTTAAAACCATCCGACAATTCCTGCATTTTAGCGACCAAATGAGGCTGCCATTCCTCTTCCAAACCAATCCAAGCAGCGACCTGAAAACCAACCCCCGATTTCCCGAAAACTGAAAACAGCTCCGCACAAGGAGCGATTTTGTCCTCAAAAAAAGCTTGTGCCTGTAGCTTTTGCTGCAAGCGGGTTTTTAGAAGGGCCAGTCGGGGGTTCATTGCCATTTGTCAATTATTAGTATCGGTCGCATTCCCGGTATGGATCGCCATATTTGTCACCTTCAAAGCGAAGCTTATCCACAAGCAGGTACCATTTTTTATTATTGTCCAAGATTTTCTCTACAGTACGGACATCTCCCGATTTTACATCATCAAGGCGATAGAATGTACTTTCAGAAGGATCGGTGGTGATGTGGTAATTGAAACTGATACCTTTTTCGTAATGGTTTTTTATTTCCACCACTACTTTGTCTTTGTTCCGGGCATAGTCCTCCAATACCTTGTAGCGGAATTTGACCCCGCTGAAGCAGTCTGACGTTTTCCATACTGACCATTCAAACGTGGTTTCGGCTTCCGGTGTTCCGGTAAAACTTGTTGCGATAAATAGTAATCCTGTGAAAAGGAATAGCTGTTGGATTTTGATTTTCATTTTTTTTAGTTTGTTCATCTTGTTCATTTTTAATTGTTTTTTTAAATTATTCTCCAAACAAATCTTTATACGGCTCTGCACCGTGCAGCTTTGCCATGTGCATAATGGCACGCAATACTTTTTCTAAATTCTTGCGAGCATTCGGTTGGTTGGTTTTGTAATAAAAACTAAATCTATTCCCATCTTTTTCTTCATAAGAATAATCATCTGCTCCTTTATCGTAATATTTACTTAAACGTATATTGATGTAAGTAATTGGCGGGTTTGATTTTGAATTATTTTCTACATCTAATCTTGAAACGTCTTGCATAAAAATGTCTTTATAGTATATTTTTTTATTGTTTTTCCAATTAGAGGTATTATATAAATAAGAACAAGCCTCTACAAAATGGTCTTCATAAAAAAGGTAATTATAGCTATATTGGACCCCATCGTATTTAAAAACCAATTCACAATAGAGACTATTCTGATTAAGCCATTCCAAAGTTTCCTCCTTGGTTTGTGCAAAAGAAGAAACGGTACACAGCAATAGTATTGCCGTAACCATTGTTTTTAATTTTTTTGTGTTCATTGTTTTAAAATATTTAATTGTTATTATCAGGTGCAACGGCTGAACTGAATTTTTTAAGTATATCAAATGTATAACACGCTTTTATACCCACGTATGGAATGAGTTTATTTCTAAAAATGCTTTCATCAGAACTGCTGAATGCGTTTTGAATTTGTCCGTTGATCTCGTAAGATTTGTCCCCATTCTGAAATTCATTAATAAACCATTGTCTGGGTTGCTTAATAGAAGCTATTTCGCCTACGAGGTAAACACCAAATCCCGTTATGGATTTATAACCTATGCCTAAGCCAAAATTATTTAGGCTGAAACTTTCTTCCAAATTGGAACTTTTGCTAAGATTCAACGGATTGAAGAATGCAACAAACGATATTCCTCTTGTAGCAAAATATCCTTCGGGATTTTGCTTATCCGTAATTTTGTAAACATAAGGGGTATATGAAATACCAAAAGTAGCACTCACCCTGCCACGTTGTCCCGCTTCCATTTTTACATTATTATCGAGCGGACTTACAACGGGCATTTGATGGACATTGTCAAACGCCACAGAACTGCCGATTCCCATTACAAAAGAGATACGGGAAGTACTTCCTACTTTTTCCTTTTTCACTTCCTGCCCCCAGCCCACTCCCGTTAGGCACAGCAGCATTATTGTAATTATTCTTTTCATAATCTCTATAATTTAATGTTGTTTAATAACCTTTGGCAAAGGTTGCAACACTTTGCCAAAGGTGTTTTGTTTCTAAAAGGCTTCGCCTTTGCCTTGTTCGCAAAAAGTTGCCAAGTGCAACAATGCTTTTATCATACGTTCGTGAATGTTCGCCTCGCCGTTAGCTATGTATAGATTCTCAGACATCCAACTGCTTCCGTTGTATTCCAAATTCCATAGAATGGCTTTGGAATCTGCCATAATCTTTTCTTTAGATTCAGCTACTTTCCAGCTTTTTACGGAACTGGGATTAAAACTACAATAGATCTCAGCTTTTGCATTTTCCATATATGTCCAACTAATTCTACAAGGGCTTACTTTCACATCTGTTATTTTGTAAGTATCACTAGGATTCCAATTACCATACTTCTCCAGCTTTTCTTTAATCCACGCAATGGTTTCTTCTTTTGTTTGTGCTTGCGCGGTTTGTGTGCCTGCTATAAACAACAGGCAAATCGTAAATAATGTGATTGTTTTTTTACTCACATTCAGTTTTATTTGTTTTTTGTGTTCGTGAATCGTTGATTTCATAATCTTTAATTTTTAAAACGCTTCTTTCTTTTTCTCACAAAAAGTAGCCAGATGGTTTAAAGCTTTTGCCATTCGCTCTGCGAGGTGTGGTTCGCCGTCGGAAATAATGAAAGCCTTGCTATCACTATAAGAATTATGATAAGAATAATATACTTTAATAATGCTTGCCTCTGCTTTAACCCAATAACCGGGAGTACCACCGGAATTCTCATAAGAACTCCAGTTTCCTCCCAAGCTCGGGTTAAAAGAATAAGTCCAATAAACATCATCAGCCCGCGAACTGTAATGTTTCCATTTAATCAGACAAGGTTCTACTGTTATTTCATCAATATCTCCTTTATAATACTTCTCCAATTTTTCTTTTATCCACTCTATGGTTTCTTCTTTGGTTTGTGCCTGTGCGTTTTGCATTCCTGCAAATGCCAGTAGGCAAATGGTTAAAATGGTGATGGCTTTTTTCATTGTTTTTTTTAATTATTGTATTAGAAAAATTATTTTACCCTAATGTCATAATCTTTAAAATAGATTTCGGTTACTTTAAATGATACCGGATAGTCGGAAATGTCGCCGGTGTTTTCCCAAGAATTGTCTCCACTGTATTTATTTTCATCCAGTCCACTAAACTCGGGCGTGGTAAAGTCACCCAATGCATCGCTTACTTGCAATTTAAAAGGCTTATCAGAATATTTCTTGGAATAGTAATCGCCGATTGACGTATAACCTTCCATATACAAGGTAAACCGCGGTACTTTGTAAGCACTTGTACCTATTTCACTATAATATTCCTTTGAGATATTCTGGTTTTCAATTTCACTCATGATGTTGCTGTTTGCACTCATAATGTAGAGTTGAGTGTTATTTACGCTCATTCTTCCGGCAAAACCCGCAAAAGTAGCATCAAAAGTTACATAGGCATTTACGTCTGAACCGATATAAATATGCTTTTTAAATGTTCTTGTTTGCTGTGCATTTACCATTTGAAAAGCGGACGTAAGTAGCAATGCCATTACTGTAATCAGCATTCTGAAGTTAGTTTTTGTGTTCATAATATTAAAATTTAATTGTTAATTGTTTTATGATTTGATTTTAAATTATTCTCCAAATAAATCTTTATACGGTTCGGCACCGTTTAGTTTTGCCATATGCATAATGGCTCGCAATACTTTTTCTAAATTCTTGCGGGCATTGGGTTGGTCGGTTTTGTAATAAAAAAAGAAAACCAATTTGCTTTTTTTTTATAAGAAGTATCACTTTTATCCTTATAATAATATTTACTTACACGGATTTTGATACCAGTAGTTGGCGGACTTGTTTCTGAATCATTTCCCTCTAAATACGCTCCGAAATCCCCTATGGGAGCGTAAGAACCAATGGAGTATTTTACGGTTTCCGGATTGTCGGCACTTTGTCCAAAAACATTAGGGCTCGCAATAGCGAAAAGTATTGCGATTGTTAGAAGGAATAGTCTTGTTTTCATAATAGTTGGTTTTTCAATAGTAAATCATCTAATTTGCTTTTATCAGCATAATTTTATTTGTTATTTTTTACCTTTTAATTTCTAGTTCTGCTTTAGCAAATTCATACCAAATACTTTCCGATGATATTTTAGAGTAGAAATATCTTGATTTATCTATGTCCACGTGAGGTCCAGATTCCTTTATTGGGCCTCCTAAAAAAATAGCATTCTTAATACTATTAATGGTACGATAGCGCTCTTCTTTCTGTAGTCTAGAAAAATTATCAACAGATGCACCGGAAAAATATAAACCTCCTAAAAAATAAAGATCGTCGATGTCTTTTGGGGTTTTGTCTTTAAGTGAAATGTTGAAAATCTCTCCTTTTGTTTCGCTTACTATTCCATAGCTATTGCCATTTCGAAATCCAACTAAACCATCTGGATCTAATGTTGGTTCTACCGCATCATATTTAATAGGAATAACAACCTTGCCGTGGATATCTATAATCCCCTGCTTTCCATTATTCGCTACTAAAAACAAGGTATCAATTATTGGTTTGACATCATCATAATCAAACGGTACAATAATCTCTCTGTTTTGATTTATTGCGCCCCATTTTTTTCCGTTGTTAGTTTCTCGTAATACCTCTATCACAAATTTTTCAGGCATTTCATCCATTGTAATATTATTACTACCATAATTTGTAGTAATAAACCATTGCCCATCCTTTTCAAAAAGCCTTTCTATTTTCTGTTCCATACGAACAGATTCTGACGGGATAGCTACAATGTTTTTATCATTACTTTCTCCCCATATATACATTTTACCATCGCTCGCCAAAGAATAATAGCCAGTTTTGTTAAAATCTTTAAAGTTTGTATTGCTTACAGGAATTAATCCTCCTACGTATAAATCCGGGATTTCTGAAGAAGAGAATTGTTTCAACAAATTATTGTTTTCTAAAGATTTAATTTGCCAATCATCATTATACTTTAAAATTTTACTTTCCTTATCTGGTCTATACCAAATCCCATCATATTTAATTTCCTCCGTAATACTGCCATCTGCCAATATTTCTCCCCATTTATCTTTGATATTTATTAAAAAGCGTGGACGCTTATTCACATTTGTAAGATTCAAGGCGTATATTCCATCAAACTGCGGTGGATACAAGGCTTCTCCATCATCGCCCAATATGCCATATAAACCATTCAATTCTACTATGTATAAGTTATATGTTTTTATTTCATTAAAACTTGCCATTATCTTCTTTTTCTTTACAAACTTGTGTGGGAAAATTTGTACTTGTCCCTGCCAATAAGAATTTCCTTCTTCATATACTTCGGTTTCGTAGGTAATTGGTACATCGCCAATCGTTGCGACGAGATTAAAATTTTCTTTTATTATTTTCACAGTTTCTTTTTCATAGGCTTCTCTGTTTTCTAATAATTGGTATTCCCATTTAGCTATAGCATCTTTCTTAGCCATTGCGGCAGCATGCTTTCTGCTTTCTGCTTTCTGCCGTTTATCGTTTTTCCTGTTTTGTTCCTCTATAATACTATTCATAATATTTGTAGCACCATCCACTACCGCATTTACGCCCATTTCGGCATTTGCAATATTGGCATTGGTTTGATAAATACTGCTTAATGCTGCCGAAGTTTGCGGGTGATAGCCTCCACCGGTAATCATTTTAAAAGATTGGTAATCCCGCATATTTCGGTCGTCCCGGTCTGCCATTGCTTTATAACCATTTAAGCGTACCCGTATCTTTGGGTCGTTCAGCATTTCGGGGTGGGCATCGGTCAATGCTTTCAGCTCGTCGTAAAGCTGGCGGTTGCTTTTGGGGTAATAAACGGTTTGGGTGTTTTTTTTATCGGCCGTTTCCTCTTTATCTTCCTCCTCAGAGTCTTCCCACTGGTTCTCTTCTTTACTACCCCCACCGGAAGAAGCCGTACTGCTGCCCGATGTTGCTTCCTTTTCTGCTTCCTGCTCGGTCTTTTCTTTTTCTTCCTGCTCCTTTTTTGCTTTTTCTTCTGCTTCTTTCTGTTCCTTTTCCTTTTGCTCCGCTGCCTCCTTCTCCTTTTTGGCATCATATATTATGCGCTGTATCTCGTTTTTAAAATCAGAAATATAAAGCTTAACCACTTTTTCGTTTCTGAAGCCTCCGGATTTTTCCCATAAATTGTCTATCCGAATGGCATCTACTACATCTTTCGGGAAATCGGGGGTTTCCATCCTTTCTCCCAGGTCTCTGTTGATATGCAGGCTCGAAACCGGAGCCTCACGCAGGGCAGCGTAGGTAGATACATAAGCATTTCCGGTTACCTCATAGCCATAATTATGGTTTGGCGTAACACCACTTTCCGGATAGCCATACAAATCATAACCGGCTTTTTTCAATGCAGCAAGGCTCTCTCCATCAGTATCGTATTTTTCTAATACCAGCGTGCCGTTATCAGCGGCAAGCTGTGTGGCAAAGCCAATATATTTTGTTGTAAACTCTACATAACCCGAAAAACCATCTATATCGTAAAACGTTACGTGATGCTTTTGTGTATGTTGCCCAAAGGCCGTCAGGCTTGCTAAACAGACGGTTATTTTAGTAAGTAAGGTTTTCATCTTTCTTGGGTTTATGTTGCAAATCTTCAAATAAATCCACAAAGTCGTAAAAAACAGGAAATCAATCAATACCCTCTACAGGGTATTTTTTAAGGATTATTTAAGGGTTTTTTGAACGTTTTTTGTACTTTGCCATCTCATTGCTACCAATCAAACATCACATATAATGGACAAAACAACCCTCAGGCAAGCGGGAAAAATCTGGCGGGAAATAGGACAGTACAAAAAGCCGAAGGAATTAGCGGTAGAAATAGAGCTGTACAAAAAAATGCTCAACCTGTTCCAAGTGGGTGATTATTGTTACTTCATTTTCAGCCCGCCCGAACTGCGGATGGAGTACACCAATGATTTCATCACAAAATTATTGGGTTACACTCCGGACGAATTTACTCTTGAAAAATTCCTGGAAACAGTCCACCCCGACGATCTCCAAAACTACCTCAACTTTGAGGCGACCATAACTGAATTTTGGCAAAACCTCCCGCCCGAAAAAGTATTCAAATACAAAACCCGCTACGATTTCAGAATAGTTTGCAAAGACGGGACAATAAAAAGACTGTTGCAGCAAGTGGCCGTGATCCAAAGCGATGACGAGGGTGCCGTCTTGCGCACTTTTGTGATATTCACAGATATTTCAGACCTTAAACAAACCAATAAAATGGTGCTGTCCATCATTGGGCTGGAGGGCGAACCATCCTATATCGATATACAGCCCGTCCAGGAATTGGTGCCACACAAAAATATCCTCACCAAACGTGAAACAGAACTCTTCCGCTTGCTTATCGAGGGATTGCAGACCATGGAAATTGCCCAAATAATGGAGGTAAGCCCCCATACCGTTGCCACTCACCGCAAAAATATTTTCCGAAAAACAAATACAAATTCCGTTCTTCAATTGATGAAATTTGGATTGGAAAAAGGATGGATTTAAGTACTTTTCGGCACCAAAACGATCCAGAAATCCTTTTCCAACATCCAAAATGGAATTTTGGCGCACTAATCGAATATAACAATAGTAAGGTCTCAAAAATTGAAACTTATTAACATTTGAAAACTTTTGAGCAGCTTTTTTGAATATGTTTCAATAAAAACTCTTTCCTGCTTTCCATCAGATTTTCCTGAATTGCTTAACTATGAATTTACGGGTAAAACGCTTAAAATCTCCTAACAAAGTTACAGGATGTAAATTATTGATATTCCTGAAAACGAAAAGAATACGATTAGTCATAATACGCCAGACAAAAACCTCCATCCTTTTCTGTTTTTGACAATAAGATAAACTTTCGACAAGTATGTCTTGATACTCATTTCTGGTAAATACATCGAGTCATTTCACCACTGCAAAGCTTGCAAAATATAAACCCTCAGGATTATGAAATTTATAGCCACGGTATAAAACTACTGATTTTCAGATTCACAACAATAATACAAATAGAAAGTTTAGTATGGTCGAGAGTCATATGAGGTAATCTTGCGGCAGCGGGAGTTGTTTTTAACTTTCCCGATGGGAAGATAGTTAAAATGTGGGACGATTACGGGAGTAATACACAAATTATTCATTTATAACTGCTGCTTTTATTGCAGAAAATAAAATTATATCAGGTTGTGTACTCATTAAACCTAGATATCTGTATTGGGTATAATCTGACAATTGATGTTAAAAACAAATAGCCAAAAAGAAAAAGTTATTCCTTTCCAATAAAAATTGAATCTCTTATTTTTTGATAACTTGTTTAATTTGATTTCTATCCGCTGAGTGAAATTCTAAAAAATAAATACCCGATGACAACCCGCCCATGGGAATTTCCTGAAAGGTTTGATCTATTATCTTGATAATTTGTCCATTTATATTGTATAGCGTTATACGTTCAATATCAGTATCTTGAGGAATCACAACATATAAGACATCGTTTACCGGATTGGGATAAATCTTTACTTCTTCGAAACAATTTTCAGGTAAAGATAAAATGCACGCTTCATCCTGGGTATCGCCATAAATTTTCCAGTTCCGGTCGTTGCGCAATAGAACTCTAAATTGCTTTTCACAATAGATAAGGTTATCTGCACCCAGGGTTTTATTTTCCAACATTTCATTTGCAAAATGCTCAAGGAGGAGGTCGTAGTTTCCAATGTCTAAACCTGAATTCGATAAAAACCCTTCAAGTGAAACAGCACTGTTAAAGGTCCAATTGGTAAGGTCTTGATTGAAAAGTGTGGCATTTTTAAACATATCACTCATATCGGTAACATTAGCAACGTTCCAATTGTCCAAGGATTGATTAAATAAAGTGGCACTTTCAAACATGCCTTCCATATTAATCACATTGGAAACATCCCAATGGTTAATGGATTGATTAAATGCGCCCGTATTTGAAAAAGCATATGACATATCTGTAACTTGTGTAAGGTTTGGGGCATCCGTTGCATTTATTTCCAAATTAGAACATCCCAAAAATGCATGTCGCTTAGAATGCCATTCGATATCTCCCCATTGGTCTACGGATAAAATTTTATCTTTATGTGTACTAATCGAAAAGAATATTCTAGGGAAATCGCCGGCAATTTTTACAGTGTATATACCGGGTTCTTCATACGTATGACTTACATTTCCGTGAATGTTATCGGTCACATAACCATCACCAAAGTCGATACCGTAATTAAATCCGGCTCCATTGGTTGGGATGGTAATGCTTAAATCATTCGCAGTCACTTCCCAGGTCGTTATAAACGGATTTCCATTATATATTTCACAAGCATTAAAAAAATTATCCCCACTTATACTCCAGCCCAAATTATTAATGAAGTGATTTAAACTTTTTTTGTAAAAAACAAGCAGTTCAAAATTAGTAATTTAGAGTTGATAACCAATAAATTACGACTCTATGAACTGCAAGTACACAAATTTACAAAAAGAGCTAATAGAAA
>JAAYLC010000082.1 GCA_012522045.1 Bacteroidota bacterium
CGGGGAGGACTATGCAAAGAAAAAACTCTCTATAAAAGAGAAACCCTTTCTGAAAAAAAAGTGTTTCACTCATTGCCCAAAACCGGGCATCATGCGTAGGATATAGGTTTCTCGGTAAAACCTACGCACACTATCTTCCTGATAGTTAGAAAAACAAAGGACGCAGGGCTCCTATTAAAGCATTTTCAACACTAAAAAGTTAATAAGGAAAATGTTTTGACGGGAGCCCTGTTCCTAAAAATCTTATTCAAGGAGGATAGTGATGAAAACGCTATCAAATAACACAAAACAAGAGTCTCAAGCTTTCACGGTGCTTTTACTGCTTTCAAACGGTACATATATCGAGAAGGAAGTATTCGCCTCGACTGCTGCGATGGCACAAATACAAGCTGCCGACTCTTATAGTGCGCAAAACCTTCATGTGGTGGGAGGATGCGTAACACCAATGCCTATATCCACAAGGATAGTAAGTTCTGCTTATGAACTAGCATATTGCACGCAAGGAGAGCTCCAATGAAACGCTTTCTTGTGACGGCCATGTGGCAAGGGTATGTGGTAATAGATGAGGTTATGGCGTCCAAAAAAGAAGATGCACACTTAGCTGTTCTCCGAAAAGGACCAAATCATGAGCCATTTTATCTCTCAGTTGAAGAGGCATAATCATGAAGAAGTTTTTTTCCAAAGCATGCCAAGAGGCATTGCCGGTAAAGAGTGGAGTGGGTGCGCTTTTGGGAGCAAGGGAAAAAAAGAGGTTTCTGTCGCAAAGGCGCAGAACGCTTCCTCCTTAGTTGCCATAATCTCAAAAAGTCTTAAAAACCACCAGACAAGCTTGGTTTTCGCAAGAATTATTTTGCGTTTTTTGCTTGTCATTTCTTATCTTGTGAGCCACCCAGCCGCCAAACCAGCGGGATTTCTGCTAGAAGTTAAAACAATCCATTCAATTGTTCTTGCCTAAAATCGGACAGATTAAAGCCAAATTCCATCGAGGTCAAATAGTTGGCAAGGTAAAGACCGTCACTGTGAGTTATGAAGCAGATAGATATTATGCAAGCATTAATTACGAAGATGGACTAGAGGAGTCTAAAGGCTTTAATAATGGCAAAGAGATTGGTATTGGTATGGGCATAAGTGTATTTGCCTATAGTAGTGACAATACACCTGTCATTTCCTTGGCAATTTTTAGAGTATATAGAAGTTTTTACTCCAAAAGTAGTTCTAATGGAAAATGTCGTTGGCATGGGGTGGTTCACATGCCAAAGCTCACAGGAGCTTCGACACAATGGGGTCATATTGGAGCATGCCAAGCTCAAGGGCAAGCGCAGAAGTAATGGCATCAACATTCTCCAGCTCCTCGCCAAAGAAAATCGTATCAAAATTTTTAAAAGGGTGGATGAGGTAATTCTGCTCTTTATCTTTCAGTTCTAGTATAAAATACAGGTTACTTTGTCCACTGTAGAACATTTTTCGCTTCGCCTTTGGAGAATAGAGAAATCTACTTTCAAGAAACCTCTTCTCAATGTTTAACACAAAGTCTTCCATTTCAAGAACACGTGCGACCTCGGCAGTGGAGAGACGAAGCTCAAGAAGCCTGGCTTCACCAGAGGGCAGTGCTCCCACTTCATCCAGAAATCCATCTTTTAAAATAAAAAGCTTATTGTGCTCATCAATACAAATCATAAAACGCTTTTGGTTATTAAAAAACAAAATATCATCCTTTTTGTAAAATTTTCTAGCTTGCTTTTTGGCAAAGCGCCTTAATAACAGTTCTTCTAGCGGTTTCACCGCTCTTTTGACAACCTGTTTTAAAAGCAAAAAACTCGCCCAAAATTGACAAGTGCTCCTTGGCCCTAGTCATTGCCGTGTAGAGCAACTTATTGTTTAGCATTATATAATGTGCATTCACAATTGGCAACACGACCCTTCTAAACTCCGAGCCTTGTGATTTGTGTATAGTGAGTGCAAATCCATGAGCAAGAACACCGCTAGTGAAATCTGATTTTGCGTACTGCGCGATGTACTCTTCGTTGGGGTAGTAAACGTAGTATTCATCCTCGGTGGTTGTCTCATCAAGCAACATTTTAAAAAGGTCTTCTTTACATGTATAGACATGCCCGTCTCCTGCTATCTTCTCGCCAAGAAGATAAACAATACATGCTTCAATGCGCTTTGGGTCGTTAAACTCGATACCAAGCTTTCGCGCAACATCATCAGCCTTTTTAAACCCTACTCCTCGAATCTCACTAAGCCTATA
>JAAYLC010000066.1 GCA_012522045.1 Bacteroidota bacterium
ATTAACTATATTAAAGGGCATACAACAGAGCGTGTATGCTATATAGCAGGTTTTGTATCAAAAAGATGGGGATACCTTTAACTTTAATTATCCTACAACAACTCTTGACACTATCAAGTTGTTTAGATACCTAGTTTTTTATAAAATAATGTGATTATGTTCACAATAGGAGGTCCTAGATGTTATCCAATAAACCTTTACAAGTTCTATCTAATTCTGGCTTTCAGTCAGTTTTAGATACAGTCGGTGAGCTGTGCGATTTATGGCTGAAGTACGTTGATGTAAGCGGTGAACACATTATTAGCAGTTATAGAAAAGAACCCTGCCAGTTTTGTAAAATAATACGCAGTACACCTAAAGGGATGGCTCGCTGTCTTTCTTCTGCGGAAAAAGTAATGAAAAACCGCAACTATGAGGTCAAGCCTTTTCATTATATATGCCACGCAGGATTGACGCAGCTAGCGGTACCAGTTATATATGACCATAAGCCTGTAGGAGTTCTGATATGTGGTGAAATCGTTGAAGATACAGATCTAGATAAAGGTGTAAAAAGGATGTTAGAATTGACTGCCGACTTGTCACTAAACCAAAAAGACTTGATTAATGCTTATCGGTATATTCCACGCTGGAATAGGGGAAAACTTCAAAAAGTTAGCCAACTATTGGAGACCATCGGTTATTGTCTAACACAAGTTAATCATACCTACATGAACGAAGAAAAAGTCAGCTTGGAAAGATCTCTGAAGGTAATGGAGTTAAAAGCCTTGCAAGCTCAAATCAATCCCCATTTTCTGTTCAACACACTAAACATAATTTCAATTCTAGCAATGTTGGAAAATGCAGAAGAAACACAAAAAGTGGTGAGGGCATTTGCTTCTCTTTTAAAAAACAACTTGCAGAATGATAGTTCGATAACAACAATCGACAAGGAATTGACTAATGTAGATGATTATCTTTTCATCCAGAAAAAAAGGTTTGGTCCTAGACTTCAAATATTTAAAGATATTGATCCGGCAATTTTGCAAGTTAGTATTCCAGTTTTAACATTACAACCCCTTGTTGAAAATGCAATTGTACATGGATTAGAACCTAAAGAAGGACAAGGGCATTTAATAATACGAGGTTGGGCAGAACATGATACGGTGTACTTAAGTGTGGAAGATGATGGACAAGGTATGAGCATAGAAAAGTTAAACGATATTAAATCAAAAATATGCTCAGTGAGCCAAAGTTGCAATAGTATTGGTCTTTTTAATGTGAATAAACGTTTAAAACTAATCTATGGACAAGACTATGGTCTTTCTCTCACTAGCATCGAACATAAGGGGACAAAGGCTACAATTTCTGTGCCATACACCGAACAGCTTGATAGTTTTGCAAGTGAAGGTGAAAAACTTGAAAATACTTATTGCTGACGACGAACCTTTGGTGAGAAAAGGTCTGCATTTCATAATAAAAAAATCTCATATTCCTGCAAATACAATAATTGCAGCCGAATCAGGTCCTGAGGCCATAAGACTTGCGGAAAAATATCGGCCTGAAATCAAG
>JAAYLC010000114.1 GCA_012522045.1 Bacteroidota bacterium
CTACTAACATTTGGGGGTCAACTTTTGTAAAAACATTGATTATCAACATCAAAGGTACTAACAATGATGCTTGTAGTAACCCCATGAAATTAACGGTATTTAATATTGCCACTGAAGCATCTTTTTTATTAAAATGCTCAAAAGTTCTATATATTACCCAGTCAAACATAGTTCTATCTATTTTTCCGTTTTTCTAATAATCCCAATCCAATAAAGGTGCACCTACCGAAGAATCTATTCTGTCAGAAATAGATGTGCCTGTTATCAAGCCTGTTCCAAAATCAACAACAAACCAAAGACCAGCAATTGGGGCTCCCCATCCGGTAAATGCAATTCCTGTCATTGTTGCACTTATTAAATCAGAAGTATTAACTTGTGAATTATAAGCTACATCAGCTACAACTATAAAACCACCAACATAACCAAGCTTTTTACTAAGTCCTTTAGCTGCATTGTATGTGTTGGGCAACTTTGCATTTTTAATCCCTGCAAGTTCATTATTTATAGCAACTTGTTTAACATATTCTTTAGCGACAGTTTTAACTCCACCATTGACTACGCTACCTCCTACAACGGTTTTCCCTGTATGGTCTATTGCTGTATTAATCCAATCACCCCCTCCACCTTGGGGTTTTACTAACCAAATTTTTTTTATTCTTCCTTCCTCTCTACTTCTAGTTTTAAAATGAAGTTTTCATTATCCTTACTTATATACGAGATTCTGACTTTGCGATCTTCATTCTGTATTTTCAGTATTGGGCCATTATTTCCAGAGGTATGATTAAATCCTTTACCTAGAATATAATCTGAATATTCAAATTTCACATCATTAACAGTAAAGCTTTCGAAAATATGTCCACTTTCATCGTAATTTGAGAATCTTTCAATTTTCCCTTCTACAACTTTATAATTCTTTTGGCGGATTTCACTCTTGAGTTGTCTTTCTTGGGAATTTATTTCCGGAATCCTAATCAACATAACAACTATCATTATTGAAGCTATTATCACCATCAAATAACCAAAAAACATCAAAATTTGCCGAGGAAATGAATAAGGCTTCATATATTTCTTGAGATAGAAAACCAATCCAAATCCGAGGAAGACAAAAACTAATAGAGGTATAACCTGCAGTAAATTGGTAGCTTCAGGAATGTATTCATAAATTGTATTGTATTCCATATTAATTCATCTAATTAAAAATTTCAATTCCTTGTGTAGGTAAAATTACCATAAACGTTTAACATACGTGGCAGAGCCAATATTTATGGATGCTCCAATAGATAGTCCTAAACCAAGATCATATGAATAAAGACGTCCCCCGTTTTCGTCAATACTACTTACTGTACCGCCAATACCAAATATGATATCCGAATCAAAACCTCTCGTTCCTGTTCCTCCAAAAGATTTCTCGAAATCCAAATTTCTGGTGTCACCAACATAAGAGGAATAACCAAGATTGACCCCTATATTACCATGTACCCCCCCTTTAGAAATCAATGTAGTAGTTTTATATAATTGAAATGAATTTTTACCTCGAATTGGCAAAGCATAGCCCGTATTGGCTGAACCACCTCCAACAAAACTATATACCGCACCAGCATTAACATAAATAACATCCGGGATGACTTTTGCTGTCCAATGAGAATTCCACCAATTGCTTAAACCATTACCCCCTCCTCCTGCGGCATTACCCCCTCCACCAATTATAACATTATTAAGGTGCGCTGCATAAGCAGCCATAATATCCGGAATTATTTTGTTCGTATGCGGAATAAAAAACTTCCTGCTACCGGGATCATAACAAAAAAAGAAAGAATTGGTTCTATTTGTGTCAGACCACAATTGCCTTGGTGAACTGGTGCCATTGATTGCGTCAAACAGAAATGATGCATCAGATAAATATGGTGTAAGCATTGAGGAAACAATGCTCCACGGAACTATTAGGCTTGGATCACTAACAGAACGGTAAAAGAAAGAGTTATGGTCAAAATAAAATCCATTAAGTCCTGTCCCGTTCCCGCCAAAACCGGGCAGACCATACCCTCCCTGTGAATTTCCAAAGCTACTGCCACTGCCCCCGCCAAATCCATGATTTCCAAGGTTGTGATTCACCCAGAACCAGGAATTATCCACCTCTTGCACAGGGCTTTCACTCCATTGCTGAGGGATGCCAATATACCCGCTGGGA
>JAAYLC010000062.1 GCA_012522045.1 Bacteroidota bacterium
ATTTCCGTAATCTCCGATGTTTACATCATACACATAATACTGATTGGTATTTACGTTAGTTGAGTTTGCAAACACATCGTTGATGTCAACCGCACTCTGATATGGATTTCCGAACATCACAAACTGACCGGCAACAGTGGTTGAAAATAGCTGCGTGTGATTGCCCGTGACCAATTGCCCGCGTGCGCGCAAGGTCGTTGCCGTATGCCCGTCGGGCGTGTCAATGTTGGAAAGCGTTCGGTCTCCTCTGATAAACATCAGGTAAGCATCCCCCGCCGTCAAGGTATTGACATCCGTATTGGCAATTACCTTAAACATCTGATTCTGAACATCAAGAGTAAACATCGAAGCATTTCCGGTTTGGGTTCCGTCAAAACCATGTTCTTGATCAATCTTGCTTCCCGTGATGTGCGTTCCGTAGCCGGGATTCGGATTGTCCGAACGGCTTATCGCACCTTCCTGCCAGTTGTCGTGGATGGAAGTGGTGGTAGTCACTGCACTGGAAACCATGCGATACGAACGTCTGTCTTTCATATAATGCTCCACCGTAACTTCACCCGTAATTGTGGAAGTAGCGGATACAGCCGCAAGTTCTCCCTGTGTTGTCGGCGCGCTGACAAATGTTAAATCTCCTTCGATTATCATATCTCCAAAGAGTGTCAATACCCCTTCAATCTTAAGATGAGCTTCCGGCATAATTATTAAATTATGGACTTCCGTATCCGTGGTGAGCACTGTGGAACCGTTAATTACAAGGATATTATCGGTTTGTATAGCTATTCCGCTCGGATCTCCCGGACTCCAGACGCCGTTTTGGTATATAAAATCGTTACTAGAAGTTCGGAATCCAAAAGGTCCTTCCCATTCACTTTGAGTAACGCCACAATTTGTGCGCACATAAAATTCATAGTCCGTATCGGCATCCAAACCTGACAGCTTGTAAAATTTATCGGTAATTCCGGTGACGGTTGTTCCGTTTCCTTGTGCAAAACCGGCTTTCCCCCACTCAATGTCAAACAAATCATCGTCGCTTTCCCAAATAAGCGTAACAGTGGAGATGTGCACATCTTCCACCCCGAGAGTGTCCGGAATCTCACACGGTCCACA
This sequence comes from Bacteroidota bacterium, assembly GCA_012522045.1. Classification (GTDB taxonomy): domain Bacteria; phylum Bacteroidota; class Bacteroidia; order Flavobacteriales; family Flavobacteriaceae; genus JAAYLC01. The sequence continues at coordinate 1,108 of JAAYLC010000062.1, forward strand.
AGATGCCGCAACTGCAGTTTCATCTAGACAATACGCCGCATTGCCACTGATGGTTCTCAGATTGGAAGGATCCGAGAGATATACGCATAAATTGGGGAGACTGCACACCGAAAGATTCGGATTGTTAATAATAGTCAATCCTGAATTCATTGCAACACTTGCCTATCATTGACAAAACACAACAAAGTCCAAGTCAATCAACCCGTTGATTATCAGTGAATATAGTGAAAATTGTTGATGAATGGGATGTTTATTTAAAGAAAATCAGTCTTAGAAAACTTAAATCTTCAAATATGTTATTTCTGTCGCTTTACACTTTCTTTTTGTTTGGTCTAAATCAGCTACGCTGAAACGTTCTTCTATTTTTTTAAATTCTATAATTAACTGCATTTAAAATGTATTCAAATTTGATTGAATTTTGCTACCTAAATCCTTTCGAACTCCTGCTGTCTTAACATAAGAACAAAACCACTAACACGTTTTTATGATGGTATTTACCAGCATTAATATCAAAAAACGCTGTTAATGTTAGTTTTTGCTAGCATAGGGTCGTCCCTATTATTTGAATTTCTACGCCATAAAATTCTCCAGTTTGTTTTTCCATTTTTCCCAGTCGGGCATCACTCGACTTTGTAGCGCAAAAAATGCTTTGGTGTGATTGCGGTGAAGGAGGTGACACAATTCGTGATTGATTACATATTCAATGCAAGCTTTGGGTGCTTTGATTAATTCAGGATTGAGGATAATGTTGCCATTTGCAGAGCAACTTCCCCAGCGGAGTTTCATTTGCCTGATGTAGATATTTTTGGGTGCTACCTTGTATTCTTTAAATTGTTCAATTAAAGGCTCAGCTATTTCAGCAAATTTTATTTCAGCGCGTTCTTTGTACCAAGCATCTAATAGTTTTTTAATATTTTCACGTGATTTATTTTGGGTTTTAACCACTAAATATCGACCGCTATATAGTACTTTTTCTTCTTTTCCTTGCTCAATTTTCAAAAGATATTGCCTGCCGAGATAATAATGAGATTCGCCGGATTTATATAAATAATCTTTCCGGCGAGGTTCGAAGGATAAAAAATATCGTTTTTGTTCTAATATCCAAGAAGCACGTTTTTCTACTTTTTCAAAAATCTTTTCTTTAGAAGCGTCAATCGGTGCTTTTACCAGTACAGACAAGTCAGGGTTGACGGTAATTCCTAAAGTTTTACGATCGGAATACCTCAACTCGAACTCTATAATTTGACTTCCATATTTTAGTTTTTTCATAGAACGCTGATGATGCGGATACAGCTGATATTCGCAGATTTTTTTTATTTATTACTAAATATTTTTCTTCTAAACTCTGGTTTTTTTCCGAAATTTATAAGAAGTCCCACTTCAATGTCCGTTGCTTTTAAATAATTTATTAATTGATATTCATTTTCCTTACTCAACGCTTCAGCTGCTTTTAACTCTACAATTACACTATTCTCTATTATTAAATCAGCAAAATAACTACCTACTTCATAACCATCATAGAAAACCGTTATTTGTTTTTGACGTTCAACTAAATAATTCATTTTTTGAAGTTCCAAATACATTGCATTTTCATATACTTTTTCTAAAAACCCATAACCAAGTGTATTATATACCTTATAAAAGGCTTCCAATATTTTTCCTGTAATATCTGAATGTAACATTATTCACTATTAATTTATCGAACGAGGATTTTCACTGATTTTTTATTATCCGATTCATCTGCGTTCTGTTTTTTGTTTGTTATTTATGGAACACGGATTACACGGATTTAGCGGATTTTCACTGATTTTTTATCCGCGATTATCCGTTCAATCTGCGTCATCCGCGTTCCATGAAAAAACTAAAACATTCTCAACTCTCAACTAAAAATTACCCCCTTGTTTTAGCCACAGAAATCATCTGCTCTGTTAGTTTATCCACCTCACTCCATTTCATTTCCAAACCAATTTTTTCTCGTACCTCATCATAAATAAAATCACCTATTTCCAAAGACATTTTTTTAATGACATCAGAATTTTGGTGCCAATTCACCACTTTTTTATTTTCTATAATTTCATTGATTCGCAAAGCAGCTTCTACTAAAACTTCTTGTAAACCATCGGTTTCAATTCCTTTTTCGTCATAAAATGTATAGACAATGCCATAAAAAGCACTTGCCGAAGGATGATTTTTGATTTCATTCGGAATGGTGCTATCAGTTTTAGACAACACATTCTTTCTGATCTCATTCATTCTATTTAGATAATCTAAATCACTGATTCTTTTGCTGTAAAACTCACTGATAGTCGCTTCGATAAGCTGTGAAAACTTCTTATAAAAAGCTGGGTCTTCATCCATTCTTTCGTTGATGTGTTTGGCGGTACGCGTAGCGATTTTATCTGCTTTTGCAGCATTACCTACTGTTTTTTGAAGTTCCTGTTGAAATGCTTCTTCGTCGAATATATCCACCAAGTCCGTAAGGATTTCAATACCTTCAGTAGAAATATGCTGATCAATTAGCTGTTGAATTTGTCCTTCGTATTTTTTATAATCCACTTTGTCTGAAAACCTTTGAGCCACAGCGGTACGTAAATTCATAAAGAATTTCAAATCCGACTTATACTTGTTGATTTTCTTTTCTGGAGTTGTTTTATGAAAATCCATTGACGACAAAGCCACTTTTAGGATACGTGCAAAATCTGCCAAGCGTTTATAAAAGTTTTCTCTAACATCCTGATCTCTTAAAACTTGTTGATATTCCTCTAAATCTCTTGTGTTTTTAATCGTTTTGAAAATCGTTAAAACCTCTTGATGTGCAGGATCTAATTTTTCAATTTCAGTTTTAATATTTGTCAAAGTTCCCACTAAATCTTTTTCATCGAACTCTTCCAAGTCTGAATATGTCAACAAAGCATCGTCTAGTTCTTCCACCACTCCCGCATAATCCACGATATAGCCATAATCTTTGTCTGGACACAGTCTGTTCACACGCGCAATTGCCTGTAATAAGGTGTGATTTCTCAGTTTTCTTGTCAAATATAAAACCGTATTTCTAGGCGCATCAAAACCTGTCAATAATTTATCTACAACGATGATGATTTCTGGGTGAGGTTCATTTTTGAATTGTGCGATAATATTTTCCTCATATCGAGTTGAATTACCGTGTTGATCCATCATTCTATTCCAGAAAGACTTTACTTTCTCATCGGTTTTTCCATAAGCCGTTTCTTCACCTTCTCTATCATCTGGTGGAGAAATCACCAATTCACAGCTCACTTTTCCAATTTGTTTTAAATAATTGTAATATTTGACCGCAGCTTTTTTGTTACTACAAACGAGTTGACCTTTAAAAGGCGTTCTCCCTTGAAAATTTTGCACAAAATGCTGACTGATGTCCCAAGCTATAGCATAAATATTTTGGTCTGCATCCGCAATTTGGGTACTGGCTGAAAATTTCTTCTTTAAATCTGCTTTTTCATAATCCGATAAATCTTCAGAAACCAAGTTGAAATAATTATCAATCACATCTTTATTCACATTTTGCTTCGCATATCTCCCTTCGTACAATAAAGGCAAAACCGCTTTGTCTTCAACAGCATCATTTACGGTATAAGTATCGATCGTTCCACCAAACTTTTCTGCCGTACTTTTGTCTTTTTTGAATAAAGGTGTACCTGTAAAAGCAATAAAACACGCATTCGGCATCGTTTTTTGCATATTGATATTAAACGTACCGTGTTGTGTGCGGTGTCCTTCATCCACCAAAACGAAAATATTTTGACTTTCCAGCGGTTGTTTAATTCCTTTCACCGCAGTTTCAAACTTATTGATAATGGTCGTAACAACGGCATCTGTATTGCTTTCCAAAATTTCAATCAAATGCGCTCCCGTTCTGGCGTTGAGCACTTCCAAACCAATATTTCTAAAAGTACCAGTGATTTGCTTGTCCAAATCCGTTCGGTCAGTAACCAAGATGATTTTTGGATTCTTAATGCTTTCTTCTCTTGCAATTGCCTCAGCCAACAATGCCATTGTGAGTGATTTTCCACTTCCTTGTGTATGCCAAATGACTCCGCCTTGTCTTCTTCCATTTTCAATGGTTTTGACTTGATTCATTGCCTTTTTAACAGCGACAAATTGCTGATAACGAGCGATTTTTTTAATGCCATTATCGTAAAGGATAAAATTCCGTGTCAAATCCAACAATCTTTTCGGATTGGCCACAGCATACAGAAGAACATCTTGCTCGGTCAAGGTAAATTCATCTTCAAATAATTGATAAATAAATTCAGCTTTTTCTTTACTGAAATAATCCGTGTTCTGTCTTGGTTTTACGATTTTTCGAATCGTTTCAGCAGGCACTTTTATATTTTTCACCTGTTCTATCTCAGTTGGTGCAATAAACTCTTCGCGCCAGGTATTCCAAAATTCTTCCAGAGTTCCATTGGTAGCATATTTTGCATAACCCACGGCACAACTGATTAATATTTGAGCATATACATAAAGTCCTCTGATTCTATCCTCTTGTTGATTGCGTAAATGTTGAGAAATTGCTTGGCGGATAGGTTCTTTGAGGTCTTCTCTTTTATTTTCGATGATGGCCAAAGGAATTCCATTAACAAACAACACTAAATCTGGTCTGAGTTCTCTTTTCCCATCGGTTTGCAAGACATTATATTCTTCGACTATGTGAAAAACATTGTTTTCCAGATGGTCCCAATCGATGAACTTTAGCGTGTATTCTCTTTTATTCCCTTGAATGGTTTGATCTAAAGTTGTTCCCAGCGTCAGCAATTCATAAATGTATTGCGTCGCAGCGATGTAACCCTGTTCAAAAGGAATTTCTTTTAATCTCAGTACAGCTTCATCTATATTGCTTTGGGTAAACTTTTCTGTATGACTTGAAGACACCCTGATTTCATTGAACTTTGCTAACTGTTCTTTTAAAATCGGTTCTAATAAAACATTTGAAGATTTATCATAGCGTAGTGCCATTGCTTCATCATTAGACAGGAAAGTATAGCCTGAATTGATCAGCATTCGCAATGCCGGCAATTGAGAACTGTAATCTTCTTGGAAGTTTATGTGTTGCATATTTATTTCAATTAACAATTAATAATGTACAATGAACAATTTGCAATGTACAGTTATTCATTTTTCAGTCTAGATCCCCATTCCTTTAATCGTTTATCGATTTCTTTTTTGGGTAATCTATGATTTGTCATCGATAAAAGCTCGAGTTTTATAATTGCTTTTTTAAGCGTAATCAGCTTATGTTCTACCATTTGATCAAATAGAAATAAAACACCTCTGACCTCTATACCTGATTGGCTTGAGCAATTTCGCAATTGCTTATCCCCTGTTAATAATATTCCTTCAAATTTAGCAGCATAATGCCACACAGAGCAATCTTGAATAGTTAATCCTTTCTTTTCAACTTTTAACTTATATATTTCTTTTAAATCCACTTCATCAGATTCACAAATCTCTAAGTGTTTGGATTTAATTACAGAACTAAGCATCTCTTTCTGTTCAGGATAAATTTCGTTAAAAACTAAATCTGATGTTTTAAATTCAAAGATTCCGGATTGAAACAGGATTTTTGATAAATCCAGTTTAATCAAATCAATTAAAATATTAGCATCAGTGATTACAATTCTAAGTTTCATTATACCATTTCTTTAGCTAATATTTTATTAATATTTTCGCCCAATAAACTGGCGGCTTTACTTGCAGAAATTAATTCTTGACTATAAGCACGATACACCAATTGTTTATATCGATGAGAAAACTCCGGAGTTTCAAAGCGATCTTTATCTATAACTTTCTTTAATTCTTTGTTGAAATTAATTTGTCTATAAAAGTTACTTAACTGATTCTTAGAGATTATATCAGCATTCAACAATCTGTACATAATAGCCTGAATACTCATTCCATACTTCTTTTGCGCTTCAATGAGCTCTTGAATAGCGACGGAACGTCTATTCTTCCCAAACTCTTTAAAAACATTTGATAATGGAAATAGAAACTCTGCAGCAAATAGGTTGCAATAATTTTCTTCTTCTTTAAAATCACAGTCCGGAATGTCTAATATTAAATGACCTAATTCGTGAAGAAGTGTAAATCTTTTTCGTTCAATAGGAAAGTTTTCATTGATAACGATTACAGCATACTTCTCATCAATTATAGTTGCCATTCCATCAAACAAGTTATCTGCTTCAGCTATTTCAATAATTTTGATTTCCTGATCTTCTAATAATTGAGTGATATTATGGAC
>JAAYLC010000119.1 GCA_012522045.1 Bacteroidota bacterium
ATTTCTGGATTTTGTATCGGAACTGAAAAATAAGCATCGCTTAAATCGCTTCTATGAATGCCGATTTTTTTAATTTTTGAGGATTGGTGGCAAAAAATCAAGGGTTGTGCAACGGTTACCGATGTTAGCGGTTCGGGCATTAGTCATTCGTTTCAAATTTTAGTAGTTCGGTATAAGGGTCGCCTGTCAGCCCAAGTGCTAATGCAAATGCTGGTTCTGTCTTATGTCCTTGTCGTTTGAGTTCAATAATTTGCTGTCTGAATTTTTCTCCGTGTTTGTTTAGCAAATTATGTTCAACTATTAAATGTCTGTATGCAAATTGTTGTTTTGTCGGAATACTTTGTCCAAAAATCTCAATTTCAAAACCGTCCAAAAAGAAGTTGGCGACAATAGCCAATGTGTCTATACTTGGTTGTTCTCTGATTGTAAAACTTCTTTCGCTACTAAAATTGTCTGTGATTGATTTTTGAAACTCTTGTTTGTCTGCGAAACAGCAAATAATGTCAAGGTCGCTATTTTCTATGTCAATGTTTATGGGTATTGTCCCGACAAGAATGGGGTCAAACTGTTTAAGTTTTGATAAAATTTGATTATTCGTCAAGATAGAATATGCTTGTCGTTGGCGGTTGTTGCCGTGTTTTAAATATTCTATATTGTCAAAATCTATATTCACAAAATAAGCTTTTCAGTTTAGGTTTTGCTGTCATATTATTTAAAAGCGTCAATGTTGCGGTGTCGTTTTAGCCTGACCGCTAACGTTCGAGTGTATGAGTAGTAGCGGATTTATAAGCAATTCACTTTCAATTTTGCACATAGTTTTTTAATGGCAATGACCTTCGATTTACCACTTAACCCGCTATTACTTATACACTTTGTTGGGCACAGTATTCTTTCTTTTTTCAATCCAATTGGCCTTTAATCCAAGTGAGGCAATCTTTTTTATTTCAATCTTATTTGTCGGATTATGGATTTCAGGTACTATTAAATTATGTGAGTAAATCATTATTTCTGTTCCTTTTGAAGCATTAGCTGCGTGGTAATTCAGTTCATACGTTCTTTGTAGGAAAGGTTGATAAAGATTTCTGATATTCACATCATTGTCATACGAAACTAGCCAAAATCTATTTTTTAGCTTTGAGATTATTTGAGAAATCTGTTGATGGTCAGCGTGCTCGTAAAAGTTGATATAAAGGTCTTTTCCTTTATTGTAATAAGGTGGGTCAAAATAAAAAAGAGTCTTGTCGGGCAGTTCCTTATCCAATCTATTCGTTAAATCAACCGCATCTAAGTTGTATAAGGAAATTCTATTTTTGTAACGGCTTATTTTCTTTATTCGCTGGATTAAATCGTCTTTATTAAATCTTGCGTCAATTTTCCAATCTCCGGTTTGATTTTTACCACCAATTACTCCTGCTTTTAAGATTCCTGACCTATTGGTTCTGTTTAAGAAAAAAGTTGAAAACCCAATTTCGAGGTTATTGTAGTTATTAGGGGCTTGCTGTATTTCCTTCTGCTTTTCCCAATTCTTTATTGTAATATCAGTTTCAATTATTTTTTCGCAAAGTTCGTCTGTTTGGTTCAATACGCTGTCCCAAAATGCATAAATTCGAAAGTCATAATCATTAATATGGATTTTTTGGACGTATTCGTTGAATAGCAATGAAAGAGCAACGGACGCACCACCCGCATATGGTTCAACATAGTGGCCATCTGTCAATAGGTTATATTCAATAAGTAATTGAACGTAATGCGACAGTTTTCCTTTTCCGCCTGGGTAACGAAGGGGCGAATAATAATTTGTGTTTAAATTAATTCCCATAGTTTTACAAAAAATATTTCTAAGTTATCCCAATTTTTTTTCAATTGTTCAGCATCTGGATTAAAGTCTTTGTTATGTACAAAGGCATTGAATGTGTCAATTGAAAAAATACTGTCTTTCATTGTAGAGGCAGTATATGCACCTTTTAATTTATTTTTATCAAGCACTCCTTTACTTTCTAAGTCTGATGCTACGGATTTTAATTTATGACTTAATTTACTATTCTCGTTAACTCCTGTAATTGGATTTTTTTCTATGTAACTATCCATCGACAATTCAATGAACACACGAAAAGCAATCGCACCTGAGTTTTCAAAATCCCTTAAATCAAGGTCTTTGAGTTCGTGGTAAATCTTATTAACTCTAGGCTGACTAATAGGAATTATTGTGCTTTTAGGAATTATTGTGTGCCGTTTAGAAATCAACGGATTACTTTTTTTGCCTTTTGGCTTGTCTTTTTTGGGGTCAGCTTTCTTTGGTCTAGTTGTGCTAATCAATTCCCAATTTCCCGATAGTTCCTGAGTTTTGTCAGGCAGGTCTGTTTTCTTAAAAGTTTCAAGATAGTTGAGACGGTCGTCTTTGTAGTAA
>JAAYLC010000176.1 GCA_012522045.1 Bacteroidota bacterium
GATGACTACGGGTGAGGTCTGGAATCCTACCGACTTGTTTAAGGTGGATATGCCCGATTCCCTTAAGGAACGGCAATTATCTAAAGCTGTTAAACAAGCCACTAAATTTCTTGAAAAGCAAGGGTTAACCGTTTATTAGATTGGTCTTTCTGTTTTTTGCCTTGCAAATAATTGCTTTATTGCAGGGCTTCTTTGCTATGCCTTTATTCTGATAGCACAAACTTTACTTTCACGCTATATCATCACTCCGTATCTGTAAATATCAACCAGCCCTGAGCGAAATGGAAAAAGCTATGAGAAACAAGGAAAAAACCGGCTCAGGGAAACGGTTTATCACCCAAATGTATAGAAAACGGTCACCGACTTTGGTATAATATGGTTGGAAACAATAAAAAACCGAGAGGAGATGACAGTTATCTATCGTCAGTTAATCATGAACGACATATCGTTGTTCACATCACAGCCAAAGGCGAAGTTCTACGATGAGTTGTTCATAAACCTCAATCTTGACTCCATACCCGACCGCCGCTGTGAAAAAGGCCGGCAGGGATATTCAAGACACGCCATGATCTGCGCCGTTATTGTCATGAAATGCGAATGTTTTTCTTACATCACAGATCTTGTGGACTATCTGAACAATAATCTGCTCATTGCGCATTATTGCGGATTTAACATTGCAAGGAAATTGCCCGGATATCACGCTTTTGAACGCTTTATCAAAGATTTTGACAACACTTTACTCAAAAAGCTGATGGCGTCACAGGTGCAAACACTTTATGAATCAGATGTTGTTGATACATCGTTTATCGCTGTCGACTCAACGCCTATTTCCGCAATCACCAATCAAAACAATCCTAAATCCTTTGGAAAAAACAAGTATAATCCAGAAAACCATCCGAAAAACGATCCCGACTGCAAACTCGGCGTCCATACCGCCTCAAATCAGCATAACGAAAAGAAATATGAATTCTTTTGGGGATACAAAAGTCACGTTGTCGTAGATTGTATCAGCGGTTTGCCGCTGTGCGAATTAACAACAACCGCGGAAGCTGCAGATTCCACCGTGGCTCTTGAACTCCTGGAAAACACAAATAACGTTATTCCGATCAAGGAATGTACGCTGATTGCGGACAAGGGTTATGATGTAAAGAATATCTACAACACAGTAAAGGATGTCTACGACGGCGATTGTGTCATACCGTTAAATCCGAGAAACAAGAAGAATCCGGAATTGACAGCTGTCGGCAGCATTGTCTGCGAAGCGGGCTTTGCAATGCACAAGGACGGAAAGGATCATTCAAACGGCAGATGCCGTCAAAAATACTGCTGTCCGTTCAAGAATTCCAAGGATGACAACGCTTGCATATGTGCTCATGCAAACTATTTTAACGGCAGGAAAAATCGCGGCTGCACGAAATACATTACTCTCCCCGATGATTACCGTTTATCCATCGACCGTTCCTGCGTTTCTTTTAAAGAAATCTATGCTTTGCGTACCGAGATCGAGCGTCACAACGCAAGATTTAAGAGAACCGGACAAGAGCGTATGTGGGTTCGTTCCATGCAAGCTGCGCAAAATCTTTCTACTCTTGCACATATTGCGCTCTTAGCTGTCGCCGCCGTCGCTGTTTTCTCCAAAAGACCTTCTCTCAAGCTTTCCTTGAAATCCTCTATGCGCTATGCCTGATGATACTATATTCCATTTGTTTGCTCCCATCCCGGGGGCTTTTTGGGCGTGCTTTTCTGTTATTACTTGTTATCTCCGTACCGTGACTTGTTTTTTCGAAAGTTCTTGAATGTTGCATTTCGCTCAGGGCATTATCTGACACTTTAATCTATCCCCTAAGGTACAAGTCAAGTTGTAAAATTCTAATTTAGTTAGTCCTCTATTGTCTTAAACAGGTTCTGTTTACATTTTACGCTGTATTGCAGAGTATAGGAAGCTGCACTCGTGTCCAAAGCTTTTTGTATTTCTGCGATTTCGCTTGTTACATCTTCAAGATTTCTATACCATGCGAGGAACGTATTCTGGGATCCCCACAAAGACAGATCGTTGCTGTCGGAAGCAAAAAGTGCATATTTAGGACTATTCTTGCCACCCTTGAACTGTTGTGAACGAGTCACTTTTGATGTGCTGATGCTTACTCCTTCGTTTGGTGAAAAGATTCTGATTGTATCTGAAGTTTTAACATTTTCAGAAATGGCTGTCGAGTTTTCTCCTACCAGCAAGCTGTCTAATGATATATTCAGCTTTTTGGACAAGAGCATAAGCTTGTCGACTTCAGGGTAGCCTTCTCCAAGCTCCCACTTCGAGACGGCCTGTCTGCTTACCCCAAGCATTTCCGCCAGACCTTCTTGTGATAGTTGATTCCTTTTGCGAATCATTTGCAGATTTTCTCCAAAACTCATAACATTATCC
>JAAYLC010000089.1 GCA_012522045.1 Bacteroidota bacterium
CCGTCCAGTTTTATGCTGGTGGCAAGCATGAATCCCAGTCCGGGAGGGTATTTTAACGACCCCGATGCACCGGTAGTTTCTTCACCCGCGGAAATGCAACGGTATTTGAGTAAAATTTCCGGTCCGTTGTTGGACAGAATCGACATTCATATAGAAGTAACGCCGGTTCCTTTCGACAAACTCAGTGATGATCGAAGAGGCGAATCGAGTGTAATCATTCGCGAACGCGTAAATAAAGCCCGTGCGATACAGTCAGAACGCTTTGCAGCCTATGACACCATTCATTACAATGCGCAAATGGGCGTGAAACAAATTCGCAAATATTGTAAGTTGAGCGAAACCTCTTTGCAACTTTTGAAAACGGCCATGGAACGGATGAACCTTTCTGCCCGTGCATATGACCGTATCCTTAAAGTAGCACGGACTATCGCAGATTTGGAGGGGGTGCCGCAAATCAACGAAAGCCATATTTCGGAAGCAATTCAATACCGAAGTTTGGACAGAGACGGATGGTTTGGTTAAGTTAAGTTTATGAATTATAAACTCAAATAAATCGTATCTTTCACTTTTTTTTTAACACCTCTTTTTTATGACAAAATTATTTTTAAAACAACCGTATTTTCTAATTGGAATTTTCTTGTTGCTTATGTCTTGTAAAACTCCTCAAACTCACAAAACAGAAACACCGTTAACTATGGAAACTTCACCGACTTTTAGCATTGATTACGAAAAATATACCTTAGATAACGGTTTGGAAATTGTCTTGCATCAGGATAAATCAGATCCCATTGTAGCATTGGCCATTCAATATGGCGTAGGTTCCAGCAGAGAACGAATCGGGAAAACAGGTTTTGCACATTTGTTTGAACACATGCTTTTTCAGGAATCTGAAAACGTCGGACAAGATCAGTTTTTTAAAATGATTCAAAATGCCGGAGGAACATTAAATGGCGGAACATGGAAAGACGGAACCGTATATTATGAAGTTGTTCCTAAAAATGCAATGGAGCTTATTATGTGGTTGGAAAGTGATCGCATGGGTTATTTTATCAATACCGTAACCGAATCGGCTTTTTACAACCAGCAAGAAGTTGTTCAGAACGAAAAAAGACAACGTGTGGACAACAATCCATACGGACATACCAATTATGTAATCGATAAAAATCTCTATCCAAAAGGGCATCCATACAGCTGGCAAGTTATCGGTGAATTGGAAGATTTACAAAATGCCACGATTCAAGATGTTCATGAATTTTATGACAAGTTTTACGGTCCAAATAACGCTACTTTGGTCTTGGCAGGAGATTTTGAAATTGAGGAAGCCAAAGAAATGATTGAAAAATATTTTGGTGAAATTAAAAGACGTCAACATGTTGAAAAACTGGAACCCATGCGGGTGACTTTAGATAAGACCAAACGTCTTTTTCACGAAGATAATTTTGCCAAAGCCCCACAACTTACAATGACATGGCCCACGGTAGAACATTATACTCCCGATGCGTATGCGTTGTCCGTGCTTGCAGAAATTTTATCGCGCGGCAAAAAAGCACCGTTATACAGCGTGTTGGTTAAAGATAAAGGGCTGACTTCCCGTACGCTGGCGTATAACAACGCACGTGAAATTGCAGGAGAATTTAAGATTGTAATCACAGCAAATGAAGGGGTCGATTTGGATAGTGTGGAAGCCGGAATTTACGAAGCGTTTTCACTTTTTGAATCTCAAGGAGTGCGTGCCAAAGATTTGGAACGCATAAAAGCCGGTTTGGAAACGGATTTCTACAATGGGATTAGCAGTGTGTTGAGTAAAAGTTTTCAATTGGCTCGGTACAATGAATTTACAGGCAATCCGGGATTCATCACGGAGGACATCAACAATATTAAAAAGGTAACTGCCGAAGATGTGATGCGGGTCTATCACCAATACATTAAAAACAAACCTTTTGTATTGACGAGTTTTGTGCCTAAAGGACACGTGGAATTAATTGCTGAAAACTCAGAAAGGGCAGAAGTTGTTGAAGAGGAAATCACGGAAAATGTCGTTAAAGAAATTGAAGAAGCGGAGGTTGAAATAGTCAAAACCCCTTCCAAAATAGATCGTTCCAATCCGCCTGTTTTGTCCGAGGCGCCCAAATTAAACATTCCCGAAGTGTGGAAAGAACAATTGTCCAACGGTATGACGGTGGCGGGCATCAAACAAGATAAATTGCCATTGGTTACTTTTAGTTTGATGATTCACGGAGGTTCAATTCTGGATGATATTGAAAAAATAGGCGTCGCGAATTTATTAGCAGCACTGCTAATGGAAGGTACGGCAACTAAAACGCCCGAAGAATTGGAAGAAGAAATAGCCATGCTCGGTGCCACCATTCGGGTGATGGCGAGTTCTGAATACATCATAATTTACGGAAATACATTGTCCAGAAATTTTAAACCCACCATGGATTTGGTGAAAGAAATGTTGTTGGAGCCTCGATGGGATAAAGATGAATTTGAACGGTTAAAAACCAAAACGCTTAATGATTTACGCCGTGCAGATGCCAATCCGAATATAATTGCAAACAGTGTTTTCAATAAACTTATCTATGGAGACAAGGATATTCGTGGACACAGAAATTCAGGGACAATTGAATCTGTTTCAAAAATCGAATTGCAAGATTTGAAAGACTTTTATCAGAAGAATTTTTCTCCTACAATAAGCACTTTTCAAATAGTGGGGCAAATTGAAAAATCAGAAGTGATGAACGAATTAAAAACATTGGAATCACAGTGGCAACCGCAGAATGTACGTTTGCCGGAATACCGAGCGCCTAAAGCGCGAAATGAAGCAGTCTTGTATTTTGTGGATATCCCCAATGCAAAGCAATCGGTAATTAACATCGGGTATGCATCTTTGGTCAGAACCGATGCCGATTACTATCCGGCACAAGTTATGAACTACAAATTGGGAGGTTCTTTTTCAGGAAATGTGAACCTGATTTTGCGTGAAGAAAAAGGATATACGTACGGTGCGCGTACTGCGTTTAACGGCAGCAAATACTATGGTCAATTTATTGCTTCGTCAAGTGTGCGTACCAATACTACCGGTGAATCTGTGGCAATTTTCAAAGATGAAATTTCAAATTATAAAGATAAAATTACTGAAGATGATTTGACATTCACCAAAAATGCGTTGATTAAATCCAATGCCGGGCGTTTTGAAACCCAAAATTCACTCCTCGGCATGCTTCAGCAAATTAATTATTACAACCTTCCTGCAGATTATATCGCACATGAAGAGGAAATTGTCGATAAAATGACTTTAGAACAGCTTAAAGTTTTAATCGATAAATACTTAGATCCTTCAAAGATGATTTACTTGGTGGTTGGAGATGCCGAAACACAGTTTGAACAATTTAAAACAATGGATTTTGACCACGTTATTCTCTTAGACAAAACAGGAGAAGAAGTTCAATAACAATTCAAATGGAAGCATATGAAAAAAGGTTTTGCAATTTTGCAAAACCTTTTTTGTTTTAAAGTGATTTAATTTAAAATCGAATTCAACAATTCGCGCAGTCTCGGGTCGGAGGGGCGATAAGTATCTGCTGAAACAATTTTTCCTTCCGTATCCAGCAGTATAAACCTCGGGATTCCCATGATGCCGTATTTTTTAACAAATTCTGAATTCCAGTTATTGTCTGCCATCAGTTGAATACCGCCCATGCCTCTGTCGGTTACCATGGTTCTCCATTTTTCATAGTCTTTGGGTTCGTCGATAGAAATGCTGACGATGTGAATATTTTTGTCGGCATACTCTTTTTCAACTTCTTGTAACGACGGAATTTCGCGCAAGCAGGGACCGCACCATGTTGCCCAAACATCAATGTAAACATATTTTCCTCTTAAGTCCTCCAAGGTGGTCGTGCCGCCTTTGTGATTTTCATAAGAAAAAGAAGGCGAAGGGTTGCCGGGAAGTGTTTCGCGTAACAGTTGATGCCGTTCATGAATTGCATCTAAATACTCGCGATTTTGTACGGAGTTCCTAAATATGGAGGCAATTTCGTCTAAATTTTCGTCTGCTTTTAATGCGTATTTAACATGTTCATACATCAACTCATCTTTGGCATAACCGTTTGGGAGTTCCTTTTCAAGGGTCTGCATATAAATTAAAGAAGAGCTTCCTTCTTTACCGAATGCTTTTTGATTGGCAACGCGTGTCCAATGTACCAACATCAACTCTCTATAGGTCTTGTTATTACGGAATTCTGTGGTGTCTTTAAAATCAATGTCATTTAAGGTGTTGTAAAAATTGTCATTCGCCACGAATTCCCGATTGCCTGAAAAATACCGATGGGCTTCTTGATATTGTTCAATAAGTATCGCACGGTGGTAAGCATCTTCTTTTTTAAACAACTTTAATTGATCGTCAGTAAGGGTGGTCGTGGCGTACAAACTGTCCAACGACTTTTTATCGGCATCTAACTGTGCCATAAATTCTTCGGTATTGGCACCGTATAATGCTGCAAAATCGATGTTATTTTGAAACAGGCTGTTTTTCTTAAACAGAAACGTATTGATTTGCCCCAAGTCTCCGGTAAAATCGATGGTGCTTTCAATTTGAGAAGCATCAAAAGAAATGTTGAGGTTTTTTCCTTGTTCCAGATAGAGGGTCAGCATTCCGGGACCAAAATACATATCGTAAAAACCATTATGCGGAATATCAAGCGTGTCGCTAAATGTATTCTCTGTAATGGGAATTTCTCTTTCATAATTTGTCCCCTGAAGCATGAGCGTTTCAGAAAGTGGTTGAATAATGGTACCTTCAAATACCGTTGAAGTGGATTTCTCTTCGGAACACGAAAAGAAAAAAACAGGAATTAGCAATAGGGCGAGTCGTTTCATAAAGTTTAAAGTTGTTTTTATTTAAGATGATAAAGTTATTAGACAAAAATAAGAAGAGTAATCGACAATTATACTTAATGATAAATTAATGGTTGATGATTAATGGTTAATGATTAATGTAAGTTTAGTTTACATAATCTGTTCTCGATACGTTTTTCAAATTTGCTACGCTGCATTTGAAAAACACTCGAACTGACATTTAAGGTGTTGAAAATAAACAGGTAAATGCTATTTAGGGAAATTCAAAATTTTCAACTTTCAACTAAAAAACCGCTTCACGCTTCACGCTTCACGCCTAAAAAACTTTCAATTTTCAATTCTCAATTTTCAATTCTCAACTTTCAACTCTCAACTTTCAACTTTCAATTATAGAAACGCCTCCCCACTAAAACTTGTTTTTATTTATTTGTATCGGACAGTGATGATATTTAATCTTATTTTTGTTCAAAATTTTGTGATGATGAAACATTATATAAGTTCTGAGATTTTAGATTTAAATAGCATTCAGACGATTTTGGAAGAAAAGAAAAAACTGGAGCTTTCGGAAGAGGCTCGTGCCAATATTACCAAATCATTTGAATATCTTCATAAAAAAATAAGCACGGAAAAGGATAGTATATACGGTATCAATACCGGTTTTGGATCTTTATACAATCAAAAAATATCCAGCGATAAATTAGCTCAGCTTCAGGAAAACCTCGTAATGTCTCATGCATGTGGCGTAGGAAAGGTCGTTCCTAAAAACATCGTACGCTTGATGTTGCTTTTAAAAATTCAATCGTTGAGTTACGGAAACAGCGGTGTACAATTGGAAACAGTAGAGCGTTTGATGGAGTTTTTTAATCACGATATTTTGCCTGTTGTTTATTCTCAAGGAAGCCTAGGAGCTTCGGGCGATTTGGCGCCTTTGGCACATTTGTCGCTGCCCCTGATCGGAAAAGGCGAGGTGTTTTATCAAGGAAAACGCCAATCGGCAGCAAAAGTTTTAGCATCTCTGGGTTGGAAACCCATACAACTTGCAGCCAAAGAAGGCCTCGCCTTGTTAAACGGAACGCAATTTATGACAGCTTATGGGGTGCATTGTCTCATTCGCGCGTATAAAATTTCTTATTATGCCGATTTAATCGGTGCTGTTTCCTTAGATGCCTTTAACGGAAACATGAATGCTTTCGATCCCTTGGTTCACATTGTCAGACCCCATCGCGGACAAGTAAAAACTGCGGAACGAATTTTGGAAATTTTAAAAGACAGTGAAATCGGAAAACAAGAAGAAAAGGCCGTTCAAGATCCATATTCTTTTCGTTGCATTCCACAAGTACACGGCGCTACAAAAGATACCTTGCATTTTGTCCACAAGACTTTAAAGACCGAGATGAATTCGGTGACCGACAATCCGAATATTTTCATGAATGAAGATCGCATTATTTCCGGAGGAAATTTTCACGGGCAACCGTTGGCTTTGGCATTGGATTTTCTTTCGATTGCCATTGCTGAATTGGGAAATATTTCAGAACGAAGAGCGTATCAGCTCATATCGGGAACACGCGGGTTGCCTGAGTTTTTGGTCAACAATCCGGGATTGAACAGCGGATTGATGATTCCGCAATATACTGCTGCAAGTTTGGTCAGTCAAAACAAACAATATGCTACCCCCGCATCGGTAGATTCCATAGTTTCATCAAACGGTCAGGAAGACCACGTCAGTATGGGCGCTAACAGTGCGACCAAATGCTATAAAGTAATTGAAAATGTAGAAACCATTTTGGCTATTGAATTGATGAATGCTTCACAGGCGTTATACTTTAGAGAACCTTTAAAATCTTCGCCATTTGTAGAGAGTTTTTTAAAGACTTACCGCTCGGTGGTGCCGTATATTGAAGAGGACAGGGTCTTGGCTGAGGATATTCAGGCGAGTTTGAATTACTTGCGAACAATGAGTGTTGATTCCACTATTTTGTTTGAATAATACGCAGATTGCCTTTAAAATATAAAACCCTTAAAGTTCCTCGGAACTTTAAGGGTTTTTCTTTAAGTAAAAGGTGAAAACTACGATTTTGTAGCTTTGGATTGTTTATTTACAATGATTTCCAACTCTTTTTTGTCTTCGTTTAATTCCATCAGGATTGTATCGCCTTCTTCTAATTTACCGTTGATAATTTCTTCTGCCAACGAATCCTCCACATATTTTTGAATCGCTCTGTTAAGCGGGCGTGCGCCATATTGCTGGTCAAAACCTTTATCGGCGATAAAATCTTTTGCTTTTTCAGACAGCGTAAGTGTGTAACCGATGTCTGATATGCGTTTGTAAAGTTTATCGAGTTCAATGTCTATAATCTTGTTAATGTGTTCTTTATCCAAAGCATTAAAGACAATCACATCGTCAATACGGTTTAAAAATTCGGGAGCAAAAGTCTTTTTCAGAGCATTTTCGATTACACTTTTTCTGTGGCTGTCTTCCTGACTTTTTCTCGCACTGGTTTGGAAACCGATTCCTTGACCAAAATCCTGAAGCTGACGGGCTCCGATATTGGAGGTCATAATGATGATGGTATTTCTAAAATCGATTTTTCTTCCCAAACTGTCCGTTAAATAACCGTCGTCCAACACTTGCAAGAGCATGTTAAACACATCGGGATGTGCTTTTTCAATTTCGTCCAACAATACGACGGCATATGGTTTTCTTCTGATTTTTTCAGTCAATTGCCCTCCTTCTTCATACCCTACATATCCCGGAGGTGCTCCGACGAGTCTGGAAATAGCAAACTTTTCCATATACTCACTCATATCGATTCGCACCAATGCACTTTCCGAATCAAACAATTGTTTTGCAAGAATTTTTGCAAGTTGCGTTTTACCCACACCGGTTTGTCCCAGAAAAATAAAGGAGCCAATCGGTTTATTCGGGTCTTTGAGTCCGGCTCGGTTGCGTTGAATAGCTTTTACGACTTTGTTAACAGCTTCATCCTGACCGATTACCTTGTCTTTTATTTGCTCCGGTAAAGCGGCCAGTTTGGAACTTTCCGCTTGTGCAATTCGATTGACCGGTACTCCTGTCATCATAGAGATAACTTCGGCAACATCCTCTTCGGTAACAGTAACTTTATGAAGTTTTCGTTCGGCTTCCCAAGCAGCTTGTTCGTCTGCCAATTCTTTTTCTAATTTCTTTTCGTCATCGCGAAGCCTTGCTGCTTCTTCATATTTTTGTTTTTTGACAACAGAATTTTTCTGTTCTCTTACTTCTTCCAATTGCGCTTCGATTTGTAAAATTTTCTCAGGAACATGAATGTTCGTTATATGGACACGTGATCCTGCTTCATCCAACGCATCGATGGCTTTGTCCGGAAGAAACCGTTCGGTCATATACCGATTGGTCAATGTTACACACGCACGAATGGCTTCGTCGGTGTATATCACATTGTGATGCGATTCATATTTGTCTTTAATATTATTTAGAATCTCGATAGTTTCTTCTTCGTTTGTAGGCTCGATGAGCACTTTTTGGAAACGGCGTTCCAATGCGCCGTCTTTTTCAATGTATTGACGGTATTCGTCCAAAGTTGTCGCACCGATACATTGAATGTCTCCACGCGCCAAAGCCGGTTTAAACATATTGGATGCATCCAAAGATCCGGTTGCACCGCCGGCACCTACGATGGTGTGAATTTCATCGATAAACAAAATAATGTCATCGTTCTTTTCAAGTTCATTCATAACCGCTTTCATGCGTTCTTCAAACTGTCCGCGGTATTTGGTTCCTGCCACCAAACTGGCCAAATCAAGAGTCACTACGCGTTTGTCGTAAAGAATTCTTGAAACTTTTCGCTGTATGATTCGCAGCGCGAGGCCTTCGGCAATGGCAGATTTTCCAACACCAGGCTCACCGATTAACAACGGGTTGTTTTTCTTTCTTCGACTGAGAATTTGAGACACACGTTGAATTTCGTTTTCTCTGCCAACCACAGGATCAAGTTTGCCTTCTTCTGCCATAGCTGTCAAATCTCTACCGAAATTATCCAGTACGGGAGTTTTAGACTTTTTATTTCCTTTGGGAGCAGCTCCCGAAAAAGCACCTTCTCTACCGGTTTCGTCCGAAGATTCTTCTTCGCGCGGGAAGTCCGATGTGGGCGCTTCAAGATAATTGTCCTCGTTGGTTATCATCAGTCTGAATTCTTCTTTAACCCCGTCGTAATCAATTTTCATTTTATTGAGCAATTTGGTTGTGGGATCGTTTTCGTTTCGTAAGATACACAACAGTAAATGAGCAGTATTAATGGAAGAGCTCTGAAACAGTTTGGCTTCCAGAAAAGTTGTTTTCAATGCGCGTTCCGCTTGACGCGTCAAGTGTAAATTCTTTTTATCATTTCCTGCAATGGCTGCTTGAGAATTGGCAGGACTCAAAATTTCGACTTTACGTCTCAAGTGATTTAAATCTATTGACAGTGCATTTAAAATGGTTATCGCTTTTCCGTTACCGTCTCGGAGTAACCCCAACATCAAATGTTCGGTTCCGATAAAATCATGACCCAACCGCAAAGCTTCCTCTTTACTGAATGCAATTACATTTTTTACTCTTGGAGAAAAATTGTCATCCATAATTTATTCCTTTCTTTATTTCTTTTTCATTAAAATACTAAGTTACAATAAAATTAGTCAAAAACCATTCCTAATTTTTCTTTCGACTAAAACTGACAATCAAAAATAAAATATCTTTGTCGGAAAAAATATTTATTAACGATTTTTATCAAATCGCATATTTTATTGTTGATAAATCTAAAAATTAGCGCTTTGTTTTGACCGCATGAACCTATAAAAATGCGTATCTTAGCGCGTTGGTTCAAATATGATAAAAAATCACTAATTTATGGCTGAAGGAGAAAGATTAATTCCTATTAATATTGAAGATGAAATGAAATCCGCCTACATCGATTATTCGATGTCGGTCATTGTGTCACGTGCGTTGCCTGATGTTCGGGATGGATTAAAACCTGTTCACAGAAGGGTATTGTTCGGGATGCACGAATTGGGAGTAAGGTCTAACAGCGCTTATAAAAAATCTGCGAGAATCGTCGGAGAAGTTTTAGGAAAATACCATCCGCACGGCGATAGTTCAGTTTACGATACCATGGTACGTATGGCACAAGAATGGAGTTTGCGTTATATGCTGGTAGACGGTCAGGGAAATTACGGATCTGTCGATGGAGATGCACCCGCTGCCATGCGTTATACCGAAGCACGTATGCAGAAAATATCGGAAGAAATGCTTTCCGATATCGATAAAGAAACAGTCGATCATCAATTGAATTTTGACGACACACTTCAGGAACCGACGGTGCTTCCTACACGTATTCCTAACTTATTGGTGAACGGCGCCAGTGGAATTGCAGTGGGGATGGCAACCAATATGCCGCCTCATAACCTCACCGAAGTAGTGGATGGAATCATCGCTTTTATCGAAGATCCGTCTATTGACATCAATGGGTTGATGCAGTATATCAAAGCACCGGATTTCCCAACAGGCGGAATTATTTACGGTTATGAAGGCGTTAAAGAAGCTTTTCATACCGGACGTGGCAGAGTGGTTCTCCGAGCACGCGCATCGTTTGAAGAAATTGACGGAAGAGATTGTATCGTGGTGACCGAAATTCCCTATCAAGTCAATAAGGCTGAGATGATTAAGCGCACTGCCGATTTGGTAAACGATAAAAAAATTGAGGGGATTGCCAATATTCGCGATGAAAGTGACCGTAAAGGGATGCGTATTGTATACATTCTAAAAAGAGATGCCATTCCAAATATTGTATTGAATACACTCTATAAATACACTGCGCTGCAATCCAGCTTTAGCGTAAATAACATTGCATTGGTCAACGGAAGGCCGCAATTGTTGAACCTGAGAGAACTCATACATTATTTTGTAGAACACCGTCATGAAGTTGTGGTCCGGCGTACCGAATACTTATTGCGTAAGGCTGAAGAACGCGCGCACATTCTGGAAGGATTGATTATTGCTTCCGATAACATTGATGAAGTTATCCGATTGATTCGCGCATCTTCCAATGCCGACGAAGCCCGTCAGAAGTTAATGGAAACTTTTGAGTTAAGTGAAATTCAGGCAAAGGCCATCGTGGAAATGCGTTTGCGTCAATTGACCGGACTGGAACAAGATAAATTGCGTTCGGAATATGAAGAATTATTAAAGACAATTGAAGATTACAAAGACATTTTGGCACATAAAGAGCGCCGAATGGAGATTATAAAAGAAGAACTGAGAGAGATAAAAGACAAATATGGTGATGAAAGACGTTCAACCATCGAATACGCCGGAGGCGATGTAAGCATTACCGATTTAATTGCAGACGAGCAGGTTGTTATTACTATTTCTCACGCCGGATATATCAAACGAACCCCGGTTACTGAATACAAAACTCAAAACAGGGGCGGAGTGGGTCAAAAAGCTTCTTCTACACGAAATGAAGACTTTTTACAACATTTGTTTGTCGGAACGAATCACCAGTATATGCTGTTCTTTACTCAAAAAGGAAAATGTTACTGGATGCGCGTTTTCGAAATTCCAGAAGGTTCAAGAACATCAAAAGGAAGAGCAATCCAGAACCTTATCAATATAGAGCCTGATGATAAGGTGAAAGCTTTTATCTGTACGCAAGATTTAAAAGACGAGGATTATATCAATAGCCATTATGTGATTATGGCGACTAAAAAAGGACAGGTCAAAAAGACTGCACTTGAACAATATTCACGTCCGAGAGCCAATGGAATCAATGCCATTATCATTCGGGAAGACGATGAGTTGCTTGAAGCAAAACTTACCACAGGCGACAGTCAGGTGATGCTTGCCGTCAAATCCGGAAAAGCGATTCGTTTTGAAGAAGAAAAAACCCGCCCGATGGGCAGAAATGCTTCCGGAGTTCGTGGAATTACACTCAATGATGAACACGATGAAGTAATTGGTATGATTACTGTAGATGATTTGTCATCGGATATTTTAGTGGTTTCAGAAAACGGTTATGGAAAACGATCCTCCATTGAAGATTATCGCATTACCAACCGCGGAGGAAAGGGTGTGAAAACCATTAATATCACTGAAAAAACCGGAGACTTGGTGGCCATCAAAAGCGTGACGGATACTGATGATTTGATGATTATCAATAAATCCGGAATTGCCATCCGAATGAAGGTTTCCGATTTACGAGTCATGGGACGTGCAACACAAGGCGTGCGTCTGATTAAAGTTCGTGAAGACGACGCTATTGCGGCAGTTGCCAAAGTCGTAAAAGAAGAGGAAGAAGAATTAGAATATGAAAACCCCGATATCGATACTGACGATATTTTAAATCAAGATGAAAATTTAAGTAATGATTAATTTAATTTTTATGAAAAAGCGATTGTTAATAATTGGAATGGCCTTAATGACCGGATTTTCTTTTGCGCAACAACGAGAAATCAGAAGGGCAGAACGGGCTTTAAACTCTCAAAAATATAGCGAAGTACTCTCCAATCTTAAGGATGCGGAAGGCAGTATTGCTTCTGCAGACAAGGAGTTGCAGGCAAAATTTTATGCGCTTCGCGGAGAAGCATTAACCGCCACTGCAGGTTCTAATTACGAAAAAGCAAAAGAAGCTGCCAATGCGTTTATAAAAGCTTTCGAATTAAATCCTGCTCTAAAAAATGCACACCAAGATGCACTGTTTAATCTTCGTACTATTTTTATTAATTCGGCAGTAAGCGACCAGAATGCAAATCGATATACGGCCGCTGCCGAGAAATTGATTACCAGCTATAAAATCAGTGAAGATCCTTCCGATTTGTATTTTGCAGCTTCCAATTACGTTAATGCTCAAGAGTATTCAAAAGCTTTGGAGTACTATCAAAAAGTATTGGATTTAGGATATACCGGACAAACTACAGAGTATGTAGCTACTCATAAAGAAACCGGAGAAGTTCACCCTTTTGACAATGAAAATATACGAAATATAGCCGTACGAACCGGAGAATATATTAAGCCGGAAGTGCGTGTTACAGAATCCAGAAGAGGTGAGATTTTACGAAATATGACACTTATCTACATTCAGCAAGGTGAAAATGAAAAAGCCATCGAGTTGATGAAAGCCGCACGTGCCGAAAATCCGAATGATGTGTATTTGATGCGCGCAGAAGCAGATATGAGCTATAATATGGGTGATATGAAACGCTATAATGAATTGATGTCCAGGATTATTGAAACCGATCCCGATAATCCGGAATTGTATTTTAATCTTGGGGTGGGTACTGCTGAATTGGGTGAAAATGAAAAAGCAGAAAAATATTATGAAAAGGCACTGGAGTTAAAACCGGATTACGAATCTGCTTTGATTAATCTTGCCGTTCTAAAACTGTCTAAAGAAGGTCCCATTGTCGAAGAAATGAACAGCTTGGGAACTTCACGAGCCGATAATCAACGATATGAAGAATTGAAGAAAATTAGAGAAGATTTGTACAGAGAAACGCTTCCTTATTTGGAAAAGGCATACAATTTGAATCAAAATAACATTCAGATTTTACGCACGCTCATGAACATTTACAGCCAACTTGGTGAAGATGCTAAATTTCAAGAAATGAAAGCCAAAGTCGATGCCCTGGAAAGCGGAAACTAATTTTAAATTATAACAACACTATCCAAAAAGTGCTGTCCATTCCATCTTGGGCAGCACTTTTTTTATTGTACTTAATAATTCTTTGGAACTGTCAGACCAATAATTGGCATTTTAAGATTGACGGTTTGGAATAATTTCTTTTTTGACAATTTTATATTTAAGTATTGGAGGTTATAAAATAATATGTTAATTTGGATGCTTAATTCAATGATTTCAAATCTGATGAAAAAACTTCTCCTTTCATGCTTTCTGTGCTGGGTGTCTTTTGCGTTTGCGCAAATGCCCGAGTCTGAGCTGCCTGAAAGTTGGAGTTTGCCGGGGCTCGAAAAACCACATACTATTTTGCTCAACCAACTGGATCTTGAACGTATTTTCCTAGAAGATGCCGAAAACGATCAACATAAATCGAAACCATGGCGCTACGGAATCGTTCAAGAGATTTCAATAGATAGTGAGCGGGAGGGAGTGTGGACTACGATTGAAGATGGTGGCGCATTGTGGCAAATCATTTTTCAGGGAACCGATATTCTCAATATGAGTTTTACATTTAACAATTTAAAGCTCCCTGCAAATTCAAGATTGCAAGCATACAATGATGATAGAACAGATTTGATAACCATTTTTGACCATCACACCTATCAACAAGTAGATGAATTGGGAAGCTGGTTTGTCGAAGGCAATAAAATTTGGGTAGAATTATATGTACCTGCAGGTTCGACAGAAAATGTGAGAGTGGCGATTAATCAAGTTATTTTAGGGTATAGACTTGGGAAAGTTCATGCATTCTTTAATCCTGAAAGTGGCTTTAATACTTCCGGAGCTTGTCATTATGATGTAAACTGTTCAGTCGGTGTCGATTTTGACGTATATAAAGATGAGGTGAAAAAAGCAGTCGCTTTGCTTAACTTGGGAAATGGTTTTTTATGTTCGGCTGTATTAATGAATAATACTAATTCCGATAAAGTTCCTTATTTATTGACCTCCAATCATTGTTTAGAAAGCAGCAACCCATCCCTTTGGACGGTAAGGTTCAATTGGATTAGTCCGGAACCGGTTTGTGGCAGTATTGAATCCAGTGGTGAAAATACAAGCAATATGACCATCAGCGGTGCGCAATTGATAGCTTCAAATGCAACAAGTGATTTTGCTTTAGTCCAATTAAATCGAAGTATTCCAACTTCATGGGATGTTGCTTTTGCTGGTTGGGACATTACAGACACGAATCCGGAGTTTGCGGTGGGCATTCATCATCCCAACGGTGACATTATGAAAATATGCAGGGATGATTCCGCTGTGGATAAATATAAAGTTGAAGAAATCGAAACTTGGCTGATTGGTGGAAAGAGTAAAGGTTTTGGAAATGGTTGGGAAATCGGTACCACCGAACAAGGTTCATCCGGTTCGCCACTATTTAATGAGAACGGAAAGGTTATCGGACATCTTATTGGAGGAAAAGCTGCGTGTGAAGGAACAGAAAGTAATGATGAGTATGATGTTTACAGTCGTTTTGCCATTTCTTGGAATCATGGAAATAATCCCCAATCGCGCTTAAAAGATTGGCTTGATCCGTTAAATACCGGACAAACTGTTATCGAAACTTTGCAGAATATCCTTAATGTAGCCGATCATACGTCCCCACCCGAATTGCAACTTTTTCCAAATCCGGCTTCTTCTGTTTTAACTGTTATCAATAACAGTTTTCCAAATCTTCACTACGAATTTTATACCTTATCAGGGCAACGCGTGAAAAAAGGAAAAGTAGCAGATACTACCAATGAAATTACTGTTCATGAATTGTCGGAAGGATTTTACATTTTGCGGCTTTTTGAAAACGGGTCACAGGATGCAATGACCTACAAAATAATCATCAGCAGATAATTCTAAGTGCTTATCACCTGTTATCAATTTCTCTTTCCGGTTAAAAATCAGATTATCCACGAATTAATCTTAATTTTGCAGCGATGGATATAAAAAAGAAAGACATTCGCGCCCTTTCCAAAGAAGAATTGCAAGCTTTTTTTGAACGCATTGGAGAACGCTCCTTTCGCGGGACACAAGTTTATGAATGGTTATGGAACAAAAGTGCTCACAGTTTTGAAGAGATGACGAATCTTTCCAAGGAAATCAGAGCGCATCTCGACACGCATTTTGTAATTAACCATATAAAGGTAGATAAACAACAACGAAGCAATGACGGCACTATCAAAAATGCCATAAAACTCCATGACAACTTGATTGTGGAGTCGGTACTGATTCCTACAGATACACGTACCACAGCCTGTGTTTCTTCTCAAGTCGGATGCAGTTTAAATTGTGAATTTTGTGCTACGGCGCGTTTAAAAAGGATGCGAAACCTGAATCCCGATGAAATTTATGATCAGGTAGTTGCTATTGATAAACAGAGCCGTTTGTATTACAATCGCCCCCTTTCGAATATTGTTTTTATGGGAATGGGCGAACCTTTGATGAATTACAAAAACGTGATAGCATCGATAGAAAAAATAACCTCAGATGAAGGATTGGGAATGTCTGCAAAACGTATTACCGTTTCCACCTCAGGCATTCCGAAAATGATAAAAATGCTTGCCGACGAGGAAGTCCGATTTGGCTTGGCAGTATCTTTACATTCCGCAATTCAAGAAACAAGAGAAAAAATCATGCCTTTTGCAAAACAATTTCCATTGCCGGATTTGCGTGAAAGTTTGGAGTATTGGTATCATAAAACCAGAAGACGAGTGACGTATGAATATATTGTATGGAAAGGCATAAATGACACACCAGAGGCTATAGCTGCCTTGGTGAAATTTTGTAAATATGTTCCTTGCAAAGTGAATTTAATTGAATACAATTCTATTGACGATCCTCGATTTCAACAAGCAGCTCCGGAAATGGTTGATGCTTATATTGATGCACTTGAAAATCATCAGATACCGGTAACGGTAAGACGAAGTCGCGGAAAAGATATTGATGCAGCTTGCGGACAATTAGCAAATAAATCATAATATTGAATTTAATACTTTAACAAGAATCAAAAATTCAAAAGATACTTCAGGTTTTTCTATCTTTGAGCCTTTATGAAAATCGTTTCACGCATCAAGATTCCTATCGAAAAAGAAATGGAATTGTTTGAGAAAAAATTCTCACAATCCATGTCTTCCAAAGTTTCCCTGTTAAACCGCATCACACATTATGTGGTTAATAGAAAAGGGAAACAGATGCGCCCCATGTTCGTATTTCTAATTGCAAAAATGACAGGGGATGGTCAAATTAACGATCGGACGTATCGTGGTGCGGCAGTGATAGAATTAATTCATACTGCAACGTTGGTTCACGATGATGTGGTGGATGACAGCAATTTGCGCCGAGGATTTTTTTCTATCAATGCGCTTTGGAAAAATAAAATTGCCGTGTTGGTAGGTGATTATCTGCTGTCTCGAGGGTTGTTGCTTTCCATAGATAATGGAGATTTTGATTTGCTCAGAATTATTTCGGTTGCCGTTCGGGAGATGAGTGAGGGAGAACTTTTACAAATTGAAAAAGCACGGCGCTTGGATATCACGGAAGAAGTCTACTTTGATATCATTCGTCAAAAAACAGCTACACTGATTGCCGCCTGTTGTGCGATGGGAGCACAGTCTATTCATGCCTCGGAAGAAGAAGTGGAACGCATGCGAAAATTTGGAGAACTTATTGGAATCGCATTCCAGATAAAAGACGATCTTTTCGATTATGGGAATGACCGTATTGGAAAGCCCACGGGTATTGATATTAAAGAGCAAAAAATGACTTTGCCGCTTATTTATGCATTAAATCAAGCATCTCCGGAAGATAAAAAATGGCTCATTAACTCGGTGAAGAATCACAACAAGAACGCTAAAAGGGTTAAAGAAGTGATTGCCTATGTGAGAAACAACGGCGGTCTTGAGTATGCAATTTCTCGAATGATGGAATATCATGGAGAAGCGTTGGAATTGATTAAGGAATATCCGGATTCTCCATATAAAGAATCATTGGAGTTAATGGTCAATTATGTCATAGATAGAAAAATATAGCCTCTTCTTTAATCAAAAAGCCGCTTCAATATTTTGAAACGGCTTGTCATGAATCATAAAATTTTAACGCTTAGATTTCCAATTCCAATCCGGGATTGATTTCCGAAATAATTTTATTTAATGTAGCACTTGGGCGCATGGTTTCATAAACAATTTGCTCGTTAGGTTTGTAATACCCTTCCATTGCTACCGGTCGTCCTTGGCTGTCTATCATTTCACGGTTAATCTGTGCTTCATTATCGCGCAGTTTTTTGGCAACAGGCGTAAAAATGGCTTTCAGTTCTGTGTTTTTATTCTGAGCTGCAAGTGCTTCCGCCCAATACAAAGCTACATAGAAATGACTCCCTCGAGTGTCAATCTCTTTGGCATGACGGGATGGCGATTTTCCATTGTCTAAATAATTTTCCGTAGCTTGATCTAATGTTTCCGCAAGAATTAAAGCTTTTTCATTATTTTGGGTAGTTCCAAAATGTTCCAGGGAAACAGCTAACGCTAAAAATTCTCCGAGAGAATCCCATCTTAAGTGATTTTCTTCAATAAATTGCTCCATATGTTTTGGCGCTGATCCACCGGCTCCGGTTTCAAACAAACCTCCGCCATTCATCAATGGAACGATAGACAACATTTTTGCACTTGTTCCCAATTCAAGAATGGGGAAAAGGTCGGTAAGATAATCTCGCAATACGTTTCCTGTAACCGAAATGGTGTCTTTTCCATCTTTTAATCGCGCAAGTGTATATTCGGTTGCTTCTTTCGGAGCGAGAATTTTAATCTCTAATCCATCGGTGTTTTCTTCTTTAAGATAATCGTTTACTTTTTTGATTAATTCCGCATCGTGTGGACGGTTTTCATCTAACCAAAATACGGCGGGAGTATCTGTGGCTCGTGCTCTGTTGATGGCGAGTTTTACCCAATCGCGGATGGGTAAATCTTTCACTTGACACATTCTCCAGATATCGCCTTCTTCAACGTGGTGTTCAAAAATTACTTGACCGGAAGTATCAGTTACTTGTACGGTTCCGTTTGCCGGAATTTCAAATGTTTTATCG
>JAAYLC010000155.1 GCA_012522045.1 Bacteroidota bacterium
GTATTACAGCGATTGGTACTTTTATCGGTGCTGGTGGACTTGGAGACATTATCACTCGCGGAGTTAACGTAACCGATGGTGGATCGCTCATCCTCGCTGGTGCTCTTCCGACATCATTAATGGCAATCAGTATCGATGTGATCTTAGCCATTGTTGAAAAGCGTCTCGTCCGATAAGCAGGTTGAATCAAGGTGAATTGTTAACATTGAGTTTAAAAAAGGAAATGATTTAATCAATTAGAAGCGTAACACCATACCCCATCCGTGGGAGGTGTTACGCTTTTAGTATGAAAAGAAAATTACTATTAGTTCTTCTAATGAGTTTAATGAGTTCGTGTTCTGCTTGGCACGATACTTTTTATCGTATTCCTTACGAAGAAAAGATTATTGAAAAAAAGGATTTGTATGACGATGTTTTATTAAAACTTCCAACTCTGTCCAGATTTGAAGAGTCGCGAATTATGGAACATATTTATTATGATGATGAGGGAGAACGTATCACATACTATAGTGATAAAGAAGTAGACGACCTATTAAAAGCAATTCGCTTCGAGTATGAAAAGGAAATATTAGTGTCTTTTCCAGAAAAACTACAAAAAGCAAAAGATCATCTCATGGAATTATCCTTTACGAAGGCTTATGGTTTATCGATACATTTTTATGAGTCTCGCATTGGAATCAAGGTGTTGAACCCAGAAAATGAACTGGAGGTTTTCAAGTACATGTATTCGCTAAAAACAGACACATGGACACTCGAAAGTACCGATGTCGTGGATAAAAAGACAAGTATTCTATACAAAGTTACGCCACTGGTAGACATTGATTTTCAAAATGTAGCGAAGATACACAATAAAGTAATGGAACCCTACACCTATGGGACACTCATTTTATACATGTATCCTCAACAGGACGTTTACTATGTTATCAATAGATTAAAATACAATTATGAAGGTGAGCGAATCGAATGATTTTCTGGTTTTGGTATGCTTTTGGTTTTGTTTATCTGTTTCCATTATTTTTTATTCCTTTGGATCGGTGGTTATATCATCCGGTATTTGCGACGATTTCTTTATTTATTGGTATAGTTGGATGGTTAGGATTCACGTACTTAATTTATAAAAATCGAATTTTATGGCCCAAGAAGTTGAAACGACAAATCCACGAGTTAAAGCAAAATGGAGTCCGAACTCCGGGAGAAATAAAAAGTAAGAGTTTGATTTCTAGACATAAAAACGGCGTAGAAGAAATTCTCTTAACTGTCGAGTTTCCAAATCACCGTCAGACGATGATTGAGAGTGAACTTGCCTTTCAAGACAGTCAACCAGAACTGCAACGTTTTAATGCCGGTTCAACCATTGCGTTAAGACTAAATCAAGAGGTGAATTCTTTTCCTCTAATTATAGAGACTGCCCAAGCCCACACCTCGTTGAGAGCAGGCTATCTTTGGATGGTTTTTAATGTGGTATATTCTATTATTTTGTTTGTGGTGTTGTACTATTTATTTAGTGGATTTACTGGCTGGCGTTTTCTTTCGATTTTTTCACCATGGGTATATTGTCCATATTGGGGGA
>JAAYLC010000055.1 GCA_012522045.1 Bacteroidota bacterium
ACCCTATACCGTAGCACGACAAACAGAATTGCTTCAAGTAAAGAAAGGAGATAAAGTATTGGAAATAGGAACAGGAAGCGGGTATCAAGCTGCGGTTTTGCTGGAATTAGGTGTTACATTGTACACGATTGAAAGACAAAATGAACTGTTTAAAAAAACCAATATTTTTTTGCCGAAGATAGGATATCGTCCAAAGAAAATGATTTTCGGAGATGGGTATAAAGGGTTGCCCGCTGAGGCTCCATTTGATGGCATTATCGTTACTGCAGGGGCGCCTTTTGTACCCAAACCGCTTTTGGCTCAGCTGAAAATAGGAGGAAGGCTGGTAATTCCTGTGGGTGATGAAGTACAAATCATGACAGTTTTTGAAAGAAAATCCGAAAAAGAATTTAACAAGGAAGAATTCGGTGAATTTCGTTTTGTACCTTTATTAGAAGATAAAAATTAGATTGGTGACCATTTTCGAATATCGCACAAAGTTTCATGAAGTACTTTCAGATAAATATCCGAAAGAGGAAATCGATACTTTTTTTTATTGGTTGTTGGAAGCTTATTTCAAGCTGACGAAAACGCACGTATTTTTAAATGCAGAACATCGGCTTTCCATATCCGAAAAAAATCAATTATCCGAAGCGTTAAAAAGGTTATCAACTTATGAACCTATTCAATACATTTTGGGCGAAACAGAGTTTTACGGACTGTCGTTTCGAGTGAATCCTTCGGTATTGATTCCGCGTCCGGAAACGGAAGAATTGGTCACGTTGGTATTTAATTTTGTAAAAAACGAATTAAATGAAAATGTAAAAATTGCCGATATCGGAACAGGAAGCGGATGTATTGCAATTTCAGTTGCGAAACAGCTGCCTCAAGCTAGGGTTGATGCTTATGATATTTCAAGCAATGCTTTGACTATCGCTTCAGAAAATGCAATCAGAAACAACGTAAATGTAAGTTTTATCAAAGCAGATATTTTGAAATTGACAGCATTAAATCAGACATATGATGTGATTGTTTCAAATCCGCCGTATGTCTGTTGGAGTGAAAAAAAATTAATGACACAGAATGTTTTCGAATACGAACCTGAAGAAGCATTGTTTGTAGAAGATTCATCTCCTCTGATTTTTTATGAGAAAATTGCTGCGCTTGCATCACATTATTTAAATCCGAACGGGAAATTATTTTTTGAAATAAACGAACGTTTCGGCGAAGCCATAAAAACACTTTTATCGAAGCAAAATTTTAAAGATATTCGAA
Organism: Bacteroidota bacterium; assembly: GCA_012522045.1. Taxonomy (GTDB): domain Bacteria; phylum Bacteroidota; class Bacteroidia; order Flavobacteriales; family Flavobacteriaceae; genus JAAYLC01. The sequence goes on from JAAYLC010000055.1 coordinate 1,255, forward strand.
TTCACAAAGACCTCTTTGGAAAAGACAGAATGGTAAGTTGCACTTTGAACTAATAAACTATGACTCCGGAACAACACATAAAAAAACTTCGCGATGCGTTAAACGAACATAATTACCGATATTATGTTTTGGATGAACCTTCCATTTCGGATTATGAATTCGATCAGAAGCTAAAGGAACTTCAAAAATTAGAAGAAGCACATCCTGAGTTTTTTGATGAAAATTCACCTACGCAACGTGTTGGCGGTACCATTACAAAACATTTTGAAACCGTAAAACATCGTTACCGGATGTATTCTTTGGATAATTCTTATTCCAAAGAAGATTTAATCGATTGGGAAAAACGAATTGAAAAAATTATCGGAAAAAAGGTAGCATTTTCTTGTGAATTAAAATATGACGGTGCTTCGATAAGTCTTACTTATGAAAATGGAAAATTTGTACGTGCAGTAACACGCGGGGACGGAATTCATGGAGATGATGTCACCACCAATGTACGAACCATCCGTTCGGTTCCCTTGGTTTTAAAAGGAACCGATATTCCTGATAGTTTTGAAATAAGAGGAGAAATCGTAATGCCTTTGGATGGGTTTACCACTTTAAACGCAGCGCGAGTGGAAGCAGGGGAGGAACCTTTTAAAAATCCGAGAAATACAGCTTCAGGAACACTTAAACTTCAAGACAGTTCCGAAGTTGCAAAACGTCCGTTGGAAGCGTTGATATACAATATTCAAGGAGAAGAAATGCCGTTTAAAACACAATATGAAAGTCTGAAAAAAATCCGAAGTTGGGGATTTAAAGTTCCAAATGCTGCCAAGCTTGCCACAAACTTGGATGAAGTTTTGCAATTTATTGAATATTGGGACAAACATCGGCACGAATTGCCTTATGAAATTGATGGCGTGGTGATTAAAGTCAATGATTTTGAACACCAAAAAGAATTGGGATTCACCTCCAAATCGCCACGGTGGGCAATGGCCTACAAATATAAAGCTGAACAAGCAAAAACGCGTTTAAACAAAATAACGTATCAGGTGGGACGCACCGGAGCCATTACTCCTGTTGCCAATCTTGAGCCGGTAGCGCTCGGCGGAACGATTGTAAAAAGAGCATCGCTTCACAATGCCGATCAAATAGAAAAATTAGATGTTCGTGAAGGAGATATGGTATTCGTGGAAAAAGGCGGTGAAATCATTCCGAAAATTGTGGGAATAGATTTTACCAAGCGAAAACCGTCAAGCAAGCCGACCACATACATCAGTAAATGTCCGGAATGTAAAACCGAGTTGGTTCGATTGGAAGGAGAAGCGTTACACTATTGTCCGAATGTCAAAGACTGTGCTCCGCAAATCATCGGTCGCATTCAGCATTTCATTTCCAGACAAGCGATGGATATTCAAGGACTGGGAGAAGAAACCGTATCGCTTTTGGTAACCAACGGATTAATAAGGAATTATACCGATTTGTACACTTTAACCAAGGAGGGAATTATTCCGTTGGAACGTATGGCTGAAAAAAGTGCTCAAAATATCATCAACGGAATTGAAGCTTCCAAAAAAGTTCCTTTTGAACGGGTATTGTTTGGACTCGGAATTCGTTTTGTCGGAAGAACAGTTGCACAAAAATTGGCAACTCATTATCGTTCCATCGATAAGTTGAGTAAAGCAACGAAAGAAGATTTGATGAGTGTGGATGAAATCGGCGTGAGAATTGCAGAAAGTGTTTCGAATTTTTTTGCAACCGAAGAAAATATGGAGATTGTAGAACGCTTAAAACAACACGGACTTCAACTTGAAATAAGTGAAGCGGATGTAAAGGACAAAACCGATAAATTGGAAGGTAAAACTTTTGTGGTTTCCGGTGTTTTTGAAATGTCGCGAGATGAATTGAAAGCATTGATTGAGAAAAACGGCGGCAAAGTGACGAGTTCCATTTCTTCCAAAACGAATTATGTAGTAGCTGGAGAAAATATGGGACCCAGTAAAAAAGCAAAAGCTGAAAGTTTGGGTATTTCAATCATTTCAGAGGAAGATTTTCTCAAAATGATTTAAAATTAATCAGATACCAATTAGGATGATTAAACGTATTAAAGATTATTCACTTCAGAAGAAAAAAGAAAAGTCTCTTAAAAAGAGAGATTTATCGCAACGAAATTCAAAGTTGGAAACCATGGCTGTGCTGATTGACGTAAATTATATTCAAGATAAATCACATATTGAATCAATTGGAGATGCTTTAAAATTAGATGAAAATAAAGTTCAATTTTTGTATTTTGACAAGACCGAAAAAAAAGCCGCTCCAAATTCGAAGAAATTTTCCACCAATGATTTTAGGTGGAACGGAAACGTAATGAACACTAACGTAAGAGATTTTATAGAAAATCCCGTTGATGTTTTACTGGGGATTTTTTCAAATCAAAATAAACTATTAAATTCACTTTCCGCACAAAGTAACGCACGATTTAAAATAGGGTACTTGGATGCAGATCAAGAAATTTTCGATTTAATTCTAAGTATAAATCCTGCAGATGAAAAATTATTTCAATCGGAAACCATTAAATTTTTAAAAATTTTAAATAAAATATAAACTATGAAGGAATTAACAGGAACAGGCATCGCGTTGATAACTCCTTTTAATGAAGATTTCTCAATTGACACGGAAGGATTGACGAAGGTGGTAAATTACAACATTGAAAACGGAATTGATTACCTTGTCGTTCTGGGAACAACTGCTGAAAGTGCAACTTTAAGTAAAAAAGAGAAACAGATTGTAATTGAAACCGTTACCGAAGCAAACAATGGAAGAATCCCGATGGTTGTCGGAATCGGAGGCAACAATACTCAAGCTGTCATTCAAGAAATGCAAGAAAGCGATTTAAGTGATTTTACCGCAATTCTTTCTGTCTCGCCGTATTACAACAAGCCCACACAAGAAGGAATTTACCAACATTTTGCAGCCATCGCCAAACATGCACCGCTTCCTGTCATTCTTTACAATGTGCCCGGACGTACGGCATCCAACATCCTCCCGGATACAGTCAGTCGCTTGGCACGCGATTATAAAAATATTATCGGAATTAAGGAAGCTGCTGGAGATATTGTACAAGCGATGAAAATGATTGCAAATACACCAAAAGAATTCTTGGTGATTTCCGGAGATGATATGATTACGCTTCCGATGGTTTTGGCAGGAGGAGCAGGAGTCATATCCGTTATTGCCGAAGGATTTCCCAAAGATTTCTCAACGATGGTTCGCTTGGGATTGGAACGAAAAGTCGACGAAGCGTATGCAATCCACCACAAAATTGCACCTATGATAGATTATATTTTTGAAGAAGGAAATCCGGCAGGAATCAAAGCGGTATTTAAAAAACGAGGCATTTGCGGGGATACCGTTCGGCTTCCATTGGTGAAAGCAAGCGATAACCTCAAGAAAAAAATTAATGAATTTATCGACACCTATTAAAATATTTTCATTTTAGATAAGTTATTGAGTAGCGAACAATTAATTTTGGCAACTATTCTAAATTTGTTTACTTTTGCACGATGTTTAAACGGCTTATGCGACACGCACTTATACTTCTCTTTTTAATTGTTTCCTTTTCCTCTTGTGGCGATTATCAAAAAGTCCTAAACAAGGGAGATACGGCACAGAAATACGCCTATGCCGATTCGCTGTATAGAATAGGAAAATATAAAAAGGCATTGAAATTAATGGAGCAAATTGTTCCGGCATACCGAGGCCGACCTCAAGCCGAAAGACTGATGTATATTTATGCAAACTCTTACTATGAACTAGGAGATTATTTCTTATCGGGATATCAATTTGAGCGTTTTGCTCAGGCTTATCCTCAAAGTGACAGTGCAGAAGTGGCATTTTTCAAATCGGCAAAAAGTTTTTACAACATTTCCGAACCTTATTCTTTAGATCAGCGGGAAACATACCGCGCCATGGAAAAGTTACAGTCATTTATTAATACCTACAGCGATTCCGAACTGCGTGATGAAGCCAATCAAATGGTTGTTGATTTGCGTACGAAATTAGAGAAAAAGGAAATTGAAGTCGTGAAGCAATATTATCGAATGGAACAATACAATGCTGCAATAGCGTCTGCGGATAATTTTATTTCCGACAATCCCGGATCGGTTTTTCGCGAAGAAGCTTTTTTAATTCGCCTCAAAGCAGCTTATGATTATGCCGTCAGAAGCATCCCTTCATTGGTTGAAGAACGCTTAAAGACTGCACAAAAACACTATGAAACATATATTAAATATTTTAAAGATGGTGAATTCTCTAATGAAGCAACCACTATTAATTTAGATATTGAAAAGCGATTAGCATCTTATAAAACAGAATCTACGATATAAAAAGAAGAGACAATTATGGATATTAAAAATTCACAAGCACCTACAAATACGATTACTTATAACCGTGATCTTATTGATGCGCCAACAGGTAATATTTATGAAGCAATTTCAATTATCGCCAAACGAACCGAACAAATTAACTTGGATGTAAAAAAGGAACTGCTTGAAAAACTTGATGAGTTTGCTACTTATACCGACAGTTTGGAGGAAATTTTCGAAAATAAGGAACAAATTGAAGTTTCCAAGTTTTATGAAAGACTTCCAAAACCGCATGCCATTGCAATTGAAGAATGGTTAAATGATAAAATTTATTATCGCAACACCAAAGACGAGGAAATAGATAATTAAAAATAATAAATGGCCGCTTAAGCAGCCATTTTTTTTAATATGAGTTTACAGGGAAAAAACATATTGCTCGGTATCACCGGAGGAATTGCAGCTTATAAAACACCGTTTATCGTACGTTTGCTCGTCAAGGAAGGTGCCCATGTGCGTGTGATTATGACAGAAGCTGCCAAGGATTTTGTAACGCCGCTGACACTTGCCACAGTTTCAAAAAATGAAGTATTAACATCTTTTATTATTGAATCAAAAGAGAAACTTCAAAAATTAAATTGGAACAATCATGTGGAGATTGCAAAATGGGCAGATTACATTCTCATTGTGCCTGCTACCGCAAACACCCTTTCAAAAATGGCTTTCGGTACGTGCGATAATTTCCTCACGGCAGTTTATTTATCTGCTGATTGCCCTGTCTATTTTGCGCCGGCAATGGATTTGGATATGTACCGACACCCATCGGTTTCCGAATCCTTTAAAAAGTTGGAATCGTTTGGAAATGTGATGATTCCTGCAGGATATGGAGAATTGGCAAGCGGTTTGGTAGGACAAGGAAGAATGGCCGAACCCGAAGAAATTGTTGAGTTTCTAAAAAATGACATCCAATCCAAATTGCCTTTGCGTAACAAAAAAATGTTGATAACTGCCGGACCCACTTATGAAGCCATTGATCCCGTTAGGTTTATTGGAAATCATTCCAGTGGCAAGATGGGTTATGCACTTGCGGAACAAGCTGCATTACTGGGCGCAGAAGTAACTTTAATTTCAGGTCCTACTCATTTAAAACCTTCAAGTTCATCAATTAAATTAGAACGCGTAACGTCTGCACAAGAAATGTATGAAGTTGCTCATCAGTATTTTGAAAATATGGATATTGTAATTATGAGCGCTGCAGTGGCCGATTATTGTCCCAGTGAAATTGCCGATCAAAAAATAAAAAAGAAGGCGCAGGAAATGCAAATTAACCTTGTGAAAACAAAAGATATTCTCGCTTCGCTCGGAAGTATTAAAAAAAATCAATTTTTAGTCGGATTTGCTCTGGAAACGGAGAATGAAATTGAAAATGCAAAAAGCAAACTCAAAAAAAAGAATTTAGATTTAATTGTATTAAATTCGCTTCGAGATGAGGGAGCCGGATTTCAAGCCGATACCAACAAAGTTACTTTGATTTCCAAAGACAATAAAATTACTCCTTTTGCTGTTAAACCTAAAGAAGAAGTTGCCATTGACATTTTAGAATACATTATCAATCATGCGTAAATTAGTAGTTGCTTTCATTTTTTTGATTTTAGGATTTGTTGGTCAAGCCCAAGAACTTAATTGCACCATAACCATTGATGCATCTCAAACCGGACAGCCTAATTTGCAAATATTCAAATCGTTAGAATCTCAACTGAAAGAATTTGTCAACACCACCACTTGGACGGATAAATCATTTAAGACTCAAGAGCGCATCGATTGTAATATGTCTTTTATAATCAGTAAAATGGACGGTGAAAATTTTACTGCTTCGATGCAAATTCAAGCTTCAAGACCGGTTTATGCATCCACTTATGACAGCCCGATTTACAATTACAATGATCGCCAGGCAAATTTCAAGTATCGTGAATTTGAACCTTTTAACTTCAATATAAATTCTTACGATTCCAATTAAATGTCGTTGGTTGCTTTCCACGTTTATACAATTATCGGTATGGATGCGGCCACATTTTCACCGCGTGGAGGCGAACCGTATTTTCAAATTGCCAAACAAATTACAAATACAGCTGCAGGCGGAAATTATCAGGGTTGGAAAGCATCTGACGGAAGTCAATCACGGTATCAATTGAACGATGCTTTGGTTTCATCAGTTTATCAAGAATTTCACGACGCCATGTATCAATATCATCGAAAAGGATTGGATGTAATGGCTGATAATCCCAAAGAAGCAAAAGATGAAATTATCGCGTCAATAGCCAAATTGAGAAGCATCAACGACAGAAGACCAAACTCTTTTGTTATTCGAACGTTCTTTGATGCCAAAGCAGATGAAATTCAGAGTATTTTTAGTGGAGGTCCCCAAGTTAATATCGTAAGTTTGGTTGAAAACTTAAACCGTATGGCTCCGACAAAACGAAGCAATTGGGATCAAATTAAATTCTAATCCTGCACGAGATTAATTCATAGTTTATCTTATTTTAATTTCTTCAGAACGTGATAGTAACACTTTCCATTAAAAATTATGCGCTGATTGAGGACCTTCGTATCGATTTTGAAGAAGGACTTACCGTTATCACAGGAGAAACCGGTGCCGGAAAATCAATAATTTTAGGTGCCATGGGACTGTTAATGGGAAAACGTGCAAACCTGGAAAACATAAAAAATCCAGATAAAAAATGTGTTATTGAAGGGCAATTTAATATTGAAACGTACGATTTAAAATCTTTGTTTGAAGAAAATGATTTAGATTATCATCCACACACCATAATTCGCCGTGAAATTCTTCCAGGAGGCCGTTCCCGTGCCTTTGTAAATGATACACCAACCACTTTAAATCAGATTCAAGCGATTGCCAATCATCTGATAGATATTCACAGTCAACATGAAACTTTAGAAATAACTTCAGAAGCGTATCAATTAGAGATATTAGATGCATTGGCAAAAAACGGAGGGGTACTTGCGCAGTATAAATCCTTATTAAGCACGCTAAATAATGTGCAGAATCAACTTAAAAGCACGCGCGATTTACAAGCACTTCAAACAAAAGAATTGGATTACAACCAGTTTTTGTTGGAAGAATTGCAAGCGGCTAAATTAGAAAAATTAAATCAAGAAGCATTAGAAGAAACCTACAATACCCTTTCAAATTCTGAAAACATTCAAGAATCGCTTGCAGAAGTAATTAAAACGATGACTGATGAACACGTGGGATTTTTGGAAACCGCAAAGCATGCACGTCAAGTTTTGGGCAGAATTCAGGATTTTTCCACAGTTTATCAAAGTTATTGGGAACGTTTAAACAGCGTAATTATTGAACTTGAAGATTTATCAGATGAAATTACCACTTCGATTGACGCTGTTTCTTCCGATCCTCAGTTATTGGAAGAAGTAAACGAAAAATTACAATTGTTGTTTAAGCTTCAACAAAAACATGGCGTGGGTTCGGTGGAGGAATTAAGCAAAATTGAAAGTGAATTATCTGATAAAGTCGCCAATACATTAGCATTAGATGATACGTTGTCTCGATTGGAAAAAGAAGAACAAGCACTTACTGCTCAATTATATCAGGTTGCAGGAGCTATTTCAAACACGCGTAAAAAAGTAATTCCCGATTTAAAATTACAATTAGAATCCATATTATCGACCTTGGGGTTGCCTCATGCGTTTTTTGAAATTTCATTAAAACCCGGCAAAGAATTTCGTCCAACCGGAACAGATACTTTGGAAATTTTATTTTCTGCAAATAAAGGCATAACTCCGGGGAATATCGGCAAAGTAGCTTCAGGAGGAGAATTGAGTCGGATTATGTTGGCTGTAAAATCCGTGTTGGGAAAATACAAACACTTACCGACCTTGGTTTTTGATGAAATTGATTCCGGAGTATCCGGTGAAATTGCCAATAAAATAGCTTCGTTGATGGTATCGATGAGTACGTATATGCAAATTTTCACCATAACGCATTTGCCACAAGTTGCTGCAAAAGGGAGACAACATTTAAAAGTTTATAAAGAAGCTACCAGCCACAGCACCACAACACATTTACGAGTTTTAAACCAAGAAGAGCGAATCATGGAAATTGCGGAAATGTTGGGAGGAAAGAAAATTTCAGAAGCGGCAATTGCAAATGCAAAAGAATTATTGAATTAAACGTATCTTTACTTTTTTAAAATCACTTCAACTGAATATTAACTAATAAAAATTTACAGACATGTCATACAATTTGTTGAAAGGAAAAAGAGGAATAATTTTCGGAGCGCTCGATGAAAATTCCATTGCTTGGAAAGCTGCCGAGCGCGTTCATGAAGAAGGCGGAAAATTTGTGCTCACCAATGCGCCCATTGCGATGCGAATGGGACAAATTAAAACTCTGGCTGAAAAAACCAATTCAGAAATTATTCCTGCAGATGCTACAAATGTGGAAGACTTAGAAAATCTGGTGGAAAAAGCAATGGAAATTCTCGGAGGAAAAATTGATTTTGTACTTCACTCTATCGGAATGTCTATAAATGTTCGTAAAGGAAATCATTACACCAATCAAAATTATGATTGGACTCATAAAGGATGGGATGTATCTGCGATGTCTTTTCATAAAACAATGCAGGTTCTCTATCAAAAACAAGCGATGAATGAGTGGGGAAGTATCGTTGCTTTAACTTATATGGCAGCACAGCGTGTATTTCCGGACTACAACGATATGGCAGATAACAAAGCATATTTGGAAAGCATTGCGCGCAGTTTTGGCTATTTTTTCGGAAGAGAACACAAAGTTCGCGTTAACACTATTTCTCAATCTCCAACCCCTACAACGGCAGGACAAGGCGTAAAAGGATTTGATGCTTTTATAAATTATGCCGAAAAAATGTCGCCGCTCGGTAATGCAACAGCCTTAGAATGTGCGAATTACATCATTAGTCTGTTTAGTGATTTAACCAAAAAAGTTACCCTTCAAAACCTTTATCACGACGGAGGATTTTCGAATATGGGCGTGAGTGAGGACGTCATTAAAGCTTTCGAAAAAGAATAATCGGTTTCCGGAAAAAAGTACTTGTTTCAGCTAAAATTTTATCGAAACAGCAAAGTATTTTATAGTTTTATTAAAAAGGTGATTGATTTTTATCCCATAACTTGTGAAATAAAAAAGTTATGGAAAAAGAAAATCTTATCACATCCTTGGACAATTGTATTAATCACTGCAATCATTGTTCTGATGCGTGTTTAGACGAAGAAGATGTTCACATGATGGTGAACTGTATTCGAACCGATCGGGCGTGTGCAGTAGTTTGTACAGCGTTAAAAAACTTATTGACAACTAATTATTCGAACGTGTCGGGGTTGGTTAAATATTGCATAGACATCTGCAATGCGTGTGCAGACGAATGTGAAAAACACGACGAGGTACACTGCCGTGAATGTGCAAAAGCTTGTCGAGAGTGTGCGCAAGCATGTACTGCATTTTTAAATTAAATTTAAAGCATTCGTTTTGTAGTTAGCTGTTAAGTTTTCGCTATTTCAATTCAGTTGATTTCTTTATTTTTGGAGCGAATCACAAATTAATTCGCATACATGAAACAAATTTTAGGAATCGGCTCAAGAATTAATCATCCACAATACGGAAAAGGAGTCGTTACAAATGTCACTTCCAAAATGTATTGGGTAACGTTTATTGAAAGTGGACTGGAAACCATCAATATTGACGATGATTTTGAAATTATAGAGGCCTCTGTAGATGAAGTAGATACAGTAAGTTTTGCAGAAATAGAGTCCAGTTTAAGAGCGATATTAAGAAAATGGAACGGAATTTCTGAAGTTGTACCTTTAGGAGACCGATGGAAAGGAGGAACCATGACGCTAACTCCAAGTGATACAAATTTAGCTTCGAAAGATGTTCCGATTGATACATTCTTTCATAAAATTGTAATGCTTCGTGACCGCTTGCGTGTTTTGGAACAAAAAATAAATTCTTCTAAAAATTTAGATGAAACCGAGAAAGTTGATATTCAGCAGTACATAACTAGATGTTACGGCAGTTTGACAACTTTTAATATTCTTTTTAAAAACCCATCGCAACAATTTAAAGGAGAAGGCGGAAAAAAATAAATCTACATAAAAAAATTAGTATCGGTATGCTGCAGGCTATTAATTTATTCAATTATATTATTGAACTTTAGACCGTAGCATACTATACTTTTTTGAGATAATTATTTAAATGTGCTTATTCAATTACTTTTACAATTAAACGAACCCGAGCAGGATGTCGTTCCGCAATGGATTGCTCCGGTAATGTTTGGTATTGTTTTTATCTGCTTTCTTGTTTTTCTGATAAGAGTAGTGGAACATTGGTATGCATGGAGATTTGACAGACCACTAATCCGTAATTTATTTGTATATAAACGGTTAAGTCCACAGCAAGAATTAATCATTGACGAGAATTTTCCTTTTTATAAACATTGGAAATCTCGTAAGAAAAAAATACTTCAGCATCGCATTGTTTCTTTTATTGAATCAACCGATTTTGAAGGACGCGGTATTTCCATTTCCGATGAGATGAAAATTATCATCAGTACCTATGCGTGTTTATTGACTTTTGGAAGAAAGTATTTTAAATATATTTTAATCGATAAGATAATTATATATCCCGAAGCTTTTTACAACGGATATAAAAATTCGTATCATGTCGGTGAATTTTCGCCATCCAAGCGAACTTTGGCTTTATCGTGGGCTGATGTTTTGACTATCGATCCCAAGGGAAAACGAAATTTGCTGATTCACGAATTTATGCATGCCTTGCAATGGGAAGCCAAAGTGACAGACAGTTTTGATTCGGACAGATTTAGGAAATACTATCAAAAAATGTTGCGCTTGTTGCTAAAGGATTCCGTGAGAAAAAATGTAAAAAAAGCAAATTTAAGAGCGTATGCCTTTACGAACGAATATGAGTTTATGTCGGAGTTGGCGGAATATTTTTATCAACATCCTTTGGAATTCAGTTTAAAATTGCCTGAAATTTATCACCTGATGCGAAAGATTTTAAATCTCGATTTCAAGAAATTGACTTATACCGAAATCCAAAAAGACATGCTCGCATTACCAAGTCTGTCTGATTACTAATATTAAAAAAATCAATTTAAAAAGGATAATCGTTTTCGTCTATAACTTTGGCTGCGATTATTCTTCTTAACTCACCAATATTCGGCTGATTGAGATATTTTGTAAATCGTCTGAGTCCCATCAGTAGCATTCGTTGTTCGTCGCCTTCTGCAAAAGAAAGTATGGCTTCCTTAGCTTTTACGGTAATAATGTCCACGGCGTGGTATAAATACAGTTGAGACATTGCAATTTGCTCTTTCTGAGCTTCTTCATTACTGCGTTTTACATTTTTCTCAGTTCGTAAAATTGCACTTTCCGCCATATAAACTTGGATGAGAATATCTGCAGCCGCCATTAACGTTTGTTGATGTTCTTCTAATTCCGTTCCGTATTTTTGAACAGCGCTCCCTGCAACCATTAAGAAAACTTTTTTAAGGCGTTTCAGCAAATCTTTTTCTTCAGAAAATAATTCGGAAAAATCCGGAGTTTCAAACGATGGAATTTCCATAAGTTCCGAAGCAACTGCCTGCGCCGGATTTAATAAATCAACATGTCCTCGCATTGCTTTTTTGACCAACATTCCGACAATAAGCATGCGGTTAATTTCATTGGTTCCTTCATAAATCCGAGCAATTCTCGCATCGCGCCAAGCAGATTCCATCGGAGTATCAGCACTGTAGCCCATACCACCATAAATTTGAATTCCTTCATCAGCACAGTTTTGAATGTTTTCGGAAACTGCTACTTTTAAGATTGAACATTCAATCGCATATTCTTCGACACCTTTAAGTTCGGCTTCTTGATGAGTGTTTCCACTTTTGGTACGAATTTTTATTCTATCCTCAATATTTTTTGAAGCACGATATACCGCACTTTCACTAACGTATGAATATGTAGCCATTTCAGCAAGCTTCAATTGAATGGCTCCGAAAGAAGAAATCGGCACGTTAAATTGAACCCGTTCATTTGCATATTGCACTGAATTTTTAATTATCCGGCGTTGTGCATCCAGTCCTGCGCCTGCTAATTTAATTCGACCTACGTTTAAGGTATTCATTGCTATTTTGAAACCTTCACCACGTTCACCGAGCAAATTTTCAACCGGCACTTTGGTTTCATTAAAAAATACTTGACGGGTAGAGGAGGAGTGAATTCCCAATTTATTTTCTTCTTCACCCAGAGAAATTCCATTTTCGGGATTATTTTCTACAATAAAAGCGGTGATGTATTTATCATCTTCAATACGTGCAAAAACAATAAACGTATGGCAAAATCCTGAATTTGAAATCCACATTTTTTGTCCTGAAATGGAATAGTATTTTCCGTCTTCGGATAGAACAGCCTTTGTTTTTCCACTATTTGCGTCGCTTCCAGCTTCGGGTTCCGTAAGCGCATAGGCGCCAAACCATTCACCTGTAGCCAATTTGGGTACGTATTTTTGTTTTTGTTCTTCGGTTCCGTAAAGCGTTATGGGCAACGTACCAATTCCGGTATGGGCTCCAAATGCTGTAGCCACAGAACCTGTAGCTCCCGAAATATAGTCGCAAACCAACATGCTCGTCACAAAACCCATTCCCAATCCACCGTACTTTTCAGGAACTGAAACACCGAGCAATCCCATTTCACCGGCCTTTTTCATAATCTCTTCGGTGAATGCGTAATCTTTATTTTCAAATCGGTATTTATGGGGCCAAATTTCACGGTCGACAAATTCGATAACGGAATCTCGCATCATCTTTTGTTCTTCAGAAAAGTCTTCGGGTGTAAAAACAGCTTCTGCCCGGGTCTCTTCAATTATAAATGCTCCTCCGCGAAGCAAATTTTTATCGTTTGATTCTGTTGTACTCATAGCTTTTATTCAATTTAAGTATTATTATTAAGAAATAAATCTCTGACAAACTAATTCAAAAACTCATAAACTCCCGCAGCACCTTGCCCGGTTCCGACACACATCGTTACCAAGCCAAATTTGTTTTTTAAATTTCGTTGTCTCATTTCATCAAAAAGTTGAACCGATAATTTCGCTCCGGTACATCCCAGCGGATGTCCAAGGGCAATGGCACCTCCGTTTACATTTACGATTTCTCGGTCTAAACCAAGCTCGCGAATTATTGCAAGTGATTGCGAAGCAAAAGCTTCATTGAGTTCGATTAATTCTATTTGCGCTTTGGTTAAACCGGCTTGTTTCAATGCTTTTGGAACTGCATACACCGGACCGATTCCCATAATTTTTGGTTTGACGCCGACCGCGGAATAACTTACCAATCGCGCAATCGGCTCCAGATTTAATTCTTTTACCATGGATTCACTCATAACCAAAACAAATGCAGCACCATCACTCATTTGAGATGAATTTCCGGCTGTTACGCTTCCGTTGTTTGCAAAAACAGGACGAAGTTTAGCTAAAGCATCTAAATTGGTATCTTTTCTGGGACCTTCATCTTTATTTACTGTGTATTTTTCTTCTGTTTTCTTATTGTGCTCATTTACATAAATGTGATTTACTTCAATGGGAACAATTTGATTCTGAAAACGATTTTCTTCTTGAGCTTTTAAAGCGCGCATATGACTGGTATAAGCAAATTCATCTTGGTCATCGCGAGAAACGTTGTATTTTTTAGCCACAGCTTCGGCAGTAAGTCCCATATTCCAATAGTAGCTTTCCAATCCTTGTTTGGCGACTTCATAATTTGGAACGGGTTTGTATCCTCCCATCGGAATGTAACTCATACTTTCAGCGCCACCTGCGATAATACAATCTGCCATTCCGGATTGAATTTTTGCTGTAGCTATCGAAATTGTTTCTAAGCCTGAAGCACAGTATCGGTTTACAGTCATTCCCGGAACATCGACAACATTCAGTCCCATAAGTGAAATAAATCTTCCCATATTAAGCCCTTGCTCTGCTTCGGGCATGGCATTTCCCACAATGACATCATCGATTCTTTTTTTATCAAGTTGCGGCACTTCTTTTAAAAGATGTTTGATTGTTTCTGCTGCTAAATCGTCCGGACGTTTAAAACGAAAAACACCGCGGGGTGCTTTTCCTACTGCCGTTCGAAATCCTTTGACTATATATGCTGTTCTCATCGTATGTTTTTTAATTTCTTAATGGTTTTCCTTTCTGAATCATGTGTTGCAATCGTTCCAAAGTTTTGCGTTCTCCCGTTAAACTGAGAAACGCTTCACGCTCAAGATCGAGTAAATATTGTTCACTGACATAGGTGGACTCACTTAAATCTCCTCCTGCCATCACATAGGCAAGTTTGTTAGCGATTTTTTTATCGTGTTCGCTGATGTAATTTCCGGCCAACATTTGATCGGTTCCGACATAAAACATTCCCAGCGCTTGTTTGCCTAAAACTTTCACTTTTCTTTCCACAGGTTTGGTATATCCTTGGTCTGCCATTTGACGTGCAATTTCTTTTGCTACGGCAATTTGACGGTCTTGATTTACAACGACGATATCTTTTCCGGGTTGCAAAATATTCAAATCATAAGCTTCATAGGCAGAAGTGGAAACTTTAGCCATTCCGATAGTCAAAAAGTAGTGTTGCAATCGATTCAATTCCACATCATCTTTCATAAAGGATTCACTTGCTCGTAAGGTCATTTCTTTCGAACCTCCACCACCGGGAATTAGTCCGACGCCGAATTCCACTAACCCTATATAAGTTTCAGCAGCTGCCACTACGCGGTCGGCGTGTAAGGTAAATTCGCATCCGCCTCCCAATGTCATGGCGTGAGGCGCAACTACAACAGGAATTGAAGAATAACGAAGGCGCATGCTCGTGTCTTGAAAATATTTAACCGCGGCATTTAGTTCATCGTATTCTTGTTCCACAGCCATCATAAAAATCATTCCGATGTTGGCACCGACTGAAAAATTCTGACCTTGATTGGCAATTATCAAACCGTCAAATTCATTTTCGGCTATATTTATTGCTTTATGAATTCCGGAAAGTACATCGCCACCGATAGCATTCATTTTGGAACGGAATTCTAAATTTAAAATTCCATCTCCTAAATCGTGAAGCACGACGCCACTGTTTTTAAAGACCTCATTGCTTTCGCGAATGTTGTTGAGAATAATAAAAGAATCTTGTCCGGGTTTCTTTATAAAGTGCTGCTTATCGACTGCATCAGGTGCGTAATAATAAGTCAATCCATTTCGAATTTCAAAAAAAGAAGTTATTCCTATTTCCGCCATTTCGAGAACCCAATCTGCCGGTGTTCGATCCGCCTCTTTTATAAGTTCAATTCCTTTTTTTAGCCCGATGGCATCCCATATTTCAAAGGGTCCCATTTCCCATCCAAAACCGGCACGCATGGCATCGTCAATTTTATAAAGTTCATCTGCAATTTCGGGAATACGCATAGAAACATAGGCAAACAAGGCTCCAAAATTCTTTCGATAAAAAGTTCCTGCTTTGTCTTTTCCATTGATTAAAATCGGAAATCTTTCTTTAAGATTTGTTATGGATTTCGTCTGTTCGAGCGTGGGGAAGGAGGCTTTTTTATTTTTTCGGTATTCTAAAGTGTTTAAATCCAAAGTTAGAATCTCACTCTTTCCTTTTTCATCTTTAATTTTTTTATAAAATCCTTGACCGCTTTTACTGCCTAACCAATTATTTTCCATCATCTTATCGATAAAATCTGGAATTTTATACATCTCACGTTCTTCATCTTCAGGTGCATTTTCGAAAAGTCCGTTGGAAACGTGTACAAGTGTGTCAAGTCCAACGACATCAACAGTTCAGAAAGTTGCTGATTTTGGTCGTCCGATGACCGGTCCCGTAAGTTTGTCAACTTCTTCAACTGTCAAATCCATTTCTTTTAGCTGATGAAACAAACTTTGGATTCCAAAAATCCCAATTCTGTTTCCTATAAAAGCCGGAGTGTCTTTTGCTATAACAGTAGTCTTTCCGAGAAACCTATCCCCATAATCGTCAAGAAAGTTTAAGACTTCAGAAGAAGTGCGAGGTCCCGGAATAATTTCAAGTAATTTTAAATATCGCGGCGGATTGAAAAAGTGGGTACCGCAAAAATGTTTTTGAAAATCTTCACTTCTTCCTTCGCTCATAAGGTGAATGGGAATTCCGGAGGTGTTTGAAGTAATCAAAGTTCCGGGACGACGATGTTTATCGAGGTTTTCAAAAACTTGTTTTTTAATGTCCAAGCGTTCAATAACAACTTCAATAATCCAATCGGCTTTATTTACTTTTTGAATGTCATCTTCTAAATTTCCGGTGGTAATTCGATTTATAAAATCTTTGTGATATAGGGGAGAAGGATTGCTTTTTACACTTGCTTTTAAGGCTTCATTTACTATACGGTTGCGCACCGCTTTATCATTTAAAGTAAGTCCTTTCTTTTTTTCAATATCGGTAAGCTCACGCGGAACGATATCCAAAAGCAATACTTCCACGCCAATGTTGGCAAAATGACAAGCAATTGCACTTCCCATGATTCCGGAGCCGATAACTGCTACATTATTAATTCTTCTTCTTGACATAAGATGTTATTTATCAGTGTTGTATATTCTCTTTGAATAGATTAAATCATTTATTTTTATTGACACTTTTCTAAATGTTTCTAAATCCTCGGGAGGTATGTTTTCACGAATTACTTCATCAAATCTTAGCACAACCGATTTAGAAAACTCCCGCATTTCTTTTCCGAAGGGCGTAAGAAAAATTAGCACACTGCGTCCGTCTTGCGGATTGGGTTTTTAAATTATTAAATTCTTTTCTTCCATCGATTTTAATGTCCGTGACAAACTCGTTGCTTCCATTCCCATTTTCGGTCCTAAAGAAGTGGAAGGGGTTCCTTTATCAGGATCGATATTAATTAACACAAACCCCGTAGCCATTGTACTTCCCACTTTTATGGCTTCTTCATGATACATCTTAGCTATATTTAACCAAGTGACTCTAAAAATATAATCAATCGTTTTTTCTTTCATTAAATAGTCGTATACCCACAAATATACTTATTTTTGTTATGCATGCATAGTAAATCAGAAGGATTTTTTATATGACAATTGATTATTTATTATTGTTGCAGCTTGTGTATACGGATGTTCTTGAATCTTGTTTTCATTCATAATATGAAGCACTTTCCATCCATTTACTTTAAATACATCTGAGATGAGTGAACGGTGACAACGCCACCAAAGCACTTCCGAACACATATATGCCGTTCGATTTTCCAAGGCTGTATTTTCTAAATTTTTTAACGCTGTTTTAAAATCGGATGTTTCCATATAATCCGCATACCCTCTGAATGAATCTAACCTCCAAGCATCATTTTTAGAATTCGGTTTGACTTTTCGCCTTCCTCCGAGAGCTTCAAAATGCGCGTATCTAATATTATTTTCAGCCAACGAATTCTCAAGTGCTTCTTTATTGAAATGCGGAAATTTTCGAGAACCGGGATAGCGACGGACATCGGCAAGAAATTTAATTTCAAAAGCAACTAATGCTTTTAGAAATGCATCCAAACGCTGTGAAGAATGTCCAATTGTCCAAATGGTGTTCATTGCAGTAATTTATCCCTTAAAATTAAAGGATAATCTCCTCTTTATTAAAAACATACAAGTGTTTAACGAATGTTTGTGAATTAACATTCATTCCTAAACTTCGGTGGGTAAAAGGAGTCAGAAACGAAAGGGAAGTGGCAAATGCATTTGAGAGATTAAGCGTTAATCATTTTTTCTCACTTCATATTTTCCACTCCAATAAATAATTAAGGGCGTAAAGATTACGGCAGGAATGAGCCAAAATAAAATATTTGGAACCGAATTTGAAAAATATTTGAGCGTAACAATTAGTAATGCTGTCAAGGTAGTGATGAAACTTCCTGTCATTCTTTGAAGATGCGCAATCAACCAATAGTTTTTGATCTTAGATTTATTTCGGAAATTTTTAAAATCTTGTTTTACAAAAACCAAACCCAACAGACCTAAAAACATATACGTAAATCCATTGGAATCAGATTTTAGTAACATTAAAATTCCGGAATCTACAAAGACGAGTCCCGCAAACAGCATAAGAAGGGGCATTGACCAGCCCATAAAATTCACCGAAAGACTTCGCCGGGTTTTGTATTTTAAATAAAATTGTCCGGACAATACCATATAAAGAATTAGGATTCCGACAATAAACAAGAAATAATTGGGGCGTAGATAAGAAATTACAAGCGATGAAATTCCCACGAATATCATGGAAACGAAAAAGGTTTTTCCCATTTTCTTGTGATTTCTATTGCCTTTTTGTCGAAAAATATTTAATCCTCCAGACATCAAGGCGATTGAACCGCTTATAAGGTGTAGTACTATAAAAACATTTAAAATTGTTTCCATCTTAGGTTTGTTAGGTTGTAGAATTAAAAATTGATAAAAAATTTTTGCCGGATTAATCAAAGTGGGGGGGCTTAATTAATCCGTGCAAAACCAAAACTTTTATCTATCCACTAAAATAATAAAATTTCTGAAGATTTAGTAAGTGTATGAAAAATGTTATAAAAAGGTTTATGAACAACAATCAACACATAGTGTACTACTACCCATAAAAACCAAGACTTTCAAATTGGTTTATGAGATTTCATCATCTATGATTACAGAATCATTCCTTGTAATGTCCGTAAATGTCTTTGTATAAATCTTTGTAAATATTCAAGATTACACGACGTTTCATTTTTAAAGTAGGAGTGAGGTGTCCCGCTTCAATAGACCAAACCTCGGGAGTAAGTCGAAATTGTTTGATTTTTTCCCATTGCCCGAACCGCTCGTTATAATACTCAATTTCTTCCTTAATTCGGTCAAGGACAATTTTATTTTTTACCATCTCTTTTGGGTCGGATGCGATTTCATGCCCTTTTAATTTTGCCCATTCTTTAATAAATTCAAAATCCGGTTCAATAAACGCAGCAGGCATTTTTTCGCCTTCACCAATGACCATTATTTGTTGAATAAACCTGGACTGTTTGATGATATTTTCAATTACTTGAGGAGCGATATATTTTCCACCGCTAGTTTTGAAAATTTCTTTTTTTCGATCCGTAATTTTTAAAAATCCGTCATTGTCAATTTCTCCGATATCACCGGTGTGTAAGTATCCGCCTTTTAGAACGTTGTCGGTTTCTGCATTGTCTTTATAATATCCGAGCATCACTTGAGGCCCTTTGATGAGAATTTCACCATCATCGGCTATTTTTACTTTTGTATGAGAAATGGGTTTTCCTACCGTTCCAATTCGAAATCCGTTGTTACGCATTTGATTCACTGCTATGACCGGAGAAGTTTCTGTGAGTCCATAACCTTCCATAACAGGAATTTGCGCAGCATTAAAAACACGAGCCAAGCGCGGTTGTAAGGGCGCGCTTCCGGATGCAATTGCTTTGAGATTTCCACCAAGAGCTTCTCTCCATTTACTGAAAATAAGCTTGTTGGCGAACTTTAATTGAAATTCATACCAACTTCCGTTTTTGCCATACGGTTCGTATTTGAGTCCGAGATTGACGGCCCAAAAAAACAATGCTTTTTTAATTCCAGATAATTCTAAACCTTTAGAATAAATTCTGTCATACACTTTTTCTAACAACCTCGGGACGGCTGTCATTACTTCCGGTTTTACTTCTTTTAAATTGTCACTGATGGCTTCAATGCTTTCGGCAAAATAAATTTCCAGCCCACAAAGCTGATACATATAAAGCAACATGCGTTCATAAACATGACTCACCGGTAAAAAACTTAAAGCACTCGATTTTCCGATTTCAATGGGCAATCTTTCTGCGCTGTATATCGCATTGGAAACAATATTTTTATGAGACAGCATGACTCCTTTTGGTTTTCCTGTAGTTCCGGAAGTATAGATTAAAGTTGCAAGATCATTTTCCAAAATAGCGTTTTTACGCGCTTCAACTTCTTCTTGATTTGAAGCGTCTTCTCCCATCTCTAAAACAGTTTTCCAATTTTTACTATTTGGAATTTCATCAAATGTGTAAACTTCTTTTAAAGTGGGAACTTTATCTTTTATATTCATGACCTTATCAAAAACTTCTTGATCGGAAACAAAGCAAAAGACAGAGCCGCTATGATTTAAAATATATTCATATTCCTGCGAAGAAATCGTAGGATAAATCGGCACCCCATGCGCACCAACTTGCATAATTCCCATATCACAAATATTCCATTCTGTTCGATTTCGAGAGGATATTAGCGCAATTTTATCGTTCGCATTTACTCCCAACCGCAACAATCCGCGACTTAATTTGTTAAATAGTTCAATATATTCTTTGGTGGAAGTGGCGATCCATTTTCCGTCATATTTAGTTACCAAACATTTTTCCAAAGGATATTTTTCCAATTGAAAATAGGGGATGTCAAAAAGTCTTTTGGGATTCATATCTTTATCTGTTGAGGTAGTGAAAATAGCAAATGCACTTGAAAATTAGCAAAAAAAAAAGAATATCCCGCAAAAGATATTCTTTTTTATAAAAATATGTTGTTACCGATTACTTTTTGGATAACCAGTTTTTGGCATTTTCAAAAGCGATAATCCACGGTGAAATTTCATCAGATTTATTTGATTCCGGATAGTAGGCCCAATTCCACGGAAAAATAGAGCGCTCAAGATGAGGCATCATCACCAAATGTCTTCCCGTTTTGTCGGTCATCATTGCTGTATTGTAATCGCTGTTGTTAGGACTTGCGGGGAGTTTGTCATAAGTATATTTTGCAACAATGTTGTAATGTGACTCTTTTTCCGGTAAGGAGAATCGCCCTTCGCCGTGTGCGGACCAAATTCCCAACGTAGTTCCTGCCAAGGAGGAAAGCATTACCGAATTGTTTTTTTGAATGGTGACGGTACTGAATACACACTCAAATTTTTCGGTTTTGTTGTGAAGCATTTTGGGTTTTTCCTGATCTTCAGAATTGATAAGTCCGAGTTCTATAAACAATTGGCATCCATTACAAACACCTAAGGAAAGCGTATTTTCTCTGCTAAAGAAGTTTTCCAAAGCTTTTTTGGCCTTTGGATTGTATAAAAATGCGCCTGCCCAACCTTTCGCACTTCCCAGGACATCGCTATTACTGAAACCACCGACGGCAACTAACAATTGAATGTCTTCCAGCGTTTCTCTTCCTTCAATTAAGTCGGTCATATGAACATCTTTTACGTCAAAGCCGGCAAGGTGCATCATATAAGCCATTTCCCGTTCGCTATTGCTTCCTTTTTCACGAATTACTGCTGCTTTCGGTCGATTTGCATCAGCTGTTTGTTTCAATTTTCCGTCGAAATCCTTAGGAAACTCGTAGTTTATGGGCTGATGTTTGTAATTGTCAAAGCGTTCCTGTGCATAGATTGCTCCACTTTGATTTTTATCCAACAAGTAGGAGGTACGGTACCAAACGTCTCGCCATTTGGAAATATTGAGGTGATATTGACTGTCGTGGTTGGTTATTTTTAAAACTTCTTCAGTTGATACAGAACCTATTTTTTTAAAATCTATCCCGTTGATTTTCATTGTTTTTTCTGCTTCAACATCATCTTTTACTTGAATAATGATTCCGCTGTTTTCTGCAAATAAAACTTTAACGGTATCCTTTTCATTTAATGAAGATAAGTCAATCGCGGCTCCAAGATTTAAGTCGGAAAAACACATTTCTAAAAGCGTTGTAATCAATCCTCCCGAGGCGATGTCATGTCCTGCAACTATTTGATTGTTCTGAATAAGTTCTTGAATGGTATTAAAAACATTTCTCACATATTCGGCACTTTGAATCATCGGAACTTCAGAACCTATGGCGTTGACAATTTGTGCAAATGAAGAACCTCCTAATTTGTGATTGTCTTGAGATAAATTTATGTAGTAAATACTCCCGGCATTTTTTTGCAATACGGGTTCTACTACACGTTTAATATCGATACAATTTGCAGCAGCCGAGATAATGACTGTTCCGGGCGCTATTACTTCGGTATCTTTGTACTTTTGCTTCATCGACAAAGAATCTTTTCCTGTAGGAATATTTATTCCGAGTGCAATGGCAAAATCTGAAACGGCTTTTACAGCTTCGTACAAGCGCGCATCTTCACCTTCGTTATTGCAAGGCCACATCCAATTTGCAGAAAGACTGACGGATTTCAATCCGGATTTTAAAGGAGCCCACATTATATTTGTCAAAGCTTCTGTAATGGAGAGTCGTGCCCCTGCTGTGGCATTAATCAATCCTGCAATGGGTGCATGACCGATAGAAGTTGCAACTCCTTCAGTTCCATCATAATCCAATGCCATGACACCACAATTGTTTAAAGGCAATTGCAGTCTGCCCACAGTTTGTTGTTTGGCTACACGCCCGGTAACACAACGATCGACTTTGTTTGTTA
>JAAYLC010000112.1 GCA_012522045.1 Bacteroidota bacterium
CAAAAAAAGTGCAATTCCAACCAAGCTGTCACGTCCGTAATGCAAATCAGGATAAATAATTCCTCCATTTCCTTCTCCTCCGATGACAGCATCAGTATCTTTCATTTTTTGTACCACATTCACTTCTCCTACTGCGCTTGCGGTATAAGTTCCATCGTGTTTTTCTGTAACATCTCGAAGCGCACGCGATGAGGACATATTGCTGACCGTATTTCCTTTGTTGTTGCGAAGTACGTAATCTGCAACCGCCACCAATGTATATTCTTCGCCAAACATTTCTCCGTGTTCATCGATTATAGCCAAACGGTCAACATCCGGATCTACCACAAATCCCATGTCGGCATTTTTATCTTTTACCAATTGCATAATCGCTCCCAAATGTTCTTTTAAAGGTTCCGGATTGTGTGGAAAATCGCCTGTGGGATCGCAATACAACGGAATGGTTTCAACGCCAAGTTTGTCAAGCAAACGCGGAATTGCAATTCCGCCCGTAGAATTTACCGCATCAACCACAACGACAAATTTTTTCTTTTTAATCAAATCCGGTTTTACCAAAGGGAGCTTAAGGATTTCTTCGATGTGCAAATCGATGTAAGCATCATTTACCGTTATTTTTCCCAATTTATCGACTTCGGCAAATTCAAAATTATTTTCTTCAGCATAATTTAAAATTTCTTGTCCGGCATCGGCATTTAAAAATTCGCCTTTGCTATTTAATAGTTTGAGCGCATTCCATTGTTTCGGATTGTGACTTGCCGTAAGGATAATTCCTCCGTCGGCATGCTCCATAACTACTGCCATTTCTACTGTAGGCGTTGTTGAAAGTCCAAGATCGACGACCGTTATTCCCATTCCCACCAAAGTATTCATTACCAAATTTTGTATCATTTCGCCCGAGATTCGTGCATCTCTTCCCACCACCACTTTGTGAGTTTCTTTATTTCGTTGTTTTTGAATCCACAATCCGTAGGCAGCAGCATATTTTACGGCATCAATGGGCGTGAGATTTTCTCCGGGAACACCTCCGATGGTTCCGCGAATCCCGGAAATTGATTTAATTAAAGTCATGACTTTACGTTTATGTTAGTAGTTATTTTATGTATTTCGAGTTCAAAAATACATATATTTAGAAAATGAATTTTTTAGCACACATATATCTTTCCGGAACGGATGAAAATATTATCATCGGAAATTTTATTGCCGATGCCATTAAGGGGAAAAAATATCAAAACTATCCGCTGCCGATTCAAAAAGGAATTTTACTTCATCGGGAGATTGACACTTTTACGGACTCCCATCCGGTTGTTCATCAAAGTACGGCGCGATTGCATAAAAACTACAGCCATTACAGCGGTGTTATCGTCGATATTTTATACGATCATTTTTTGGCAAAAAATTGGAAACATTACCATCCGCAACCGTTGGCAGTTTTTGTACAGGAGTTTTACACTTTGATTCGGAAAAATTTTACCAAATTACCCGCTCGAATTCAGCGTTTAACACCTTATATGATTGCAGACAATTGGCTTTTGAGCTATGCGACCATTGAAGGAATCGGAAGAATTTTGGCACAAATGAATGTGCGAACCAAAGGAATTGCAAAAATGAATTTGGCCGTAAAAGATTTGGAGAAACATTACGATTCATTTGAAAATGAATTCACCTTGTTTTTTGAAGAATTAAAAGCCTATTCCGCACAAAAATTAATTGAATTAAACCGAAATCACAACTAATTTTAAGCAATTCATAGTTGGTTATTTTCCGTATCAAATGTTATATTCACATTGCTTTTTTCAAATAATTAACAGCTTGAACGCCTGACGAAACATGATTAAATATTATTCAATTCCGTACCTTTGCACCCATGTCAAAAAATGAAGATTTTATAGAAGTTTTGGGCGCTCGCGTTCATAACTTAAAAGATATCGATGTAAAAATTCCACGTGAGAAACTTGTTGTAATCACCGGACTTTCCGGAAGCGGAAAATCCTCACTCGCCTTTGATACAATTTATGCCGAAGGCCAACGTCGTTACATCGAGACTTTTTCGGCTTATGCCCGACAATTTCTCGGAAGTTTGGAACGTCCGGATGTCGATAAGATTAACGGCTTGTCACCGGTTATTGCCATTGAGCAAAAAACGACCAGTAAAAATCCGCGTTCTACCGTAGGAACCATTACGGAAATCTACGATTTTATGCGCTTGTTGTATGCTCGTGCCAGTGATGCGTACAGTTACAACACAGGAGAAAAGATGATCAGTTATACCGATGCGCAAATCAAGGATTTAATCCTGTCAGATTTTGAGAACCGCCGCATCAATATCTTAGCTCCCGTAATTCGCGCCAGAAAAGGACACTATCGCGAATTGTTTCAACAAATTGCCAAACAAGGTTTTGTAAAAGTGCGTGTTGACGGCGAAATAAAAGACATAACGCCGGGAATGAAATTGGACAGATATAAAACTCACGATATTGAAATTGTCATTGACCGCTTAGTGATTCCTGCCAAAGACGAAACTTCGGAGGAATTAGACAAACGCCTGACTCAGAGCATTCAAACCGCAATGAATCAGGGAAATGATATTCTTATGGTACTTGAACAAGACACTGAAGAAATCCGTTTTTTCAGTCGATCTTTGATGTGTCCCACTAGCGGAATTTCCTACCCCACTCCCGATCCTAATAATTTTTCATTTAATTCGCCCAAAGGCATGTGTCCCAAATGCAAAGGCCTTGGAAAAATTCATGAAATAGATGAAGAAAAAATTATTCCGGATTCTTCTTTGTCTATTTTAAAAGGTGCATTGGCACCTTATGGAGTTCCGAAGAAAAATTGGATTTTTAAACAATTGGAATTAATTGCCGAACGCTATCAGTTTAAACTTTCAGATTCTTATGAATCCATCCCCGAAGAAGCAAAAAAGATGATTTTGTATGGTGGAAATGAAAAATTTGAGGTAACTTCCAAAGAATTAGGCATTACTCGAAGTTATAAAATTGATTTTGAAGGAATTGCCAATTTTATCGAAAGTACTTTTATTAATAACGAATCAAGCAATTTAAAACGTTGGGCAAAAGACTATATGAACAAAATTTCTTGTCCGGAATGTGGAGGTTCGCGTTTGAGAAAAGAATCGCTTTATTTTAAAATTAATGAAAAGAATATTGCGGAATTAGCATCCATGGATGTGTTGGATTTGTCTGCTTGGTTTGCAGATTTACCTTCAAAAATGACAACCAATCAACTGAAAATTGCTTCCGAAGTGATTAAAGAAGTCCGAACGCGTTTGCAATTTTTAATCGATGTGGGATTAACTTATTTGTCGTTAAACCGAAGTTCCAAATCCTTATCCGGCGGTGAAGCGCAACGCATTCGTTTGGCAACACAAATTGGTTCCCAATTGGTCGGCGTTTTATACATTCTCGATGAACCCAGCATTGGACTTCATCAACGGGATAACGAACGCCTGATCCAATCTTTACAAAGTTTGCAACAGCTGGGAAATTCAGTTTTGGTCGTTGAGCACGACAAAGAAATGATTGAAAAGTCTGATTATGTTATCGATATCGGTCCTGCTGCAGGTCGACATGGCGGAGAAATTATTTTTTCCGGAACACCGCAGGAAATCAAAAGATCTGATACGTTGACCGCTGCGTATTTAAACGGCTCCAAAAAAATTGAAATCCCTGTCGAGCGACGCAAAGGAAACGGAAAATTTTTAAGCCTTCACGGAGCTACAGGAAATAATTTAAAAGATGTTTCCGTCACATTTCCACTCGGACTTATGATTGGCGTTACCGGTGTTTCGGGTAGCGGAAAATCGACATTGATAAACGAAACGTTATATCCGATTTTAAATACTCATTTTTTTAATGCCGTTAAAAAACCCAAACCTTATAAAAGCATTAAAGGCATTGAACATATCGATAAAGTCATCGATATTAATCAGTCACCCATGGGGAGAACGCCTCGGAGCAATCCTGCAACCTATACGGGTGTTTTTTCGGAAATCCGAAATCTTTTTGCAATGACTCCGGAAGCCATGATCCGCGGATATAAATCCGGACGATTTAGTTTTAATGTTTCGGGCGGACGTTGTGAGACATGCAAAGGCGCGGGATTACGCATAATTGAAATGAATTTTCTGCCTGATGTATATGTAGCTTGTGAAACCTGTCAAGGCAAGCGATTCAATCGGGAAACCATGGAAATTCGTTACAAAGGAAAATCCATCGCCGATGTTTTAAATATGACCGTAAACGAAGCCACTGCTTTTTTTGAACACATTCCTAAAATTTATCGAAAAATAAAAACCATTCAAGATGTCGGATTGGGCTATATCACTCTCGGACAACAATCCACCACACTTTCCGGCGGAGAAGCACAACGGATTAAATTGGCTACGGAGCTTTCCAAACGCGATACGGGAAATACGTTTTATATTCTTGATGAACCTACAACCGGTTTGCATTTTGAGGATATTCGTGTGTTAATGATGGTTTTAAACAAACTGGTTGACAGAGGAAATACGGTTTTGATTATTGAACATAACCTCGACGTTATTAAAATGGCAGACTATATTATCGATATGGGTCCTGAAGGCGGAAAAGAAGGCGGCTATGTCATAGCAACCGGAACGCCTGAGGAAATTGTCGCTTCCAAAAAGAGTGTAACCGGTAAATTCCTTAAAAAAGAATTAAATTAGACAAAAATTAAAATCAATTTAGAATACTTTATTAGCAGAAATATTATGATGAAAAAAGAAATGATGCCGAAGAACTGGAGTGCTGTTAAGTCAAATGATTCGTGGGCTATTTTTAAAATCATGGGCGAATTTGTGCACGGATACGAAAAGATGAGTCGGATTGGTCCTTGCGTATCCATTTTCGGATCGGCACGTATCAAACCCGATCATCCTTATTACAAATTAGCTGAAGATATCGCCAAAAAAATTACAGAAAACGGATTTGGAGTGATTACCGGAGGAGGTCCCGGAATTATGGAAGCAGGAAATAAAGGAGCGCATCTTGCGGGAGGAACCTCCGTAGGTCTTAATATTTCACTTCCTTTTGAGCAATTTGAAAATCCTTATATCGATAGTGACAAAAGCATTGATTTTGATTATTTTTTTGTTTGAA
Organism: Bacteroidota bacterium; assembly: GCA_012522045.1. GTDB lineage: Bacteria > Bacteroidota > Bacteroidia > Flavobacteriales > Flavobacteriaceae > JAAYLC01. The sequence continues at coordinate 5,142 of JAAYLC010000112.1, forward strand.
AGGTTATGTTTGTAAAGTATTCACAAGGATTTGTGGTCATGCCCGGCGGATTTGGTACGCTTGATGAATTTTTTGAAGCGTTGACATTAATTCAAACCAATAAAATCGATAAATTTCCATTGATACTGGTAGGCACCAAATTTTGGGAAGGTTTATGGGAATGGATTTCCACAACCTTGTTGCACGCGAACAATAATATCAGTAAAGAAGACCTTGACTTGGTTCATATCGTCGATACTTCTGAAGAAGTTGTCGCTATTTTAAATGAATTTTATAACGAATACAAACTTAGTCCGAATTTCTAAATTTCCGGTTTTGAAAAAATTAATCTTCCTTTCATTTTTTGTTTTTCTCAGTTTTTCTTTATCTGCTCAAGAATCACTTCGAGCTATGTTTTACAATGTTTTAAACTTCCCTTCGGGTTTTCCGCAAGATCGTGAGTTTATACTGAAAAATATTGTAGAAGAAATTGATCCTGATATTCTCATGATATGCGAACTTGAAAGTGAAAATGGAGCTGACAGAATTTTATCTGCTTTAAATTCCATCAATAACGAATATGCTCGAGCGCCTTTTTTTCCCAGTGCTTCTCAAGATTTTGACCATCAGCAGATGATATTCTTCAAAAGAAAAAAAATAAAGTTGCAATACAGTGAAGCTATTGCTACCGATGTTCGAGACCTTAATTATTATGAACTTAAGATAAACACTGCGGACAGTCTTACCGATCCGTTAATTATTCACACGTTTGTTACCCATTTAAAATCGAGTCAGGGAAATGCAAACAAACAATTGCGATTGGAATCTGTTCAAAAATTTTTCGATCGCACTGAAAATTTGCCTAACGATGCATTCGTGATTTTTGCTGGCGATTTTAATTTTTATGACCACAACGAACCGGGGTATCAATTAATGATAGATCCGTCCAATACCATTCCAATGGTTGACCCCTCCAATCGTGTAGGAAGCTGGCACGCCAACAGAAATTTCATGGATGTTCATACCCAAAGCACCAGAGTCAGTTCCGGCGGATTTGGCGGAGGTGCAGGCGGCGGATTAGACGACCGCTTTGATTTTATCATGATTTCTTCCAATATGCTCAACAATCCGAAGCTTGAATATGTGCCAAATTCTTATGTTGCTTATGGAAATAACGGAAACTGTTTTAAACAAAACATCAACGATCCTTCTTGCTCAGGGATTTATTCTCAAGCCATTCGTGATGATTTGTATCAAATGAGTGATCATACACCGGTCGTGATGGACATTCAAACTTCTAAACAAATTGTGCTTAACACCGAAACTTTTGAAATTTTACAACCGTTTAAACTTCATAAAACAATTCTTTCAAATACTTTAGAAATAGAAGTGCATCCGGATGTTGCCGCAGAAGCTGCATTTTCAATTTATAACATCCTCGGTCAGAAAGTTTTAGAGTTTAATGCGGATAATCAATCCTATCTGACTCTAGATGTTTCAGCCTTAGCATCCGGAGTTTACTATCTAAAATCCAATATTGATAAAGTTCCTGCCCTCAAATTCTTAAAATCCTCTTGAACACAAGTCGATTTCTAAATATGCTGCTTTTAGTTTTTGTCTGCCATGTGTCAGCACAAAATAAAGTCACTATTGATGCTGATTTAGATATTGAAAATGACATTGTTACCATTGTGCAAGAGTTGATTTTTCACAATCAAACTGATACTGTTTTAAACGAAATTTATTTTTTTGACTGGAACAACAGTTTTTCTTCCAAAACCACGCCTTTAGCCAAAAGTTTTGCGGAAAATTTTACTTTAAATTTTCATTTTGAAAAAGATGAAGCTCGCGGTAAGACAACGATATTGTCAATTCGTGACAGTATTTTCGATTTAAAGTGGAATCGTGAAAAAGCAGCGGATATTCTTAAAGTTGTGTTATCCAAACCATTGAATCCTGATGAAAAAATCAAATTAAGCATCAATTACTCCATTAAGGTTCCCGATGCTAAATTCACACGATTCGGAGTGACGCGAAACAAAGAATATTTTTTAAAACATTGGCTCATTCTTCCGGCAATTTATCAAAACGGATGGCAAGTTTATTCCAATAAAAACATTGATGATTTATACATTCTTCCTACCGATTTTGAATTACGAATTTCCACACCTGCCTCACATTCCGTCACCTCTGACTTAGATGTGATTTCAATTTCAAAAAATGAGATTTCCAATGAGTTTTCTTTGTCCGGTAAAAATCGTTTGGATGTCACTTTATACATAGAACCACAAAATACTTTTAAGACCGTAATAACCGATAATCTTACCCTTGTGACAAACATTCACAATCCCAGATTATCTCCGCCTTTACGCGCAGTTTTTATTGAAAGAATCATTTCGTTTTTAAACCAAAATTTAGGAGCTTATCCAAATCAAAGAATGGTTGTCAGCGATCCGGAATACCGCCGTCAACCGGTTTACGGACTAAATTTACTTCCCAGCTTTCTCAGTCCGTTTCCTGACGGATTTGAATATGATCTTGCCATGTTAAAAACCATTAGCAAACAGTATTTAAACAACAGTTTGGTAATGCATCCGCGGAAGGATTATTGGCTTCAAGATGCGCTACATATTTACCTAATGATGAATTATGTAGATACTTTTTATCCGGAAATGAAACTGGGTGGGAGTTTCAGTGATTGGTGGTTGTTGCAATGGTCGGAAGCTGCCAAAATGGAATTTAACGACCAATACCAATTTCTTTACATGAACATTGCCCGACAGCATTTAAATCAGGCGCTGACAACAGAAAGAGATTCGCTCATAAAATACAATGTCAATATTGCAAATGCTTATTACGGAGCTTCGGGATTAAAATATCTGGAAAGTTATATGGGAAAATATCCGTTGGAAGTTGCCATCAAAGCGTTTTATGAGCAAAATAAACTGCAAATGGTAACTACTCCTGATTTTGAAAAATTTTTGTCCGACAAAACCGATAAAAACATAAGCTGGTTTGTTGACAGTTATGCAAAATCCAAACACAGCATCGATTTTGATATTTTAAAAGTACGTCAAAAAGAAGATTCTGTTCAGGTTAAAATTCGCAATAAAAACAACCAAGAACTTCCGGTTTCTGTTTACGGATTGAACAAAGATCAAATTATTTACAAAACGTGGACCGCCCCTTTTCAAGACAGTATCAACATCACGCTTCCCGGAGCGCAAATTACCCGCGTAGCATTAAATTATGATGGAATTATTCCGGAAATCAACAAGCGAAATAATTTTAAATCTATAAATGGACTTTTAAACAAACCCATTCGTTTTGAGTTGTTCAGAGATGTTGAAAATCCGCATTACAACCAACTTTACTTCATTCCGATTTTTGAATACAATTTGTATGACGGGATTTCCCTAGGAATCGATGCGCACAACAAAAATCTTTTGAATAAAAATTTAGAATATTCGATTTCTCCTTTATATGGGCTTCGTTCCGAAACGCTAATCGGCGGTGGTTCTATCAGTTATAAACATTATCCGAAAGATGAAGGAAAGTTATTTTTAATTCGTTACGGCTTTTCAGGCAAATATTTCTCATACGATTACAACCGATTTTATCGGCGTTATTCACCGTTTATCACCTTTACTTTCCGACCGAAAAATTTAAGACTAAACGAACGCCAATACATTAATTTGCGAACGGTAAGTGTCCATCGGGATAAAAATGAAAACCAAAAAAATCCAAATTACGACGTATTTAATTTTCAATACGTTTACGCTGATCAAAACCTGATAGATTATTTTCGTTCTGTTGTTGACTATCAAATTTCATCAAAGTTCAGCAAACTTTCCTTTCAATTGGAGTATCGCAAATTATTTCTGAGCAACAGGCAAATTGACTTGCGATTGTTTTCCGGTATATTTTTATTCAATGATTCTCGTCAAAATGATCATTTCTTCAGTTTTGCACTCGACCGACCGAGTGATTATATGTTTGATTACAAATACTATGGACGGAGTGAAATCCGTAGCCTTTTTAGTCAACAATGAATTATGGCAGAAGGCGGATTTAATTCCAAACTCGATCCCGGATATGCCGATCATTGGATTACCGCCGTCAATGCAAGCACCAATATTTGGCGATGGATTTTTGTTTATGGCGATGCGGCACTCGTAAACAATCATCAAACGGGAACCAAAGCAGTTTTCGATTCCGGAATTCGCTTGTCATTATTAGCCGATTATTTTGAAGTATTTTTCCCGATGTATTCCTCCATAGGATTTGAACCCGGAATGCCTGATTACGAACAACGAATTCGCTTTATAATTACCTTAAGTCCAGATACTTTATTCAGATTATTCAGCCGAAGATGGTATTAAATTCGATACGATTATCATATTATAATTTTTGGAGATTAGAAATTGGCATTGAAATAAAGATTCATTTTAACTACTTTTGCCACTACGTAAAAAATACAGCGCATGCAAACAAGTGAGACAACCAACACCGACATATCTTTTGAAGATTTCAAAGAAACCGTTTTAAAAGATTATACAATTGCAGTTACCAGCCGTGAGTGCAGTCTTCTCGGACGCCGTGAAGTGCTTACCGGAAAAGCGAAGTTTGGAATTTTTGGAGACGGAAAAGAAGTACCCCAACTGGCTTGGGCAAAAGCTTTTAAAAACGGAGATTGGAGAAGCGGTTATTATCGTGACCAAACATTTATGATGGCCATCGGTCAACTCACTATAGAACAATTTTTTGCCGGACTCTATGCACATACCGATATTGAAGCGGATCCCATGAGTGCCGGAAGACAAATGGGAGGACATTTTGCCACACATACGCTTAATGAAGACGGAAGTTGGAAAAATCTTGCACAATTAAAAAACAGCAGTTCCGACATCTCTCCTACTGCAGGACAAATGCCAAGGCTGCTCGGGCTTGCACAAGCTTCAAAAATGTATCGGCATTTGACTGGTATTGAAAACAAAACTAATTTTTCAATAAACGGCAATGAAATTGCTTGGGGAACGATTGGAAATGCAAGTACAAGTGAAGGTTTGTTTTGGGAGACCATCAATGCCGCTGGCGTGCTTCAAGTTCCTATGGTTATGAGTATCTGGGATGACGAATACGGAATTTCAGTTCATGCACGACACCAAACCACCAAAGAAAACATTTCGGAAATTCTGAAAGGTTTTCAACGAGATGAAAAAGGTGAAGGTTATGAAATAATCGTGGTAAATGGTTGGGACTATCCCGAATTGATAGAAGCATATGAACGCGCAGGAAAAATTGCGCGTGAAGAACACGTTCCGGTATTAATTCATGTAAAACAACTTACACAACCTCAAGGTCACAGCACAAGCGGCTCACACGAACGGTATAAAAGCAAAGAGCGCTTGGAGTGGGAAAAATTACACGATTGTAACGCAAAGATGCGTGAATGGATGATTGCTGCAGATATTGCTACCGAAGAAGAGCTTAAAGAACTGGAATCGCAAATTAAAAAGCGGGTGCGCGAAGGAAAAAATGCGGCTTGGAATGCTTTTTTAAATCCACAAAAACAAGAGCGAGATGAAGTCATAACATTGATGGAAGCGCTGTCAAAAGTAAGTAGCAACACCAATGCAATTCAGGAACTTACAGCGACTCTTAAAGCGGAAAAAGAACCCATCAGAAAAGATATTCTTTCTACTGCCAGAAAAGCATTGCGTTATGTAATTCATGAAAACAGTCAAGAAAAGCAGGCCTTGGAAACTTGGATAGAAAATTATTTTGAAAAAATTCAACCCAAGTACAGTGCTCACTTGTATTCTGAAAATGCTGAAAATGCAAAAACTGTCAAAGAAGTCCTTCCTACATATGATGAAACCTCAGAAGAAGTTGACGGACGCATCATTTTACGAGACAACTTTGATTATATTTTAAACCATCGAGCAGAAACAGTAATATTTGGTGAAGATTCCGGAACCATCGGCGATGTAAACCAAGGTTTGGAAGGACTTCAAGAAAAATATGGCAAGATGCGTGTGGCAGATGCCGGAATTCGAGAAGCAACCATTCTTGGACAAGGAATTGGTATGGCACTTCGCGGGTTGCGTCCCATTGCCGAAATCCAATATTTGGATTACATTCTCTATGCGTTGCAGATTATGAGTGACGATTTAGTAACCACACGTTACAGAACAAGCGGAAAACAGAAAGCGCCATTAATCGTCAGAACTCGGGGGCATCGTCTTGAAGGAATATGGCACAGCGGTTCACAAATGGGTGGAATTATTCACTTGTTGAGAGGCATGTATGTACTTGTTCCGAGAAATATGACAAAAGCAGCAGGATTCTACAATACACTTCTTGAAAGTGATGAACCCGGATTAATCATAGAATGTTTAAACGGATATCGTTTAAAAGAAAAAATGCCTACCAATATCGGAGAATTTCGCACTCCCATCGGTGTTGTTGAAACCATAAAAGAAGGAAGTGACATTACCCTTGTAAGTTACGGGAGTACACTTCGTATTGTCGAAGAAGTAGCTTATGAATTGGAGCAATTTGACATTCATGCTGAAGTTATCGATGTTCAATCTTTGCTTCCTTTAGATCTTAATCATGACATAGTTAAAAGTGTTAAAAAAACCAACCGTTTGCTCGTCATAGATGAAGATGTTCCAGGCGGTGCTTCGGCTTATATTTTGAATCATATTATTGAGGAGCAAGGAGGTTATCGCTATTTGGACAGCGAGCCACAAACCTTAAGTGGTAAACCTCACCGACCTGCATATAGTACAGACGGCGATTATTTTAGCAAACCATCTGCTGAAGATATTTTTGAAAAAGTTTATAGTATAATGCACGAAAGCAATCCCAAACGTTTTCCTAAATTGAGATAAAAAAATATTTTTTATAAACTTAAAATCCTCGAAAAAATCTATTCTTTCGAGGATTTTTTTGTCAATATGTATTTAGAAGAAATCTATCGATAAAATAAGCTAAGCCTTCGTAAAAGAATAAAAAAACACCCGCTATTCAAGGCTTCTCTGAATAACGGGTGTTTGTATTTGAATAAAAGTATAAGGCAATCTATTTAATCATGAATTTAGAAGTTTTCGTTGCTCCGGCCTCATTTTTAAATTGAATTAGATAAAGTTGAGAATTCAGGTTAGAAACCTCAATTTCTTGATACCCTACAGCCAATTTATTTGTCATTACAAGTTTGCCTTCCATATTGTAAATAGCATACTGAACAGGTTCATTTACATCCAAGCTTAATTTATCTTGAACTTGCGTTGCGTGAAGTGATAAATTAACTGTGGTAAATTCATTCACGTTTAAAAGTGGATTGTATCGATATGTAAAGGTTAAGGCAGTTCCAATTTCGTTAGTGCTTGTCAATCCATCGTATTGCTTAAAAGAAAAAACAAAATCCACATTTCCTTGACCGTTTCCTGCATCATCTGAATAAAAATGATTTCCCATTCCGGTGGTTCTGCCGGGCATGATTTCCACTGCATTTTCACTCATGGGAGGAACCGTTGTTCCTAATGGGATTCCGTAATAACATTGTTCGCCGTAGCAAAGTTGTTCAAAATCAGGATCTAAAGCGTTCGTTTGACTGACATATTCCACGCGAGAATAAATATTGTCCGTAGGATGGTCATTGGGCACGAAAAATAAAAGTTCAGCGACACTATAATCCGTAGAACCAAATTCGATGATATCACCGTCATTAAAAATATTTCCTTGGTCATCCTTTACAGTAAATTGTGCATTAGCGATGAGGATGCTGCCAAAAAAACACGCAAAAAGTAGTTTAAATTTCATTTTTTATTAATTTTAGGTTATGCAAAATAACGATACCAAATTTAAAAATAAAATTTGATATAAATAATTCTTTTATATTTACCTGATTTAAAAATCAAAATAAGTCTTACCTAAAATTTATACTTATGTTAAAAAAACTACCCTACGCCATCGGAATGCTTTTATGTGCATCCGTTGGATTTTCGCAAACTATAGTTCCGACGACACCTCAGAATCGAAATGTAGTCTTGGAAGAATTTACCGGTATCAATTGTGTATACTGTCCTTCAGGTCATGCAATTGCTCAAGCCATTCAAGATGCAAATCCCGACCGCGTGTCTTTAATCAATATCCACACGGGAACTTTTGCCAATCCTTCAGGAAACCAGCCGGATTTTCGAACGCAGTGGGGAGCTCCCATTGCAGCTCAAACCGGACTGACCGGTTTTCCCAGTGGAACCGTTAACCGACATGTTTTTACGGGAAATAATACGATATTAGATCGCGGACAATGGACTGCTGCTTCAAATCAAATACTAAATATGCCTTCTTATGTGAATGTCGGTGTTGAAGCGACATTGGATATCAATACGCGGGAACTTGTGGTAAATGTAGAAGTTTATTACACCGGAAACAGCCCGGAACCTACAAACAGGCTGAATGTAGCCTTGCTTCAGAACAATACTAAAGGACCACAAACCGGAGGTGGACAAGGAAATAACTACAACCATATGCATCGGTTGGTTGATTTATTGACCGGACAATGGGGAGAAGTGATTCAGACCACAACTACAGGAACTTTTGTTAATAAAACTTACACTTATACCATTCCTGCGGATTACCGAAATGTGGATGCCGTTCTCAGAGATATGGAAATTGTGGCATTTGTGAGTGAAACCCGACAAGAAATCATGACCGGTAGCAGAGCGTTTCCAAATTATACTGGTTTAACGATAACAAACGATGCACAATTGATTTCCATCGAACCGATTGACCCGACTTGTTCAGATGAACTTAGTCCGGTAATTAAAGTCTCCAACGAAGGAATGAATCCGATAACTACATTGGAAATTGATTATAGTATTAACGGTCAGTCGCATACCTATACTTGGACCGGAAATATTACCACCTATCAAACTGAAACTATTGTGTTGCCAAGTACTCCTTTTAATTTACAAGCAAACAACACATTAAATATATCCCTCCCGAACGATGAGGACAACACCAACAACACCGCTTCTATAGATTTTGAAGAAGCTCCTGAAGGAACAAGCAGTATTTATCTTCACATCAGACCGGATCAATACGCTAACGAATTTAGCTGGAGAATTACAGATTCACAAAACAATGTGGTAACCAACGGTTCAGGTTACCCGGCAATGGTTACTACAATTGAAAAAGTTAATCTCCCTGCTGCAGATTGTTATACAATTACGATTATCGATTCTTTTGGTGATGGAGGTACGCGATTAGAAATTAAAGACCTTAACGGCGATCGTTTATTTTATGCAGTAGGAGATTGGGGATCTCAGCGCGATGGTAATTTCTCTACGAATGGTGTACTCAACACCAATGAAATTTCTATTCAGTCAGTAGCTGTCTATCCAAATCCTGTAAAAGATATTTTAACCATTCAAGGTGTGGAAAATGCGGAATTAGCGATTTTTGATATTTTAGGCAAAGAAATCATTCGAAAATCAGACATTTCCTCAGTTGAAAGTATATCCGTTTCACAACTTCAGGCAGGAACCTATATAATTACGCTTTCTCGAGATGGAGAAATGACTACTAAAAAGTTTATTAAGTTATAGGATATCAATTCTTATTGAAGTTGAAATTAGCCCTGTGTAAAAGTATGCAGGGCTTGTTTTTTTATATTAATTTAATGAATTTAAACAGCAACATTTTTTCTTAAAATCACCTTAATTTATTAACCAAATTTAACTTACATTTGTTATTCTTTGAATCAACAACAAAATCCATTATAGAAGCTACTAATTAAATGCTTTTCAACTCTCTTACATTTCTTATTTTTTTACCTACGGTATTTATTATCTATTGGTTTTTTCTTCGTAACACTTTAAAAGGAAGAAATTTATTTTTACTCATCGCAAGCTATCTATTTTACGGTTGGTGGGATTATCGATTTTTAAGCTTATTGATTATCAGTACGCTTGTTGATTTTGTTATAGCTCTTTTAATGGATAAAGAACAACGTGACAAAAGACGTAAACTTCTTCTCACTATAAGTCTGATTACAAATTTAGGACTGTTAGGTGTATTCAAATATTATAACTTTTTCATAGAAAATTGGGTAAATATGTGGGATGCATTTGGAGTTGAAATGCATGTTTCATCTTGGCGTATCATTTTACCTGTTGGAATCTCATTTTATACTTTTCAAACTTTAAGTTATGTAATTGATGTCTATCGAAAACAATTAAGAGCTTCAAATAATTTTATACAATTTGCTGCGTACGTGTCATTTTTTCCGCAGCTAGTGGCAGGTCCCATTGAACGCGCTACAAATCTGTTGCCACAATTTTCACGATTACACAAGTTTGATTATACTTTGGCTCGAAGTGGAATTTCACTCATTGTGTGGGGATTTTTCAAAAAAGTAGTAATTGCAGATAATGCCGCATTTTTTGTTAATGAAATTTTCGCAACCCCGGAGGCGTTTTCAACCCCGGAACTTTGGATGGGTGCAATATTATTTGGTTTCCAGATTTATGGAGATTTCTCCGGATATTCTGATATTGCCATTGGTACTGCTCGCTTATTTGGGTTTAGATTAATGACAAACTTTAAGTTTCCTTATTTTTCACGAGATATTGCAGAATTTTGGCGACGTTGGCACATCTCATTGTCAACTTGGTTTCGAGATTACTTATATATACCACTGGGAGGATCCAGAGGGAGTAAAAAAATGCAACTGCGAAATACAATGATTATATTTCTAGTGAGCGGATTTTGGCATGGAGCGAATTGGACTTTTATAGTATGGGGAGCTATTCACGCACTTCTTTTCTTGCCTTTGTTATTAACTAACCGAAATCGTAAACATCTAGACATTCAGCGTTTAAGCATCAGAAACTACAGCTCTATGATTTTGACATTTACATTGGTCACTTTGGCTTGGGTATTTTTTAGAGCTGACAATATAACTATAGCAACTAACTACATTATAAGTATGTTTAATTTTAATGGTTCCTCTTTAGATTTATTCTTAAAAAGTCAGAAAATGATTCTTTTAACCGGAATTACTTTATTATCCATATTTATAATGTTACGTTACGAATTTAGAACCTTTAAAAGAAATCAAGTTGAAATTTCTTTATCATCCCCTCACATTCTTTTTATAATGCTGCTAATATTAATGTTTGGAGTTTTCAAAAATCCTGCAGACTTTATTTATTTTCAATTCTAATGAAAGCGTTTCTAAAATATATCGGTTTTCTAAGTATTACTTTTTTAATACTCGCTTCGCTAATGTCATTTATAAGCCTATATTCTCTACGTACGTCAAGTTTATACAAACCTTCATTTATCGTTAATTCTGTTTCTGAAAACAACTTTGATTATATTATTTTAGGTTCAAGTGTCGGACTGACAACACTCAATACAAAATTAATTGACTCAATTACAAGAATGAATGGAATTAATTTTTCCGAAGATGACACCGGATTATCAAGTCAATATTTAATGCTTCAACACACTTTATATGAAGGAAAAAAAATGAAATATTGTATTCTTGCTCCAGGATTGGCTGCATTGAGGAATAAAGATGCAAATATTGGTGGGAATGATTACCGATTTGTAATGCACGTAAATCGTGACTATATAGGAAATTATTATAAGGAAGCAGCACCAAATTCTTTTGAAGCACGCATTTTATACACAACCAAATACTTGCCTTTTGTGGGAGTTTCTTATTACAATACCGAATTGTTTTTTCCTTCTATTCGTGTGCTTTTTGATAAAAAGAAACGAAATCGATTTGATGATAAAGGGAATTATACCTATCCACAGAAAAAAGCAAATCTTAAAGAAAAACCTTTGGATACGGTAAAAGTAACATTCGATCATACATACCTGAAAAAAATTGAAGCACTTTGTAAGAAAAACGATATTGAATTAATATATTATTTTTCGCCGGAATATCAAAAATTTGTTTCTTATGAAAAACCGGAGAATTTACACGTCATCAATCATTCAAATATTTTTCAAGATGAACTCTCACTCTTTTATGATCCACTACATGTAAATAGTAAAGGAAGAGAAAAAGCTACGCTCCATTTTATTAAAGATTTTGAGCAATTCTATTTATCAGATTCAGGAAACTAATTAGAATTTAACTCCTACTCTATCAAATATCTGAGTAAAACGCTACAAATTCGCGTTCTTGTTTTTCTAAATTAAATTCTCTTCTGACGCGTTCTACAGCACGGGCGGCTATATCCTCTTTTTCTGATGAATTTAGTTGAATCACTTTCTGAAGTCTATCGGCAAGTAATTCGGGGTTGTTCTTTGGAACTACCCATCCCGTTTGTTTATGCAACACATTTTCAGACAATCCTTCGGCATTGCTGACAACACACAATTTCCCCATGGCCTGAGCTTCCAATACAGCATTGCAGAAACCTTCTTGATAGGAATATTGAATATAAATATCTGAAAATTCCATGTGACTCTTTACTTCTTCATGAGAAAGATTGCCTAAAAATCGAATATGATTTGAAAGTCCTAATTTATAGACAGTAAAAGCAATTCTTCGATACAATTGCCCACTTCCTATAATTGTATAAATAAAATCAATATTTCGAGATTTTAAAATTGCAAGTGCTTCAATAATTTGAATATAATTTTTAATCCAGTGCAATCGACCTACCGTTAAAAAAGTAACCGTGTTTTTGTTTGAAATATGAATTGTAGATGTAAAAAGTTTAATATCTACTGCAGGCGTTATCTTCTCTACAGGGATTAAAGTGGAAAATCCGTGAGGAATTGCCAATTTTACCAAACCCTCCGAAATCGTATGAACTTTATCGACATATTTCCATAACTTGGTATAACATCCCGGATTTTTAACAGGATAAACGGCAATGTCAAAACCTCTAAAACTTACAGCCATTCTTGCATTGATAGCTTTGGCTACAGTTTCGCTTCCAAGAGCCAACGTAGAAAATCCAAAATGCAACCAATCTACATCTGATTTTAATAAATGCGCATTTAAATATATTTTTTTAGCTATTTCTCCAAGGGAAGTTCCTTCTTTTCGTTCTAATTTCACATAGCGTTTCAATCGGCCTAAATGGGGAATCAAGCTGAAGTATTCTTTTGCAAAATAAAAAAGCTGTATTAACGGATTTCGGTGGACTTTAGACGCAAATTTTACCGGACACAATTCAAACGTATTTTCTCCACCACGGCAAAACAAGGTAATTTCAAACCCGTTTTTTTGTAGTCCTTTTATTTTACTTCGAAAAAATGTTTCAGAATATCCCGGCGGATTGGCAAGTACAAGTCCTATTTTCATCTTTTCCCGATGGTTCATTTACTTTCTGTTGGTAAATTCTCTTTCATAACTTTTAATCTGAAATATGTCCAAATAGTGATTGATTACTTCGTATTCCTGATTTAAAAAATGAGGTTGTTTTGCATCTTTATTTACAATTTTACTCTTCGGATGTGTTTTACTAGAAGGCACACGGTAGCGGGACTCCAGATTGGTTAACGGCTCTAAATTAAAATGATTACAAACTTCTCTAAAAAGATTAATATCCTTTATCAGCATCTCATATTTTACAGTTTGTAACGGAACCCCCGGTATTTGTTTAATCTCGAATGCATCACAATTTTCGATACACCAACGAATTGTCAAGGCTTCGAGAGGTTCATAAGAAGAGTTGGAAAAAGTAAATCCATACCTATTTTTTAAAATAGCGGTAACTTTTTCTTGATTCTTAAAGTGCTCCAAATTATACAACCATGGAAATTTGACACGGGATTGGGATAACAAGGTATCATATGGATTTCTGATAATCGTTATTGTAGGCATTTTCATGGTTCCATACATAAAATTTCCTCCCAAACTTCCTCGGACCATTTTGATAATAAATTTTTTGGGAATAAAAGGCCACAAATGACGTTTCCATTTACGATTGCTGTTCTGGGCAATCCAGTCATTGTCAACGCGATTTGAAAAAACTTTACGCAAATATTTTTCAGCTTCAAAACTGTTCTCTTCAGTGAGATATTGATCGGCAATCAGTTTTCCTTTTGAGGTATTAAATTCATGTTCGGGTTCAAACAACATCCGATAACGATGTTGTTGAGCAATTAATTCGGAAAACCAACTGGAACCACTTCTCGCAGATCCGAGTATTAAAACATGATTCTTATAAACTTTCATATAACGCTTCTCTCGATTTTATAAATTTTTCATAACTGTATTGGCGAACTACTTTTTCACGCATTTTTCTTCCTATTTCCTTCCGATTCGCTTCCGACATCTGTGCATACTTTTCCAAAAGCATACTTAATTCAGAAACATTTTCTGATTCGAAAATATTTTCTTCAAATCCTTTTAATATATCGACAATTCCCGCCACCCGTGAACCAAGAACCGGTATTTCCATAGCCATGGCTTCCACAGGCGCCATAGGCATTCCTTCGCGTTTTCCCTCATTTTTTGTGGGAATAACAAAAACATCTGCAACCGATAAATATTCTTGAACATTCATCTGTTTTCCGGTAAATATGATGTTGGAATTGTCTTTATATTTTTCTTTTAAATTTTTCACATAATCCGTTCGGTCATCTCCTACCAAAAAAAGTTTCCAATCAGAGATTTGAGAACGGATCATCGCTTCGGTTAAAATCTCAATTCCTTTTACCGGTACCATATTCACAACAGAAATTACCACAAAGTCTTGAGGTGAAATTTGATATTCAGAAATAATTTTTTCACTTTTAGGCTGAGGAGCGTATTCATCCGTATCCAAACCAAGCGGCATATATACAGCATTTATTTTAGAATCCGCTGGAAAAAATTCTTCCATCATAGATTCATTTATGGCAATAACCTTAGTACTTAATTTGGATCGGTAACGCCAGGCTTTGTTCCCCCAGCCCATCGCTTTTTTTGTATAAATAAATTTTATTCCGGCCAATTTTGCGGCAAGCGGTTCTGAAAAATCAGAACTCCAATGCCACGAATGAATTAAATCCCAATTGTGTTTTTTAAAAAATTTGACGACTTTCCACAGTCGAAAAGGAAAAGTGAGCAACGGTTTATATTCAGTTTCATAAGGAAATATATGAATTGGCACACCCAAAGATTCTATTTTCTTATAAAAAGCTCCTTTGGTATTTTTAACCAATATTTCAGGTTCAAAACGGTTTTTATCAATGCCCTGAATCAAATCATATACTACTTTTCCACTCCCGGCAGTATCAAAATTTGGAATGGAATAAAGAATTCTCCTTTTTTTCATTATTATTTCTTAGAAAAATAATCAGTTGATTGTTTTTATAATTTTTGCAGGATTTCCTGCCACCACACTATTCGAAGGCACATCTTTAACCACAACTGCACCGGCTCCGATAATGACATTATCACCAATGGTTATTTTTCCGATAATAACCGCATTGGCACCTACTGTCACATTGTCCCCAATGGTAGGTATCATCGTGTTGTCATTATTTTTATTTCCAATGGTAAGACCATTTCTAAATTGAAAATTTTCCCCAATTGATTTGGCATTGATAACCGTTGCATAAGGATGATAGCAAGTTAATCCTCCTTTAATTTTTGTGCTTCCAAAAATTTTACAAAGATAATCTTGCTTCATAAAATAGTTGCGTAAGGATAATGTTTTCCCTTTTGTGCGATAAAAAAAGATAAATGCATACTCCGGATAATACCTCATTAAATGTTCAAATTTATCACGAACTGTTTTGTTTCTTGAAGTGCATCCGCGCACAGTGTACGTTTGTTCGATGTCTTTTATAATAGTCGAATTTCCTTCAACATAATTAGAATACAGCCTTTTGATTATTATTTTTTGACGAAGAATATTAAATATCTTTCTCGGTTTCATTAGAGATAATGTTTCATGATTTTATATAAGTAAATTTTTAACAAGAACTTAGACGGAAATAATACAAGAATTCCTATCAATAACTGTAAAACAAATGGAAATTTTAAAGGTTGAATGTCTTTCAACAATTTTTTCTTTAATTTTTTGCGTTCATTAAATCCTTTTGTTTCTATTATAATTCGTGGAACGGAACTGTATATTTTATGCTTTAATATTTTTCCGTATTCTTTTTCCTCCGGATGTTGAAGATAAAAAGGGATATGTGAATAAATAATCCGTGGCCACTGCATTGACGCTCTGCTTTTTGATGCTTTAACCTTATCGGTTATGGATTCACCGTGTTTCAGATATAAATAAACGTATTTGTCTATGAATGCAATTTTAGACGTCATTCCCAGTTGAATGTCCAAAGCTGTATCCTCCCCCAATCGTAACCTATTATCATACTTTCCTATATTTAAAAAGGTTTCCCTTCTATAAAGAAATGCAGGAGGCCCAACAACGGAACTTAAATCTCTAAACCATTTTAAACCCCAATAAGGTTTTGGTTTTAAGATAATCTCATTACTTTCGTCTAAATCAGAACGGTTTATATCTGAAATTGGTAAACTAGATTTATACATTTTACCAAAAGAAGCGTCAATGGATTTGTCATTGATAAGTACAGAACTTAAATCTTCCAATGTAGTATCAAACAATTGATCGTCAACATCATAAAAATAAACAAAATCACCGGATGATTCATCAAAACCTTTATTTCTCGCCGCGGCTGCACCTTGAACCTTCTCTTGAAAAACTTTAACTCGGGAGTCGATTTCAGCCAATTCTTTTGCCATTTTCAAGGAAGTATCTTTGGAATTGTTATCTACAAAAATAATTTCTAAATGGAGGCTTACAGTTTGTTTACAAATGAAATCATAAGCTTGATTCACAAATTTTTCAGCATTATAAAGCGGTATAATGATGCTGATGGAACTCATAATTGGTTAGTTTTAAATTTTTAAGCAATTTAGGATATTCTATGTGTTTTTAAGAATTTTTATCTACAAATATTTCTTTCCACAATGCCAAAGTCAATAACATACTGACAGGATGTGAAAAATAAACATCATTGTTATTTTTAAAACTATTGTAAAATCGTGTTACAATTTCTTTGGGTACAAGGTCATAAAAAGAAGGAGCAAAAATTCGTTCTTGCAACTTTAAATCATTTTCATGACCTACAAATTGCAATTCCCAATTTCGTTGGGTATATTTTTTTCCTATTTTCTCAAGTGTCACGCGTTTTGCTTTATTTAAAACACGATATGGCAAATTATAAGGCGTTCTGTTTTTGTGGTAATTGTATAAATTAAATGGTTTTTGTGCCTGCCAAGTAATTTTAGCCACTTTAGGATTCTGAGATTTTATATACGCAATTTGGATTTTTCTGTCGGCTAAATACTCCTCCGGGATTTCACAGATAAATTGGCACATTCTGTCATCATAATAAGGCGCTTCGATGGGACTTGTTGCTTCAAATATTCCGAAATTACTGTTTGTCCAGCGTACGGCTCGTGTCATGCTTTTGTAGGCGCGCATTTTTGCACCTAAATGATTCTCAATCGGAATTGAATCCCAAATTTCTTGAACCCGAGAACACAGATAACTTTCAAAATCGCAATCCAATTCCCAAGCTTCCCACAAAGCTTCAGCCAATTCTTTTCCTCCGCGTACAAGAATGTCGTTCATCACAACATCTACCGCATTTTCATTGGTAAGATGCTCGGGAGCAACTTTGTCAAACAACACATCGCCCCAATGTCCCAAAGTAAAAACACCTTTCATTTTTCTGAATTCATCGATAACTCCCATTTGGCGCGGATGTGTAAAATCAGAATAACAACCGTTGATTTTAGCCAATTCTTCAATTTTATCCCACAAATAACCGGGTTGAATCGTCATATCTCGGTATTCATAACCCAAAACTTTGGCAATTTTCTTGGAAATTCCACCTTCTTTGTATCCATTTTTAAATGAATAACTGTAAGAAATAATCGGATTATTTAATGTAGCATACGCGACAGCTTGCGTTCTGCTGTCAAGTCCGCCGGACAAAGGCAATAGAACGGTTTGGTCTCCTGCTTGTTCTTTACAAATCTGATGGAACAATTCTGTGAAGTCAGAAACCGCTTGTTCGAATGTGATGTTTTTGGGTTTATAATACCATTGAAACCAAGGTTTTGATTCAATCCAATAGCCTTCATCATCGATTTTATTAATAGTTCCTGGAGGAAGTGCTTTTAAATCTTTCCAATGCGTATCGGAGCCTAAAAAATAACCGATTGCGGCAAAAATACACAAGGCTTTATAGTCAGGTTCATGATTTTCTTTAACCTTTACAATGTGGTGATGCAGAGGAAGAATTGGAACTTTTATGGTTTCCATTTTATGATGTTAGTTAGCGCTGGTTGCAAAATGGTGGTATAGATATAAAGAGTTCAGAAATTTTTATTAGAAAATACGTAACCTTTTAAAGTAAGCTGGAAATTAATGGATTTATTCACCGGAAACTTTTTCAATTCAACTCTGAAAAATTTATGTTTTTATTAAGGAAAATAGTCAAAAGAGATGGTACATTTGCGCTTGACAATTTTGTCAAACATAAAAGTCAAACAATTATGTCAATACAAAAGAAAGACGATGTCACCTATGAGCTGATAATCAAAACAGCTAAAAGACTCCTTTTTAAAGAAGGAAGATTTAATGTAACTACACAAGAAATTGCCGATGCTGCAGGTATTAACAGAACATTAATCAACTATTATTTTAGATCGAGAGATGCACTTTTTGAACTCGTGCTTCAAAACGCAGTTGAAGAAGAAGAAAAACGAAGAGAAATGATTGTTTTCTCAAATTTACCGATTCGGGAAAAATTAGAAACATTCATTGACTATTATTTTGAACAAGCTAAAAAATATCCTTATCGCGAAGTTTATATTGTTACTCAGATGAACAGTGAATCCATTTGTAAGTTGAACAATAAAGATCATATAAAGCGATTGACTGAGAAGTTTTTTTTGGAGTTGGAACACGAGATGGAAAAAGGAAATATTCAAAAAATGGAACCCATTCAATTTGTTCTCAATTTTATTTCCATGCTTATTTTACCGGTGTGTATGCGTCCCCTGCTACAAAATAGTTTTGACTTAGCAGATGAGGGCTACGACAACATATTGGCGAATCGAAAGGAAGTTATCTTAAAATCCATTTTTAAAAATTAAATCAACAATCAAACGGAAATTTATATGAAATTTTATTCATTTAGACAGAAAATCTTTTTTGTTGCCTTACTTTCTTTGTCATTCACTTTTTATGAGGGAACGGCACAAGAAAAAATGACTTTAAAAGATGCGGTCAATTATGCGTTGGAAAATAAAGCAGATGCAAATAAAGCCCGTCTTGACGTAGAAAACAGTGAACATTTAATCGGAGAAGTTCGGTCAAGAGCGCTTCCTCAAATCAACGCATCGGGAAATCTAATGTATAATGCAATTTTACAAGAAATGGCCATGCCCGGTGACATTATAGGAATGCCCGGACAGACGTTATTGGTTGCTTTTGGACAAAAATGGACGGCTATCGGTGGTGTGCACCTGTCTCAGAACCTTTTTGATTATTCGGTGTTTACAGGTTTAAAAGCAGCAAAAACTACACGAGAGTTTTATAAAATCAATGAACAGTTAACTCAAGAACAAGTCATTGAAGCGGTTGCTAAAAATTATTATCAAATTTTCATTACACGTCAAAAGCTAGAAACTATAAAGCAAACTTTGGAAAACACTAACAAGGTTAAAAACACGGTTGAAGGATTGTTTGAAAACGGTTTGGCAAAAAAGATTGACTTGGATCGTATCAAAGTAACGATTGTAAACTTGGAATCGGCTTTGAAACAACTTGAAAACGCAGCTGTTCTTCAGGAAAACTCACTCAAATTCCTTATCGGAATGCAAATCGACACACCGATTGAATTGGTTGAAGAAAACCTTGAAATGGAAATCACACCGGTGTTGCAAGACGCGCCTGACGTAAAATCATTGACACAGTTTCAGTTATTGGAAACCCAAAAGCAACTTTTGGAATACAATAAAGAATCTATTAAAGCTGCCTACTACCCTACGCTATCTTTAAGTGCCAATTACAGTTATCAAGGATTGGGTGACAAATTTCCAATCGACGGAAAACCTGCCGATGGCGTATATTGGACAGATTATTCTACGATTGGCTTAAACCTGAACATTCCCATTTTCAGCGGTTTCCGTACACGTTCATTGATTCGTCAGGCGCAAACCCAATTGGATGTTTTGGAAGAAGATATGAAAGAAGCCGAATTGGCTTTAAATTTTGCTTATGAAAATGCGAAAACGCAAATTAATAACAATGTCATCACCATTGAAAATCAACGGGAAAACGTAAAGTTGGCGCAGGAAGTTTTAGACAATACTCAAAATAATTACCTCAACGGATTAGCTACACTTACGGATTTATTAGAAGCAGAAAATGCATTGGCGGATGCAAAAAACAATTATTCAAATGCACTCTTAGAATATAAAGTAGCTGAAATTGAGCTAATTAAATCAAGAGGAGAATTAGATACTTTAAAATAATCAACCTTAAATTTTAATCAAAAACCAACATCACTTTCCAATTCTCATTTGAGAATTGAATTGAGGTCAAAAAACAAATTAAAAATGAAAAAAATAATCTATACCTTAATTGCCATAGGCCTTATCGTTTGGGCAGGTTTTATCTTGGTCGGCAACAAGAAAAAAATGGAAGAGGAAACTGCCATTGTAGCGCAACAAAATGAATTTATTACCGTTCGCGTAGATACCGTAAAAACTGAAGTGGTGCACCAAGCGTATCGCGCCAACGGAAATTTTGCACCTTTACAAGATTTAAAATTGGCTTCTGAAAGGGGCGGTCAAGTAGTTCAAGTTCTCGTAGATGAAGGCGCAGAAGTTCGTGTTGGTCAAACTTTGGCAATTATCAAAGCTGATTTACAATCCATTGAATTGCAAAATGCTGAAGCTGCTTATCAAACAGCTAAAAAAGATGCACAGCGTTTTGAAAATGCATTTGAAACCGGTGGTGTCACGCAACAGCAACTCGATCAGATACGACTCCAACTTCAATCGGCAGAAGCACGATTAAATCAAGCAAAAATTACGGTTGGTGACAGTCATGTAAAATCTACTATCAATGGAATTGTAAACAAAAGACACATCGAACCCGGAACTGTGGTTGGTCCCGGCACCCCTCTTTTTGACGTGGTCAATGTTTCTAAATTGAAATTAAATGTAAATGTTTCTGAAAGTCAAGTTGCCGCTATCAACACCGGGGATGAAGTTAGAATAAAAGCAAGTGTTTATCCGGATAAAGAATTCAAAGGAAAAATTACATTCATAGCAGCAATGGCCGATAGTTCCCTAAACTTCCCGGTAGAAATTGAAGTAATCAACAACACTGAAAATCAATTACGAGCAGGTATGTACGGCTCCGTACTCTTCTCATCTCAAGGCGAAGACATTCCGGCGATTAAAGTTGTTCCCAGAGATGCTTTTGTGGGGAGTGTGAGTAATAATGAAATTTTTGTTGCTAAAGATGGTACGGCACAATTAAGAAAAGTTGTTGCCGGAAGAAATTTCGGTGATAAAGTTGAAATTCTGGACGGATTAGAAACCGGAGAAATCGTAATCACAAGCGGGATCATTAATTTAACCGACGGAGCGAAAATCGCCATTGTAGAATAAAGAAAAGAATTCAGAAAAGAGAAAAGCTGCTTTCTATAGGGTAATTAATTTCATCTTGCCGGTTTCCTTTTCTCTGTTCTTAAAAAAATAAAAATCATATGAAATTAGCAGAAATATCTATCAAGCGTCCCACGATGATAGTCGTGATGTTTGCGATATTAATATTGGGTGGATTGTTTTCATACACCAAATTAGGTTATGAACTTATACCGAAATTCGAAGTGAACGTGATCTCCATTTCCACGATTTATCCCGGAGCTTCACCATCTGAAATTGAAAATACGGTTACTAAAAAGATTGAAGATGCGATCTCTTCTCTCGAAAACGTAAAGAAAATTATCTCTCAATCCCATGAGAGTGTTTCTTTGGTGATGATTGAATTGAATACCGGAGCCAATGTGGACTTTTCTTTAAACGAGGCACAGCGGAAAATTAATGCCATTCTTGCCGATTTGCCTGAAGATGCCGATCCGCCTTCGCTTATTAAATTTTCGATGGATGACTTGCCGATTATTACAATTGCCGCTACAGGAGATATGGACGAGGTTGCATTTTTTGACTTGTTAGACAAAAAAATTCAGCCGATGCTGTCCCGTGTAGAAGGTGTGGCACAAGTAAATCTAATTGGTGGTGAGGAACGTGAAATTCAGGTGAATATCAATCAGCAAAAGTTAGAAGGTTTCGGATTAACTGTTCCTGAAATCCGACAAGTTGTCTTGACTTCAAATTTAGATTTCCCCACGGGAAATGTGAAAACCAGAGAAAACACAACGCTTATCCGTCTTTCCGGAAAATACAAAGATGTTGAAGAACTTGAGAATTTGGTAATCAGAGAAATGGACGGCATTCAAATCCGTTTGAAAGATGTGGCTGAAGTTCGCGATACGCAAAAAGACGTTGAAAAGTTGGCAAGACACAATCAGGAAAATGCCATCTTAATTCAAGTTTTAAAACAATCCGATGCCAACGCCGTGGCGGTTAGTGAACTGGTGCGAGAAACTGCTTTGGAAATTGAAAACGATTACAAAGCTCAGAATGTAAAATTAAACATTGCAAATGATACGAGTGAGTTTACTTTAACAGCAGCCAACAACGTAATTTTCGACATCTTTTTTGCTGTTTTTCTCGTGGGTGCCGTTATGTTGTTGTTCCTTCACAGTTTACGAAATGCCTTTATCGTAATGGTTACGATTCCGGCATCCTTGATTGCGACTTTTATCGGAATTTATTTTATGGGCTTCACGCTAAACTTGATGAGTTTGGTAGCGCTTTCATTGGTAGTCGGGATTTTGGTGGATGATGCGATTGTAGTATTGGAAAATATTCACCGACATATGGAAATGGGTAAAAATAAGGTGCGAGCTGCCTATGACGGTGCATCTGAAATAGGTTTTACGGTGGTTGCCATTACCCTTGTTATTATTGTGGTATTCTTACCGATTACACTCAGCGGTGATTTGGTTGCCAACATCATCAAGCAGTTTGCAGTTACCGTAATGATTGCTACCGCATTTTCATTTCTCGCTTCGTTTACGCTTGTTCCTTGGCTTTCTTCACGGTTTGGAAAAATCGAAGAAGTGTCTGACAAAAACCTGTATGGTAAATTAATTCTATGGTTTGAAGGGAGAATTCAAGCGTTTACTCACTGGATTTCAGGGTTGTTGGGATGGGCATTAAAAAGCACAAAAAATAAAATAATTACGCTTGGTGTAGCTACATTGTTGTTCTTTGGATCTTTTGTGTTGGTTGGTGCAGGTTTTATTGGGGGTGAATTCTTTCCGAGAATGGATAAAGGAGAGTTTTTGGTGCAATTGGAACTTCCAAAAGACGCTTCTCTGGAACAGACAAATTTCTTGACTCAAAAAGCGGAACGTTTCTTAAGACAAAAGCCTGAAGTCGTCAATATGATTACTAAAGTTGGGGAAACCAGTGGCGGATTTGGATCAACGCAAGCCACAGCTTATATGTCTGAAATTTCTGTAGAGTTAGTAGATAAATCCGAGCGAGAAGACAATACATTTATCTACGGTGCAAAACTAAAAAGAGAACTCCAAGAATATCTGGTAGATGCAAAGGTTAAAATTGTTCCGTTGGGAATGATGGGTGCAAATGATGCGCCATTGCAACTGGTTGTCGTTGGTACAGACCTTGAAAGTGCTATGGAATTTGCTCAAAAAGCAGAAGCAGAACTCTTGAAAATTGCCGGAACATCGGAAGTGGAACTTTCTGTTGAAGATGGAAATCCTGAAATTACGGTAGAAGTTGACAGAGATAAAATGTCTCGTCTCGGGCTGGATTTAGGAACGGTGGGGATTACCATGCAAACTGCATTCAGTGGGAATACCGATGCCAAATTCCGAGCAGGCGAGTATGAATATGACATCAATATTCGTTATGACGAGTTCAACCGTTCCAATATTGACGATGTTCGAAATATTATGTTCGTAAACAACCGCGGAGAAACCGTCCGATTAAGTCAATTTGCAGATGTTCAACAAGGTTCGGGTCCCAGTGTATTGGAACGAAGAGACAAAAGCCCATCAGTTACCGTAAAATCTCAAGTTATTGGAAGAGCTGTGGGTGATGTTGCCACGGAATGGGAAGAAATTTTCTCACAAATCGAGCGACCTGCAGGAGTAAGCTATGTTTGGGAAGGAGATATTGGAATGCAACAGGAAGGATTCGGTACTTTGGGAATTGCCCTAATTGCTGCAATTATCCTTGTTTATCTCGTAATGGTTGCACTTTATAACAGTTACGTGCATCCGTTTGTAGTATTGTTTTCTATTCCACTTGCGCTTATTGGAGTGATGATAATTCTGGCATTGACCAACAACTCTATCAATATTTTTACCATATTGGGTATGATTATGTTGATTGGACTCGTGGCAAAAAATGCAATTTTGATTGTAGACTTTACAAATATAAGACGGGCAGCCGGAGAAGACATAAATACAGCACTTATTCAAGCAAACCACGCAAGGCTTCGTCCGATTTTGATGACAACCATTGCCATGGTATTCGGAATGGTTCCGATTGCAATTGCATCAGGAGCTGCTGCCGAACTTAATAACGGACTTGCTTTGGTAATTATCGGAGGGTTAATTTCCTCGTTATTCCTCACGCTGGTTATCGTTCCGGTAGTGTATTCTGTATTTGAAAGCATCACGCAACGATTTACTAAAAACAAAGAGAAAATCGATTATGCCTCCGAAATGGTAGCAGAATATAAACCCATTGAGATTAAAGAAGAGTTTGAAAACTAAAGTATATTGGTGTTAAGTTTCAGACCTATATTAAAAAACTCCCTCGAAAAAGACATTTTGAGGGAGTTTGTTTTTTTATAACTTAAAATAATCCTTATTGTCTCTTGACAAATGGTCTGATAATTAGGCGTGCTGCTTTGTCATGATTAATATAACTATAGGTCCAGTTAAAAAAGGTAACGACCCTGTTTCTGAAGCCAACCAAAAACCACAAGTGAACAAAAATCCATAAAAACCAAGCAAAAGGTCCTCCAACATGAAGGTTTCCAATATCGGCGACAGCCTTATTTCTTCCGATAGTTGCCATGGTTCCTTTGTCTTTATATTTAAATGGAATCATCGGTTTTCCCTTGAGCATTCTTTGAAAATTTGAACCCAATCTTTTCCCCTGTTGAATTGCAGGTTGCGCAACTTGCGGATGACCATGTGGAAAAGCTTCTGTTGGCATTAGTGCAATATCTCCAATGGCAAATATGCGTTCCGTTCCCAACACTCGATTAAATTTATCAACCTGATACCTCCTTGCACGTTCATGCCAAGAATCTTGATTTAACCCTTCAATTTGAATTCCGGAAACTCCAGCAGCCCATATAAATGTTTCTGTTTCAAACACTTTTCCTTTGCTTGTTGTAACGGTATAGCCGTCATAATCTTTTATAAATTCGGATAAATGAATGTTGACTCCCAGTTGATCGAGGAATTTATATGCCATTTTGGAAACTTTCTCACTCATTCCCCCCAACAAACGATCCTGACCTTCCACCAAATGAACTTCCATGTCGTCCTTTTCCAATTCCGGATAATCATGTTCTAAAATTCCTTTTCTAAACTCAGCCAATGCACCTGCCAATTCAACTCCGGTGGGTCCTCCTCCCGCTATAATAAAAGTGAGCAATCGTTTTCTGTCAACTAGATTAGCAGCACGATCTGCTTTTTCGATATTTTGAAGAATCAGACTTCTGATGTTTAATGCCTGCGGAATGGTCTTCATCGGCATACTGTTTTGTGCAATGGATTCGTTGCCAAAAAAATTTGTCCGTGTGCCTGTGGCAATAACTAAATAATCATATTGAACACTTCCAATAGAAGTCATTACTGTTCGCTGTTCTCTATTTATTTGCTCTACGGTACACAGCCGAAAATGAAAATTTTTGTGATTTCTGAATATTTTCCGCAAGGGATACGCAATTGAATCTGCTTCCAAACTGGCAGTTGAAACTTGATAAAGTAAAGGTTGAAAAGTATGGTAATTATGTCTGTCAATCAGAACTATTTGAACATCAACTTTTTTAAGATTTCTGATAAATGCGTTTCCGCCGAATCCCCCACCGATGACAACCACGCGAGGTAAATCTGTTTCAGGAATATTCATAGCTAAATTTTTGCCCCGCAAAATTACAAAATTACGCAGCTATTTCGGATAAATGTATCAAAATTAAATTTTAGTGTATTTCTTTAAAATCAGACTGTGAAAAAATGTATAATCAGATAGGATTCTATGTTAATTTTTAGGATATCGCCACTGTCTTTGCTTGTCCAATTCCGCTTCTTTTTTCAACTCCTCCACAGGGATGACTTTGAGAAAAGACGGATGTTGCTCAATGGCGTATTCAATTTTTTCCACAATATCTTGAACGGTATCATTTTCGTAATCGATGTCAAGAGGCGGTTTGATTTCCATGGTTTGGAGAATGTTTCTCTTCTTAATCCGGATTCCCTTTTTATCGAATGACCGTCGAAATCCGTCAATAACTATAGGAACTACAATGGGTTTGTTTTGTTTAATTATATGTGCCGTTCCGCGGCGAATGGGTTTCCAAGGTTTGGTGGTTCCTTGAGGAAAAGTAATTAGCCAGCCGTCTGCAAGTGCTTTATTAATGTTGCTGAGATCACTCAACTTAACTTGTCTGTTGATTTCTTTTCCTTTATCACGCCAAGTGCGTTCGATACTTACCGAACCTGCATAAGCCAAAATTTTGGGCAGCAAGCCGGCATTCATCGTTTCTCGAGCAGCAACAAAATATACATTTAATTTAGGTCTCCACAGGTAACCAATGTTTTTGATACTGTCTACTCGTCCGTGTAAACTGGCGTTAAACACGTGAAACATTGCAACCACATCGGCGAAATAGGTTTGATGATTGCTCACAAAAAGCACATTCTTATCCGGCAGATTGCGAATAACATCACTTCCAATTATCTGTAATTCATTAAATCCTTTAAATCTTCTATGAGTCAATGTACCCAACACTCGGATTAACCAAAGTTTAAGAATAAGATAATGCCCGAATGGATTTTTCTTAAAAAGACCCATTTTAAAAATTTAATGTTAAAATATTATTCCTGCTAAGAAATAAGTAGGTTCCTTATTTCATGGGGTCAAATATAAGAAATAAAGGTTTTTAATAAAGTTTCTTTAATAACTCTCTAACTTCATTTAACATCATCGCTGTAGCACCCCAAACCATATGATCGTTAAAAACAAATCCCGGAACCTCTATAACGGGTGAATAGGAAGCACTTACATTCCGTATTTCAATGCAATTGTCATCCATAAATTTTTCCAAATCAACTTCAATAATCGCATCAACTTCGATATCGTCGGGAATAAATGTCGGTGTTTGTGAAGTTATTCCGACAAAAGGCTGAACAAAAAAATCGCTCGGAGGAATATATACTTCAGTTAATTGTTTGATGATTTCAATTTTTTCGGGATTCACCCCTACTTCTTCCTGCGCTTCTCTTAATGCCGTATCTTGCAATGAGTTGTCTTCGAGTTCTACTTTTCCTCCGGGCAAACTTACTTGTGCAGAATGAATGCCTCGATAGGTTTTTCGAAGAATTAGTACAAAACGTGTTTTCATTTCCAAAGATGGATAAAACAAAACCAAAACTGCTGCTCTTTTCGGATTTGTCATTGTTTTTATCGCTTGAAGTTGATGTTGGATGCGGTTTTTCGGAATCATTGCTAACTGAATATCTTCTCCCGGAAGCGCCATTTTTTTTATTTTTACAATTCTTTTTTCAAATTCGCGAAAATTCATTTTATGAAACCAATTTTTATTTATTTAAGTCTTGTTCTTTTTTTAATTGCTTGTGATGACTCCAAAAAGCATCAGAAACCTGCAAATGATAAGGATTTTCAGCAAGAACAAAATCTTCAACCCTCAGATAGTGCAAAAAGTGCGCCCGAAAAGAAAGCTCACAAACAATCCTCTCAAAAGCAATATCCAAAAATAACCAATTCAAATGTGGTAGCATTTTTAACGGAATACGGCAAAGAAAATCCTGAAACTAAAGTTTTATTTGAAACAAAATTCGGTACGATTGAAATTGAGCTTTATAAAGACACTCCTTTACACCGTGCCAATTTTATTTATTTGATAAAACAAGGATATTTTGACGATACTTTTTTTCATCGTGTGGTACCGAACTTTATAATCCAAGGAGGCAGCAGTGATTTGGTTTCAACACAATCCAAACGAAATAAAATCGGCAATGATTATTTGATACCTGCTGAAATTATTCCCGGTCGCGTTCATAAGTACGGGACAGTTTCCGGTGCCAAATATTATCGTGAAAATCCGGACAACCAAAGCGCTCCTTTCGAATTTTTTATTTTTTTCGGTCCGCAAACTTCCACATCACACATCAACGGATCCTACACCATTTTCGGGCAAGTAACCAAAGGAATAAAGTACTACCCATTTTCTGTACCACAATTAGGCTGATTTAAGTTGAATTATTCTTTCAAATTTATACAAATCTTTTGGCTTTTTGTTTCCTATTCCTTGATGTTTTCTTTGGTTATATTCCTCAA
>JAAYLC010000192.1 GCA_012522045.1 Bacteroidota bacterium
ATTATCCTAAAGTTAAAATACAAATTTGCTACAGTTGCTTAATTCAAGGGCTTATATTTAAAATATTTGCCTATTTTTAAATCCTAATTAAACCCATAAAGGGTTTTTAGACGAACTGACGTTGGCAGCAAGTGTATTAAGGCAGCGACACGACAAACAAACGAGTGACAGAAACAGAAAAAAGTAAACCATTTTGAGAGGTGACCAAAGACATAGAAACGATATTACAAACGGACAACGAGTAAGCCGACACTCATTGCCGACCCTATGTTTTTTATTTTTTTCCCACCGCACATTTTTTAAAAACAATTTTAGCCAACCCGCAAGTGGCACATTTGGCTTTGCCCAACCCGCAAGCCAACCCTTCGCAAAGCCAAAAGAGCCACTTTTTTGCCCACGCTCGGACAGAAATATGTATTTTGCTAAATTATATTTTGAGAACTAAAGAATGAATAAAAAGACACTTTCAGAAAGAGATATTTGCACCAAGTTCATCACTCCTGCTTTAGAAAAGGCAGGTTGGGACAAGCAATTGCAGATATTAGAGGAAGTTTCTTTTACTGATGGTAAAATTTACGTTAGAGGAAAAATCACAGCAAGAGGAACAAGAAAACGAGCCGACTATATTCTGTATTACAAACCGAATATTCCTATTGCAATCATTGAAGCAAAGGACAACAACCATTCAGTAAGAGCAGGAATACAACAAGGTTTAGACTATGCTCAAATATTGGACATTCCTTGTGTATTCAGCAGCAACGGAGACGGATTTTTATTTCACGACCGCACAGCGAAAGACGGAAACATAGAAACCGAAATCAGTTTAGACGACTTCCCTACTCCGCAACAACTTTGGGAGAAGTACAAAAAGTATAAAGGCATCACAACAGAAACGGCTGAAAAAATTGCTTCGCAAGACTATTATTTTGACGGAACAAACCGCAAACCGAGATATTACCAACAAATTGCAGTAAATAGAACAGTTGAAGCTATTGCCAACGGACAGAACAGAATTCTGCTTGTAATGGCAACAGGCACAGGAAAAACATACACAGCTTTTCAAATCATTCACCGACTTTGGAAAAGCGGAGCAAAAAAACGCATTCTGTTTTTAGCCGACCGAAACGCTTTAATTGACCAGACACGCAGAGGCGACTTCAAACACTTCAAGGATAAAATGACGGTTGTAAAGCACAGACAAATTGACAAAAGCTTTGAAATTTATTTGGCATTGTATCAAGGACTTTCAGGAACAGACGAAGCAGCCAATGTTTACAAACAGTTTTCAAGAGATTTTTTCGACCTGATTGTAATTGACGAGTGCCACAGAGGAAGTGCAAAAGACGACAGCAGTTGGAGAGAGATTTTAAATTACTTCCAAAATGCTACGCATATTGGTTTGACTGCAACGCCAAAAGAAACCAACGAAGCAAGTAACACCGAATATTTTGGAGACCCAGTTTACACTTATTCTTTGCGACAAGGAATTGACGATGGTTTCCTTGCTCCTTATCGTGTGGTGAGAGTTGCCCTGAATGTGGATGCTGAAGGTTGGCGACCCGAACAAGGCAAAACCGACAAAGACGGAAACGAAATAGAAGACCGCATTTATAACCGAAAGGACTTTGATAAAAATTTGGTGATTGAAGAAAGAACGGATTTAGTTGCCAAAAAAGTAACCGAGTTTCTCAAAGGTTACGACCGCTTTGCCAAAACCATTGTGTTTTGTGTGGACATTGACCACGCAGAAAGAATGCGAACCGCATTAGCCAAACACAATCCTGATTTAGTTGCCGAGAACTACAAATACATAATGCAGATTACAGGAGACAATGACGAAGGCAAACGAGAGTTGGACAACTTCATCAATCCCGAAGAAAAATATCCAGTTATTGCTACCACTTCCGAATTGATGACCACAGGTGTAGATGCTCAAACCTGCAAAGTGATTGTATTGGACAGCAACATCAATTCAATGACCAAGTTCAAGCAAATTATTGGTAGAGGAACACGAATCAATGAGGAATACGGCAAACTGTATTTTACTATTTTGGATTTCAGAAATGCAACAGACCTTTTTGCAGACCCTCAATTTGACGGTGAACCAATAAGAATAAAACCGGTTGCAGAAGAAACCGACTTAGGCGGTATTGTGGATGAAGAAGAAGAAAACACAGAACCAATCATTGATTTAGAAACAGGAGAAGAAATTGAAATTGCCCCCCCTGAAATTCGTTATTCTGAAACAGAATTTCCACCACTAACTTTTAACGAGCCAAGAGAAAAAGTTTATGTAAACGGTGTTGATGTTTCGGTTTTAATAAGCCGTGAATTGCATTTCGACCAACACGGCAGACCCATCACAACAAGTTTGAAAGACCACACCAAAGAAATCATCAAAGAAAAGTTTGCTTCGCTTGACGACTTTTTAAATAAATGGAACACCACCGACCGCAAAGAAGCCATCATTGCTGAATTGCAAGAACAAGGCGTAATGGTGGAAGCCTTGTATGATGCCGTGAACAAAGAAGTGGATTTGTTTGACTTGATTTGTCACGTTGCATTTGACCAACCACCATTAACCCGAAAAGAACGAGCCAACAACGTAAAGAAGCGAAACTACTTTACCAAGTATGGCGACCAAGCCCGAAAAGTGTTAGAAGCGTTGCTCGACAAATACGCTGACCAAGGCATTGAAAACATTGAGAACATTCAAATTCTGACTGTTCCACCAATCAATGAGTTTGGTTCGGTAACTGAAATCATAAAAGCATTTGGCAGCCGTGAAGAATACGAGAAAGCAATCCGTGATTTAGAAAATGAGCTTTACAAAGTTGCGTAATTCGGTTTTATGTTGTATTTTTGCGCCAAATAAGCAAATAAGATGATTAAATCAGTATCAGTTAGGAATTTCAGGTCGGTAAAAGACCAAATTACGCTTGATTTTTCAAAATCAAACCGAAAAAAAGGTGATCTATCGAATTACATTTCAATTTCAAACACTGAGATAGCCACCACAACCGTGATTTACGGAGCAAACGCATCAGGTAAGAGCAATTTACTACGTGCATTCAAAGCTTTGGAATATTTAGTTCTTAATTCCGCAAGATTTGACTCGGAAGATAAGTTAGGTCCTTATGAACCTTTCAGGTTAGCCAAAGGATTCGATAAGAAATCGGTTAGTATTGAATTGGAGTTTTTCATAGACCAAATACGATATATCTATCTAATTATTTTTGGAGAGAAACTCATTGAACAAGAAAAGTTGCTTTTTTTTCCTGTTGGAAAAGAAGCTACTCTGTTCAACCGAGTTAAAGGAAAGGAAATCCAGTTCGGTGAATATTTCAAAGGTGAAAAAAAGACCATCGAAAAACTTACACTCCCTAATCAATTATTCCTTTCTAAAGCGGCAGAGAACAATGCGGAAAGTGCATTACCTGTATATCAGTTTTTTAAAAACAGGATAAAAGTTTATCCATTCTTAAATCAATATAATGAATCGGGTTTAGAACGATTTTATGCCAAGAGGTTGGCGGATGAACCTGAATCTCCATTTGCTAAGAAATTAAACGCTTTAATTTGTGCGTTAGACACAGGTATTAATTCAATCAGTGCTAAAGAAACCGATTGGAACTCGGTTAAATTTCCAGATAATATGCCTGACAATGTCAGGAAAAAAATTCAGGAAGATTTTAAATACGAGATAAAAACAGTTCACGAATTATTTGATGAAAGCAATAAAAGCTCAGGATTAATTGATTTTGATATTGATGAGGAATCTACTGGAACACGAAGCCTACTTTCTATCGGAGGTATCATTATTGATGCTTTGGAGAAAGGCTCTGTTTTGGTTATTGATGAATTTGAAAAGAATCTTCATCCCATTATCACTTCCTATCTTATTAAGTTATTCAATGAGAAAATATTCAATCCTAAAAACGCTCAACTCATATTTGCCACACACGATATAACCCAATTAAACGAAGATTTATTTAATCGTGATCAGGTTTGGTTTACTCAAAAAAATGAATTTGGCGTAACGGAATTAATTCGTTGTTCTGACATCAAAGGGTTGCGATTAAATACACCACTAGACAAATGGTATGTTGCAGGAAGATTGGGAGGCACTGCCATCATTAACGACACCAATTTTGTAATGGAAATGCAAGAAGAGATTGAGGAATGAGAAGAGTAGGACAACATATTTTAATTATTCCCGAAGGGTGGTGCGAATACAATTATGCTCAAGCCTTTAAACATTCTCTCCCAAGGGATAAACAGAGAAGTATTTCTGTTGAAATGCCTAAACCAAATAACGAGAATAATGCATTTCAGCTTTTGGATAAGGCAGAAGTAATGATTAAAAAAGCTAGAAGAGATAAAAACCCATACGATGCTGTTTGGATCTTCTTTGACAATGACAACCAGCCCAATCTTCCAGCATTTTTTCAAAAACTATCGAATACACCGGTTAACATAGCTTACAGTAGTATGTGTATAGAGCATTGGTTTATTATTCATTTTGAGAATAATCGTCAAGCCTATCAAAATTCACATCAAGCTTTGCAACGAATTGAAACTTTGTGGCAGCAGCATTTTAATCAAACCTATCACAAAACAAAAGTTAACCATTTTGAAAAGTTGAAGGGAAACTTAACAACTGCAATGGAAAGAGCGAATTCCATCACGCAACAGGCAGAAGCAAACGTAACACCAGTAGTTAATAGAAATCCATTCTTCACGATTCAGAATTTCATACAATTTTTTCAATCATTATGACCAACATAGCAGGCACTATAAAATCAATCAGAGATATTTTCCGCAAAGACCCGGGGTTGAGTGGAGATGCACAACGCATTGAACAGTTGGGTTGGATGATATTTCTGAAACTCTTTGATGATAAAGACAAGGAAAAAGAAATTCTAAACCCCAAATACAAATCGCCTATCCCAACCAAATTGCAATGGCGTAATTGGGCAGAAAATGATGAAGGCATCACAGGTGATGAACTCATCAATTTTGTGAACAACAAACTTTTCCCAACACTCAAAAACCTGACGGTTTCGGCTGATGATAGATTGGGCATTACCATTCGCCAGATATTTGACGGAACCAACAACTATATGAAAAGCGGAACCACCTTCCGCCAGGCCATAAACAAACTCAACGAAATTGACTTTAACAGCAGCAAAGAGCATCACGTTTTTAATGTGATTTATGAGGAGATTTTGCAGGGATTGGCTGCCAAAAAAGACACAGGCGAATTTTACACGCCAAGAGCCGTAACCCAGTTTATTGTGGATATGGTAAACCCCAAATTGGGCGAGAAAATTACTGACCCTGCTTGTGGAACTGCGGGCTTTTTGGTGTGTGCCATTGAACACCTGAAAAAGCAGGTAAAAAACATTGAAGACCGCAAGACCTTGCAAGAAACCGTAACAGGCAGCGAACTGAAACCCCTGCCTTTTATGCTGAGTGTGGTAAACCTGATTACCCACGACATTGAAGTGCCACAAATTGAAAACGGAGATTCGCTGAGCCGTGAATACAACTCTATCAAACAAAAAGACCGTGTGGACATCATTGTTGCCAATCCGCCTTTTGGTGGTGTGGTGGGCGATGGTATGGAAACCAATTTCCCCTTGAACTACCGCACCAAGGAAAGTGCTGATTTGTTTTTGATTCTGTTCATCCAATTGCTGAAAGATGGCGGTCGGGCAGGCATTGTGTTGCCCGATGGCAGCTTAACAGGCGATGGCGTAAAACAACGGGTAAGACAAAAACTGTTGGAAGATTGCAATGTGCATACCATTGTGCGATTGCCCCAATCAGTATTTGCTCCCTATGCCACCGTAAACACCAACCTGATTTTCTTTGAAAAAGGAAAGCCTACAAAAGAGATTTGGTACTACGAACACACTTTGCCCGAAGGTCAAAAAGCATACAGTAAAACCAAACCGATACGATTAGAAGAGTTTGAACCCATTAAACAATGGTGGAAAAACCGTGAAGAAAGCGAAGTAGCTTGGAAAGTGCCGATACAAACCATTATAGACCGCAATTACGATTTGGATATTAAGAATCCGAATAAGAAAGTAGAAGAAGTGGTTTATGACAGAAAAGCAATAATTCTAAACTTGGAGAACTCATTCAAAAAGTCATTGGAGCTATTAACCGAATTATCAACGACTGAAAAATGAGCAGAGGAAGAAAACCATTTAGTTCAAGTATAACAGATAATTGGGAAAAAGCTTTTTTCAATTCAATTGGTCATTACATTACACTAATCAATAAAGGTCTGAGTAAAAGTTTTAAAAGTGAACCTTTATCAAATCACATCAAAATTGTTGGAGGTTATGCATTTAAAAATTCGGAATACAAAAGTTCAGGTGTTCCAATAATCCGAATTTCTGATTTCAACAATGAAAGAATCGTTTTAGATAGTGTTGTTTACTACGAAGAATCACCATTGCTTGAAAAATACGAACTCAAAGAATCTGATATAATCATTGCTTTAACAGGCGGAACCATTGGGAAATTAGGAATCGTTCAAGGAGGTTTGGGTAAGCTTTATTTGAATCAACGAGTTGGAAAGTTTGACATTCTGAACCCAAATGAATTTGAAAAGGAATACATCTATTGGATTGCAAGAGGTGTAGAAGGAATTGTAAAGAATTTAGCTTGGGGGGCTGCGATTCCAAATGTAAGTCCTAAACAAATTGAAGAATTAAACTTTCCAATTCCAAGCAAGGATATTCAAAAAAACATCATCCGTTTTTTAAATGATTTAAGAAACGGAAATGTGACCGATGATATTTATTTTGATGAAGAAATTGAAAATGAAATAAAGGACATTCAAGAAAAGCAGGTTAAATTAGGGAAAGTTCAAGACGAACTCTCCCACCAACTCACCCTCCTCGAAAACCTCAACCAAGCCATCTTGCAAGAGGCGGTGCAGGGTAAATTGGTAAATCAAGACCCAAATGACGAACCCGCCAGCGAATTACTCAAACGCATCAAGGCAGAGAAAGCAACCCTTCGACAGGCTCAGGGCAAGGGCAAAAAGGAAAAACCCTTACCACCCATCAAACCCGAAGAAATTCCGTTTGAGATTCCTGAAAATTGGGTGTGGTGTAGGTTGGGGGAAATAATTGAATACACTGAAAATCTTGATATTCAAAAACATCTTTCGCCTGACACAATTATCAACTATGTTGACATTGATGCCATTGACAATCAGAATTTCGTAATCAGAGAGGCAAAGCAAAAAACAGTCAGTGAGCTTTCTACTCGTGCAAGAAGGATATTAAAGCCAAATTATATTGTTTATTCAACGGTGAGACCATATTTGAAAAACATTGCAATTGTTGAGGACGAAAAAGATAATTACATAGGTTCAACAGGATTTAATGTATTTAAAACTCTTGATGTAGAATTGAAGTATGCTTTTTACTATTTGCTTACACCCTATGTAAATAATTCTTTCAAGGATTTAATGGTTGGGTTTAATTCGCCAAGCATTACCAACGACCAATTTGAAAAAAGTCTTTTTCCCCTTCCCCCACTATCCGAGCAAAAACGCATAGTAGCGGAAATAGAAAAGCATTTCGCCAAAACCAAACAGTTAAAAGAACACATCATCGCCAACCAACAAGCCACCGAGCAACTGCTTAAAGCATTGCTGCATCAGGCGTTTGAGGTTAAAGAAATGGTCATAGCGAAACCGAAAGGAAAAGTAATTGAGCTAAAGCCAACCAATGTTGATTATTACCGCAGGACAGTTTTAGCAGCAGAAATAGTTTGGCAGTTACACAAAGAGCCAACTTTAGGACATTTAAAATTGCAAAAACTAATCTATCTCTGTCAAAAATCAGCGGATATGCAATTGCCTACTAATTTTCTTCGTCAGGCAATGGGACCTTATGATAACAGATTAATGCGTTCCATTGATAAGCAATTAAAGGAGAAAAAATGGTTTGAATATAAAAAGGAACAAGTTCTGAAATATCAACCATTAGAAAAAGCAGGACAACACCACAATGATTTTCTGAAATACTTTTCAGCAGAAAGCGAAGGCATTCAATTTATCATAGATAAGTTTAGAAATGTATTATCCCGTGAAATTGAAATATGGGCTACATTATATGCTTGTATGGATAATATGCTGAACGAAAATGTGATTTTTTCAGAAGCCTCGCTCTTACAGCGTTTTTATGAGTGGTCAGAAGAGAAGAAAAAGTTTAGTGAAGACCAGATAAAAAGAGTTTTTTCAAGAATGAAAGAAACGGGTATTATTCCAAAAGGATTCAACTTATAATAGTTTTATGAGAAGAATAGACAAAGACACTTTTTTACGTAGCTTCAAAGTGCTTTCAAATCAATCATTTGATATATTCCTTGGAGCAGGTGCGGCTATTTCTTCGGGCATTCATTCGGGCAGTGATTTGGTTTGGCAGTTCAAAAGAGAGTTACTAAGTGTAAGTGGTAAAATAAACGGTAAAAAGTTTCAGGACTTAAAAATTGAATCCAATAAGAAGATTATTCAAAGCTATTTTGCCGAAGAAGATACAAAGGTCTCAAATGCTTATTCCTACTATTTTGAAAAATGCTATCCTGACCCATTGGTAAGGCAAGAGTTCCTAAGCAATTTGGTAAGAGACAAGAAGCCGTCCATTGGTTTTATGTGTCTTTCGGCTTTGGTCGAAGGCAAAAAAGTAAATACCGTTTGGACAACCAATTTTGATGACTTAATTGAAAAAGCCATCACTGCATTAAATTTCCTAAGCTGTCAGGTTGTTTCACCCGATAACGCAAGAACGGTTCAAAATTTCAGAAGCGATATTCCCACCGTTGTAAAACTTCACGGAGATTTCCGCTATGATGCTTTGCAAAATACAGATGCAGAATTGCAGCAATTAGAAGAAAACTTGCACAACTATTTTATACAAGCATCAACACAAAGAGGTTTATTGGTAGTTGGTTATTCGGGCAGTGATGAATCAGTTATGCAAACGCTTGAAAAAGCATTGGAAAAGCCAAACGCATTTCAAAAAGGTTTGATTTGGTGCATTCCAAAAGATGTAAAGCCAAGTGAACGGCTTACCAAACTGATTGAAAAAGCATATTCACAAAATCAGCGTTCGGGCTTTATGGTGATTGATAGCTTTGACTATTTCCTGCACGAACTTTACACCGTTTGCGAATTGGAAAACGAACAGATTGATTCTATTGCAGCCGAACGATTTAAACAAAGGCAAGCATTCAGGCTTACTCAAAATCAATCCAACACCACTCCCATTCTGCTGAATGCCATCAAGGCAAAATATTTTCCAAAAAGCATTTTTTCAACCAAGACCATAAT
Organism: Bacteroidota bacterium; assembly: GCA_012522045.1. GTDB lineage: Bacteria > Bacteroidota > Bacteroidia > Flavobacteriales > Flavobacteriaceae > JAAYLC01. The sequence goes on from JAAYLC010000192.1 coordinate 9,362, forward strand.
CAACGGTGAAGGAAAATGGAAAAAGTTAAGAGAAGTATTACAAGATTCAAACATAGTTGCAGCATTTAGCAAAGGGGAAACGCTTTCTTTATTTGGCAATGAGAATGAAATAAAGCAAGTATTCAAAGAGTATCTCACAGACGAATTAAAACTGATTGACATTCCAGAGCATTTATTTCATCAACCCGATTCCTTTTATATCGGGATGCTATATGAGTTAATTGAAAAGTCTTTGGTTAATGATTACGGTTTAGCCATTTTCAGTAGAGGTAGAGATTTACGAAAAGTGTTTTCGGTAAATCATCCATTAAGCCAAGAAGAAAAAAATAGTATTCCAACTTGGATGAACTTCCGAATCCCGCAAGGTTATCAGATATTTGAAGCCTTTGAGTTTAAAGTGGAATTTGTAAACAAAGACTTGTTTTTACTCATTTGCCCAACCATACATATTCAGACAATAACGGGTGCAGAGCCTGATAAACTAATAGTTCAAAACATTACCAATACCATCATTTCGAACCGTTGGAATAAAAAATATGGGGAGAAAGTCAGTTTTTGGTTCAAAGAATTAAAGCGGAGAAATCCTGATTTATCATTCCGTTTAGGCGACTTTGAAATAAAACTAACTGACTACTATGCAACAGCAGCCCGAAAAATGGGCAACATTTTCTGTTTTGACAGCTATGCCAAAGCCAAAGAACCTTTAATCTACTTTCACCATCAAGACGAATCAAAACAATCTATTCATCCAATAAACGGCTTAAAGCTTTTAGGTCCGTTGGAAGAAAGTTTTGGAGCAAATGGAATAGTTCCGAAAATTCAATTAGCCATCATTGCACCCGACACAGGTTTTGACAGAGTAAAATCACATTTGGAATCGCTGCTAAATCCTGTAAGTCCAACAACAGAAAAGGAATATTTAAAAGACTATCCGGGATTTGATGCAGTTTTTAAAAAGCATTTAGTTATTCCAAATTCCACGCAAAGCGAATTTGTAATTACTATCAACACGCTAGAAATTCGGAATTATTCAGCAATTCAATTTTATGAGTTGATAAAAAGTAAGATTGACAAGTTTGCGTTGAAAAATGATAGCATTGATTGTGTGGCAATTTACATACCTGACTATTGGAGGCATTTCAGGGAGCTCAAAAATGAAAATACCTATTTCGACCTTCACGATTCTTTGAAATTATATGCCGTGAAGAAAGGTTTACGACTTCAATTTATTGAGGACAAATCCATTACCTACAGTGACCAGGCAAAAGTCAAATGGTGGCTGTCTTTAGGCATTTATGTGAAATCAAACGGAACACCTTGGAAAGTAAAAACAGATAATACCGAAACGGCTTTTGTAGGTTTGGGATATGCTGTAAGACAAAATGTAGGAAACAAAGTTGTTTTAGGAAGTAGTCAGATTTTTGATGGAAACGGAAATGGTTTGCGGTTTTTACTTCAACCTATAGAAAAGCCTGTTATCTACAATAAGAATCCTTTTATGAGTAAAGAGGATGCTTTTCGATTGGTAACCAACATTAGAAACACCTACCATAAAATTGACCCTGTTATCGGGTTGAAAAAATTGGTACTTCATAAGACAACTCATTTCACACGAGACGAAATGGACGGCATTTGTAATGCACTCGAAGGTATTGACAACATTGAACTTTTGCAGATTCAACAATTCAGTAATTGGCGAGCTATTAAACTAAGGAAAAAGCAAGACGGTAGCGGACACGAATTTGACGGTTTCCCAATAGACAGAGGAACAATCATTCAGTTAGACGAATTTAGTTTCTTGTTATGGACACACGGTTTGGTTCAAAGTAACGAATTGACAAAGCCATATTATCAAGGAAAAAGAGGTATTCCGACACCTTTACTGATAAAAAGATTCAGAGGAACAGACCCGATAGAAACAGTGGCTAACGACATCTTGAAACTTACAAAGATGAATTGGAACGGAGCAGAATTATATAAGACAATGCCTGTAACGATTGACTTTTCAAAAAGACTTTCGGTAATGGGCAAACAATTAGAAGAACTTGGAAACAAAGCCTATGATTTTAGATACTTCATATAGCCAACGCATTTTGCAAGCACATTGCCAAAGCCCCGCAAGCCCACGCTCAAACCAAAGCTTTGTCAAATGGAGCGAAGCGGAATTCGTGAACACCAATAAAAAATAATTATGTCGTGAACAAAGAGCTTGCAAAGCCAACGCAAGAAATGCGAAGCATTCACGAACACCTTTGAAAATAAATAATGAAGTGAGTAAAAATTGTTTTTAAAAAATTTCCCAACCCTTCAAAAAAAATAAAAAACGCAACGCACAACCCGATACAGACAGACAAAAAAGCAAATAGACAAATGACACTCAAACCCAACACTGACAATGGTATACAAGGACGGACGACAGAACACCAGCTGCCAACAGCGGTAACCGTTGCACAACTGGATAATCCGGAGCAAGCTGACCCCTCTATGGACATAAAATTTAAGCACTGTCATTCCGGCGGATGCTGACCCCCTGTAAGTAGAATATTTATTCTTGAAAGGAAGTTATTCCGGACTAAGCTAACCCCTTTAATTGTCGTTTTGGAGGGAAGATTCCGGAACAAACTGACCCCCTTCTAGGTAATGATTTTTAGGTTTTCTTACCTGCCATTAGGTAGGTTTGGTGCAAACCAAAGAATAAGAACATGGC
>JAAYLC010000160.1 GCA_012522045.1 Bacteroidota bacterium
CATTCAAACGGCGATAGAAATTATCTTCAGGTACTAACTGCTCCAGACTTGTAATGTAAAACAATTGTGGGGTAATATGTTTTTTTCCTTGCATACACTCATATAACAAAAACCATTCTTGCTTTTGCAATTTTCACATACTGTTTATAACTTAGTTGTGCAACAGGCACAAGGTATTGCCAAAAGCGGGGCTGAACGGCTTCGATTGGGAATTTGTGCAAGGTTCAACATTCGTTATTCGATTGAACTTTAGTGCTAATTTTCCCCGCCTTCGGCAATACCCGAACCGTTAGTGGCAAGCGTAAAAAAAGACCCTACTACTGCAAATGAAAAAATTACAAGCCCTCTCCGACTTAACGGAAGCATTCATTACGGCGGACAAAGACTACAATTATCAACCGCAGTTGACAGCAAAGTTAGACAACCATTCAGGTGACTTTTCGGAAATGACCTTGTTAGAAATTGCTCTTTGGAAAACAAACCGCTATCCGACGATTACGCAAGACTTACTTGATGACATCAATTATTTGCGGAAAAGCTACAGCGACAAAAAGGCAAGAAACCTGCTACGGAAACTGCTTGACCTGAAAGGCTTTGACCTGCCAATGGCATCAACCGTTTTACGTTTTGCTGTTCCTGATAAACTGCAAATCATTGACCAGAGAGTTTATCGCTTCATTACACCAAATGAAGACTGCTTGAACATTCCGTACAACAAAGACCAAAAGGTTGAACTGTACTTTAGCTACATAGAGCGGCTAAACAGCATTTGCAACGACTACGATATTCCGTTTTCAAAAGCAGACAGAATACTATATCAGTTAGACAAAATACTCAACAAAGACATTCGTTTAAAAACTTCAGCATAATGGAAATTTACTTTGACGGCTACTGCCCTGAAAGTCTTCTGAAAGGCAAACAAGTTGAAATGCGATTAAATGAAGATGACTTTTGGGAAAGTGAAGCAACAGGTTTGCAAATGACCGTTTTCCCGCCTTACGCAACAATTTTAAGATGGCGTGGCAAAGGCAAGTTCAGACAATCATCAGATGTTGCTTCAAATTCTTTAGTCGGACTTGTAATCACACAAGCTAAACAGGACGAAGGCAAAGAGATTTTTCCTGATGAAGAAAACATCATCAATAATAAGTTTGACCTTGAATGGTACTTAGATGAGATTCATAAAAGCAAAGAAGAATTTGACGCAGCTAAATTCAATCCTAACGACACAGTTTTCAATGAGCAGAAACAGTACCTGAGCACCATACCAAAAGAAGATTTGCAGAAACTTGTTCAACTGTTTGATAACCTAAAAGAGCACGGCTATGGCGACAATTTTATGAGCAACGACACTTTTCATGACCTGCACAAAACGCTTTACGCCCTGAAACTTATTTTTAATTTCAAATGGATGGCATGGCACAAAGGATGGAAGAACATCAACGACGTAAACTTTGACTATTCGAGCTGTTCGCTCCTTGACCTTTCCATGTATTTAACAGCAATATTCAGAGCAGACCGTTTCAGTGACGGAACAATTGAGCAGAACTTTAAGAACGGAACACTTAATAAGATATTTGATAGACTGAGAGACGAACGCCATGCCACTAACATGGTATTTCTGCAATAGCGGCTGACGAATAAATTTTGAGCAATTGTAATTCTATTAAACATTATTAATAAATTTAAGCTGGCGTAACACGGACTTCCGCTACTGCAGAAATACCCGAACCGTTATGTGCTATTTGCGTAACACACAAAACATAGTCGAAAGAATCTATCTTTAATGACAAAAATGAATACACTTACGATCATTGCATTGATACTCATTTTTTTTGGAGGCATTGGTGCTATACTTTTAACAATTGGGCAATCCATAAGCTCGTCCCAAGACAAGTCCGACATAATAAACACTACGAAAGATGAGAATACAAACCTTAAAAAAGATATTGAAGAACTAAAAAAGGAAAGAAGTCAGCTTAGCGAAGCATTGTCTCAACGTGACGAAGTCCTTCAGCAACGTAATGACTCCATCATTGAATTGAATAATAGACTTTCAGAAAAGTCAGAGTATATACAAAACTATTTGACTGGAAGTAACGGCTATCCTGTAGTAGATGTTGTAAACTTTGCAACGCCCAACCTCAATGAGTTGTTTGGAATGTTCAAAGTTCGACTTGTTTCAAAGTTCCCAATTTACAATTTAGACGTAAGTATCTTCGAC
>JAAYLC010000037.1 GCA_012522045.1 Bacteroidota bacterium
CACCTCTAAACCTCTCAGAAGATAAGGACGAATATATTCGGCTTTCCCTAATCTGCTCAAATTTCGTTTAGGATAAATAGCATGGATTCCCATCTTTCGCATCAGACGTCGAACACGTTTATGATTAGTCGAACACGTTTATGATTAATAAATAGGTTGTGTTCTGACAATTCATCTTGAAGTCGTAAGACTCCAAAAGAAGGATGTTCTGTATGTATCCGATCGATAAGTTTCATTAGAGAAATGAACCGTTTTAAGGCAAATTCTTGATAACACTGTTAAAAAAATTCTTTTTTGTTTTTTGATAATAGATTAAAATTTTGGATATTTACAACTTAAAAAAGTGCGAAATTCGTAAGACGCTGATTGCAAGCTTACCGATTTACTAAATAAGGCATATTGAAAACTAATTTAAATTGTTTTTGCCAATGAAAGAATTGTTAATAAATGAAGAGGAAAAATCCGGCGAGAAAAGATGTAACCGGACAGCTTGCAAGGCAAGACACCTCTAAATTAAGCACACATCTATTTTTATTAATTTTAATTATTTAATAAATGGAAAATCCATTAAAACTCCCTCTGACTATAAAAGAGAAGAAAAATCCGCAGGACCTCACGGCTCCTCCGAAGTATTATGTGCAAGCAATTAAAGCCGGAACAGTCGGTCTCGAAAGGCTTGCCTACCTGATTTCAAACCAGTCTACCGTGCGTGAGCCTAATTGTCTGGCCGTGTTGAGTGCCTTGGTACACAACATGAAAGACGAATTGGCGCAAGGGCGTGTTGTAAGTCTGGATGGACTGGGCAACATTCAAATCGGTGTACAATCTGAAGGAAGTGAAACCCGGGATGCCGTGTCGAGGGCTAATGTGAAAAGCGCACACATTAATTTTCGACCTTCAAAAAAGTTGAAAAAAGCGCTTCAATCACTCGATTTTAGTATGAAGTTAGGCTAGACACTTGCTTTCTATAATCTGAGTGATTGGTTGTTGAGTCCTGTTTTTTTGAAAGCAGGACTCTTTTTTTTGCATAGCTTCATGAAGAACATACTACTATTTTTTAAAAAAAGCACCGCTACTTTTTGTCACAAGCACCGCTACTTTTTGTCACAAGTACCGCAGCTTTTCGTTGCAAGCACCGCAGCTTTTCGTTGCAAGTACCGCAGCTTACCAAAAAAAGGTCTTGAGCTTTTCAAAATAAGCAAGATTGTTTTTCCGCCCTCTTTGCCCTGCCCTATTTATCCTAGCAAACCAATTGGAATCCTTTTTTCATATAAAAAGGCTGCTTTTATTAAAAGATAAATAAAAATACAGTGGAAAATAAAGAAAAAACGCATAAAAAAGCCCAAAAAATACGGCGGCTAGACACTTGCTTTCTTTTTTGAGCTATTAATTATTGAGTCCTTAACTCGTTAAGACATAATATTTCATCAAATATACTAACCTAGGCATCATAAACAAAATTTTATACAATTTTTTTTTTGATATAAGCTGTGACATCAATTTAAAATACTAAAACACTCATTCACAGTGCATTAAGTTTTTTGAAATTTAATTTATTTATGAATGGTTCATAGAAAATGGTTTCAAAAAGCTTTGTATCAGAAAAAACGCAATCTTTTTAAAAATTATATTTTTCAGTTTCGGTTCACAATAAACAGCTGTTGATTTTTAGCGTGATGAAGTGCTTTTTTGCATCATTACCCCCCGGATTTTAAGGAATTTTTTGATCCTGCTTGATTGGAGCTATATGGTTATTTTTAGTTAACTTTAAAATTCCGGATGCTATTTAAAATGCTGCTAACCGTAAATACATAACCTAATTCAAACTTCTCTGTGATGTTTTTAACTATATTAGTCATTTTAAATATTTTTTGAGTTTGCACCCGTAAAAATTCTACTGTTTATGAATATTTCTTGTTCCAATCCTTTTTTGTATTGATGAAGTAATCCTATCAAATTTGTTAGATTTTCTTCTTTAATAGCTTGTTGTTCAAAATTCAATTTTTGTTTGTCATATTAAGCCCTTGAATTAAGCAACTGTAGCAAATTTGTATTTTAACTTTAGGATAATCATAGGTTTCCCAAAACGCTTAAAATAGCTTCTCAGAGCAGGGAGACAGCTTGCTCCGGCATATCTTCCACG
>JAAYLC010000028.1 GCA_012522045.1 Bacteroidota bacterium
ATTTTCGGTTGCAAATATAGTCAAAACAAGTCGTAAATCGCTGTGTGTTAATAAAAGTATATTGTATAAAAGCGTTATATCATTACGCAAAATGAATAATAAGTTAGTTGTTTTACGCAAAATGATAACGTCATAAATAGGCAAAGTCTTAAATTAATGAGATAGAGAATATAAGATATTATTATCCGATATCTAAAATAGTTAAATTTTTATAATGAAATATTAAATCGTGTTAATGGAAAAATTGTGATTCTGTATAACTAATAAATATGAGAGAATGAAAAGAAATCATGAACCTGTATGGTTCAATTTAAGGGAGGTGTTTTTCGGATAATAATTTAACGTACTTCAATTTATAATCTTCTATCTGCTTCGCGACGTTTTTCATATTTAATATCACTTAACATGGAAGCTTTTATTCCGATAAAGAAGTACCATGAAGTATTGATGCTTCCAACAGGAGTCCAGTTAAAGGACATTTGCCAACTTTCCAAATCTCTGAAGAACCTAAATTGAGTTAAAGTAACTCCTTTGTTTTTAAAATCATAGCCTGTAGAAACACCAACGGACCATCGTGGGGCAAGTTCAAGATTGGTGCTGAGCATTAACGAATGAGAACTGATTTCGTTTTGCCTTTGCATGTTGTTGTAAGTAATTGTATAGGCCAACCTTAGGTCCCAAGGAATTTTAAAGTTGTACCAATCCGGATTTTTAGTTTCGTCTCTTTCGGCTCGTCTTCTTGAAACATTTTGGTCGTAAATGCTCGGTGCTTCACCAAAAAGATCATCCGGTCGTCCGCCATTTCTGAAAGTTTCATTCTGAAGATCGGCGCGCTGTGGACTGCCTTCAAAATCGCGACTGGAAAAAGAATAATTAATGCTGATGTTGGCATTGGTAAGTCGGAACAAACTTCCTCCTTGGTCGATATTAAAAACGTCAATCTTTCTGTTTTGGTTGTCTAAAGCATAAGGATCTAACGCGCCCGAAAAGTTAAAATCCAATTTTTCTACAACCGGTATGCTGCCGGAAAACTGAACCGGACTCCATTGGAGCGAATCTCCGGCAAGATTGTAAGCCGTACTAAAGTTGAGATTATTTAAGAGAATGATTTTCTTGGGTTCTGTCGCCAGCGTATCTCGCGAATGTACTTTAGCTTCAACAGTATTGCTCAATCCGATTCCGATATTGCTCGAATATACTTTGTTTGGTGCTCCGTACAAGGTGTTTTCAAATCGTGACCATTCCACCAGTTCGCCTGCGGCTTCATCGGCAGTTTGAGGTATTCTGAATTCTTCGTAATATCTGTCAAAAGCCGGATTTATATTGTAACTAACAGAAGGGCGCATCACGTGACGCACTGCTTGAATTTTTGAAGAATTTCTAAAGTTGAATATCCCGTATAAAGTGGTTCCGAGGCTTGTATTAAAATTGTACGTACGATAACTTTCAAATCCTTGAAGGGTATCTTGAACAATTCCGCCACGTCCTTCATAGGCAAATTCATCGTAATATTTTTTGGTGCTTTGCATCAACCAAGTTTCTCTGTAATTAGCACCAATCGAAGCGCTGAGATATCGGAAAAGTTTAAAGTTCGTGGTTATCGGAATGCTGTGTTGCGCTCCGGTTTGCATCCCTTTAAACATTTCCGGTCTGAAAAATAAGGAGTCTGTTGTTTGAATGCGATTTTCTGCGGTTAAATCATATTGAAAATTAATGTTCTGTATAATTCCGGATTTGCTTGAATTTTTTGAGGCAAACGGATAAACTCTGGACATGCTCGCATTGAGGTTGGGCAAAGACATCGAAATTTGCTCCGTTTGCGTATTTTGAGAGTGTGTGGCAGCCACGGTTAAATTTACTTGGGGATCGCCTTCAAATGTCCGTGAATAGGAAACGGATGAACTTAAAGTATTCACCAATGCACTGGCATTGTTGGTTTGATTGATAGATTCTGTAAAATATTTACTGCTTCCCAAATTTACCGAAGCTGAGAAACGCGAATTCGGACTGCTTTTTGGGTCTTGTGTATGAGTCCAGCGAATGTTGTAGATGCTCGATTGACTAAAATCGGGAAAACCACGTTCAGAATTGATGAGATTTTCAAAACGGGCACTTACGTTTCCACGAAATTTATACCGCAAGATATAAGTAGATTCTCCGCGCAACGCATAGCTGCCATTCGTGTAATAATCTCCCAAGAGGCTTAAGTCCAGATAATCGTTTACGGCAAAATAATACCCTCCGTTTTGAAAGAAAAATCCACGGCTGTTATTTTCTCCAAACGACGGAATAAGAAAACCCGATGCGCGGTCTTCGGACAGCGGAAAATAAGCAAAAGGAAGCCCGACGGGAGTTGGCACGTCTGCAATGTACATATTGGTAACACCGGTGACAATTTTTTTCCGGGGAATAAATTTTGCCTTTCTCGTGAAAAAATAATATTCCGGATTTTCTACATTTTGTGAGGTTGTAAATCTGACATTTTGAAGATAAATAACCGAATCATTTACTTTTTTCGTGACATCAGCTAACACATTAAACCCGCTTTGTTCGGTACGACTGCTGTAAACCAACGCTTTTTCGGAATTGAAATTATACCGAATGGAGTCGGGTTCTACTTTATTCCCTCCTTGTACAAAAACAGGGCGTTGACTATAAACTCCGGCGCTGTCAATACCTTTGGCATAAACTTCATTTTTATTGTAATCCATAATAATAAGCCCGGCATCGATGCGCATGTCTTCATAAGTTACAAAAGCCTTATTATATAGGTAGATTTTATTTTCTTTTCTGTCGAGATAAACATAATCTTGACCATAATAGGAAACAATATCAGAAAGGGGTTCCTGAGGTGCAAGAATGGTATCGATTTTAATAGTGTCTTGCAGTACAACGTTATTAATTGTTTCGATTTCTAATGAGTCTGATTTGGTTTGAATCGGAAATTCCGGTGTGCTTTTAGGCGGAATTTCTTGCCCATGCAGAAATTGATTGCCGGAAAGCAAGAACATGAAAAAGATTATTAAAAGTTGCCTGAAAGTATACAAGGCTGCGAAACGATTATTTTGTAGATTTGGCTTAACTTTTGAACCGTTCAAAAATAAACATATTTTCTTGGCTAATTTTGCATTTTTTAGTTTTTAAAACAGTACGTTGCGTTTTAAAAAAAGAGAAAATCATCTTACTAATAAGAACGTGTTCATAACCATTAAATTACAAAACAAAAAAAGATTAAGAAACTGGTGCATATGAGAAATTTTTTTGTTGGAATACTCGTGTCTTTTATCGGTTTTTTTACGATGAACGGCTATAGTCAGAAATCAGACAGACCTTTTATTGTGGTTCTCGATGCTGGTCATGGCGGTCATGATTCTGGAAATACCGGATTTAACGGGAAATATAAAGAATCGGATATTGCTTTAAGTATTGTATTGAAAGTGGGAGAAGTGCTCGAAAAAATGCCGAATGTTAAGGTTGTTTACACCCGAAAATCAGATGTATTTATAGGATTGCGCGAACGCGCAGCAATTGCAAATAAGAATCATGCCGATTTGTTTGTATCGGTTCATTGTAACGCCCACAAAAGTCAAGCTCATGGCGCAGAAACTTTTGTTCTGGGATTGCATAAAAATCAAGCGAATTTTGAGGTTGCAAAACGAGAAAATGAAGTAATTTATTTAGAAGAAAATTACGAAGAAAAATACGAAGGTTTTGATCCGCAATCCCCGGATTCCTTTATCGGAATGATGTTGATGCAAGAAGCCTATCTGGAACAGAGCATTTTGTTGGCAAGTTTGGTTCAAGAAAATATCGTAAAAAATTTAAAGGTCGTTGACAGAAGCGTGAAACAAGCCGGATTTTGGGTGTTACACAATACCTATATGCCCAGTGTTTTGATAGAGACCGGGTTTTTGACAAATGCCAAAGAAGGAGCCTATTTAAATTCCAAAAAAGGACAATCGGATATGGCTAGAGAAATTGCAAAAGCCATTCAAACTTACATTTCGAGTATTACGATTTCCGATGTGTCTTTTATTCCAAATCACGAAGTTCCTGTTACTTTAGAGCATGAAGAACCGGTAAAAGCTACAGAGAAAGATATTTATGAAGGTGTTGTCTTTAAAGTGCAACTTGCGGCCGGATCGAGAAAATTAAACCCAACACCAAGTAATTTTAAAGGTTTGCAAGGCGTGACAAGGGAAAGCGAAGACAATTTATATAAATATTATATCGGAAATACTTCTGATTATAATGAAGCGCAAGTTTTAAGAACTGAAGCGCATCAAAAAGGCTTTAATACGGCTTATATTGTAGCTTATAAAGACGGGAAAAGAGTTGATTTAACAAAGATTCTAGAATCAAAAAATAAATAGTCGATTTATTTTAATTATAATCCTTTAAATTTGCTCAATTAAATAAACCTTTTCAACATTGAAACTAACAAATGAAGTAAAGACCGGGATTCTTGCCATAGGAGCAATTTTATTGCTCATTTTAGGATATAATTTTTTAAAAGGCACCAATCTTTTTTCCAGTAAAAGATATTTCTATGTCCAATATCAAAATGTTGAAGGCCTCGCCACTTCGGCGCCGGTAACAGTGAGTGGCTATACGGTGGGAAAGGTAGAGGATATCAAATTTTCTACCGAACGCGGATGGCTTATCGTCAAGTTTAGTTTGGAAGACGATTTTGAATTTTCTAAAAATAGTGTTGCTCAAATATACAGTGCCGGATTAATAGGTGGAAAATCTCTCGCCATTTTGCCCGAGTATGATACTTCAAATATTGCAAAGTCAGGCGATACTTTGAAAGGAGAAATTGAAGACAGTATGTTGGCAACTGTTACTAAAGCGCTTGGTCCGCTTGAGGAAAAAGTAAACAATACTTTGCAAACAGTAGATTCCCTGCTTCTGAATATTAACGATATTGTCGATGCGCCTACAAGAAACAACATAAAAGAGGCTGTTTCTAACTTAAATCGTGCGTTGAGTGCCTTTACCGGAGTATCTGAAAATTTGGAAGTGATACTTGCAAAAAATACCGATAAACTGGACAGGACCTTTACAAATCTCGATACTACTGTCGAAAATATGTCGATTCTTTCAGATTCATTGGCGCAATTGGATACCGGAAAATTAGCGCGTGATATTCAGTCAATTACCGATCAGGCTAATAATTTAATGACTGATTTAAACAGCGGAAAAGGAACGGCAGGAAAACTGTTGCACGATGATACGATTTATGAAAACCTTGAAGGTGCTACGCGCCAATTAGAACAACTGTTACAAGACATAAAGCTCAATCCGAAAAGATACGTTCATTTTTCTATTTTTGGAAAGCGCTCGAAAGAATATCAAAAACCTGATAACCCTGATTTATAATGCAATATCTAACCAACATATTGTTTTTAATAGCCTTAGTAGCGGCAATAGGATTTTTCACTATCAACGTCAGAAAACTAATTCGCAACATAAAACTTGGAAGAAAAGTTGATATTTCTGACAATAAAGCAGCGCGATGGAAAAATGTTTTACTTATTGCGCTGGGACAATCAAAAATGGTTGTCAGGCCGATTCCCGGTTTGTTACACATTTTTGTGTATGTGGGTTTTGTGATTATCAACATCGAAATGATCGAGATTATATTCGATGGTCTTTTTGGAACGCATCGTGTGTTATCGACTGTTTTGCCGATGGGGGTTTACAATTTTCTGATAGCCTCTTTTGAAATTTTGGCGATGTTGGTAATTATCGCTGTCGTACTGTTTTGGACGCGAAGAAATATTCAAAAATTAAAACGATTTTGGGCTCGTGAAATGAAAGTTTGGCCACGTAAAGATGCCAATTACATACTCTATATCGAATTTGTGCTGATGGTTTTGTTTTTGATGATGAATGCCGCAGATCAACGCTTGCAAGTAGTTTCTCCTGAAAATTATTCAACTGCCGGATCTTTTCCAATCAGTCAATTTATAGTGCCATTACTAGCCGATTTAGATGTGTCCGCCCTTGTGATTATCGAGCGTACTTCGTGGTGGTTACATATTTTGGGAGTGTTATTTTTCTTAAATTATTTATATTATTCAAAGCACCTTCATATCATTCTTGCTTTTCCGAATGTTTATTACGGAAAAATAAAACCCAAAGGACAGTTTGAAAATCTGGAAGCAGTAACCAAAGAGGTTAAACTTATGATGGATCCCAATGCCGATCCCTTTGCGGTGGCGCCTGATGCAACCGAAGAAACTCCTGAGAAATTTGGTGCAAGCGATGTCATGGATCTTACCCGACACCAATTGTTAAGCGCATACACCTGTACAGAATGTGGACGCTGCACCAGTGAATGTCCTGCAAACAACACCGGAAAATTGTTGTCGCCGAGAAAAATAATGATGGACACCAGAGACAGATTGGAAGAAGTGAGCCGTAATATTGATAAAAACGGAAAATTTGTTCCCGATGACAAACAACTGTTGGATGATTATATTACCCGAGAAGAATTGTGGGCGTGTACAACGTGTAATGCGTGTGTGGAAGCTTGTCCGGTGAGTATTGATCCCATGAGTATAATTATGGCAATGAGACAGTATTTGGTCATGGAACAATCCGCTGCTCCGGCAGAGTTGAATGTTGCGATGTCAAATATTGAAAACAATGCCGCGCCGTGGCCATACAATCAAATGGATCGAATGAATTGGGCAAAGGAAGATTAATTAAACATATAATTCTATCAAACGGAATTATTTTATTTAAAAAGTAACATGGAAGAAACAATAAAAGTACCTACAATGGCGGAATATGCTGCCCAAGGAAAGCAGCCGGAAGTATTGTTTTTTGTAGGATGTGCAGGAAGTTTTGATGATCGCGCAAAAAAAATTACCAAGGCTTTTGTAAAACTATTGAATAAAGCAAATATCGATTTTGCAGTTCTCGGTACTGAAGAAGGTTGCAACGGGGATCCTGCAAAACGAGCTGGGAACGAATTTTTATTCCAAATGCAGGCAATGATGAATATTGAAACCATGAACGCCTACGGAATTAAAAAAATCGTTACGGCTTGTCCGCATTGTTTCAATACACTTGGCAACGAATATCCCGAATTGGGAGGAAAATACGAAGTACTACACCATACGCAGTTTTTAAAATCATTACTTAAAGAAGGACGTTTAAAAGTTGAAGGCGGGAAATTTAAAGGTAAAAAAATTACCTTTCACGACCCGTGCTATTTAGGACGTGCAAATAACGAATACGAAGCGCCTCGTGAACTTTTAGAAAAATTAGAAGTGGAACTCATTGAAATGCGTCGTAATAAAAGACACGGAATGTGCTGTGGTGCCGGAGGTGCACAAGTTTTTAAAGAACCGGAGCCGGGAACTATGGATGTCAATGTGAAAAGAACGGAACATGCCATGGAAACCAATTCTGAAATAATTGCAACAGGATGTCCGTTTTGTATGATGATGATGACCGATGGCGTAAAGGCTAAAAACGTAGAATCATCAATGGAAGTAATGGATATTGCAGAGATGATCGCACAGGCCGATGAGTTATAATACTCAAAACTGCAATTTCAAATAAATATAAGATATCATTACATCGATTCGTTATATTGATTCGATAAATTTTTAATGTATAGAGAAAATGCTTGTAGATTTTAATAAATTACCTGAAGATGCTCGGGTATGGATTTATCAATCCAATAGAAAACTGACCGATGAGGAAGCGTCGGAATTAAAACAGCTGACCGAAGAATTTCTAACCCAATGGACTGCGCATGGAGAAACCCTTGAAGCTGCAGTTGATTTGAGATACAATCGATTTGTAGTAATCGGTCTTAATCAAAACTCTGTGGCGGCTTCTGGCTGCAGTATTGATGCATCGGTTCACTTTATCCAGGAAATGGAGAAAAAATTTGACATTGATTTATTAGATAAAATGAACGTCACCTTTTATACCGGTGAATTTATCGCATATAAACCTTTAAAAGCGTTTAAAAAAATGGCAAAAGATCGCGCGGTGAATAAAAATACTGTGGTATTCAACAATCTTGTCAATACCAAAAGAGATTATCTTGAAAACTGGGAAGTTCCTGCAAGTGAAAGCTGGCACAGCAGATTCTTATCATAGAAAAATAGTGATTTAAATGAAGAAGTGGACCTTAAGCTTTTTTTCTGTTTTAGTAACTTTTATAGGATTTTCACAACAACAGCATCCTTTGATTGTCGCCGATGATTCTGAAAATCAGAAAAAATGGGTGGACAGTATTTATTCGCAGCTTTCAGTTGAAGAAAAATTTGGTCAATTGTTTATGGTTGACCTTTTTTCAAGTGATCCGCAAGCAAAAATCGATAAAATAAAAACGCTGATTACCGATTATCATTTAGGAGGGATTATTTTTTCTAAAGGCGGTCCGGTGCGTCAGGCAAAGTTGACTAACGAATTTCAAGAACTTGCAAAAATCCCGATTTTAATAGGCATGGATGCCGAATGGGGGTTGGCAATGCGGTTAGATTCTACCTATGCGTATCCGTGGAATATGACACTCGGTGCCATTACAGACAATAAAATTGTAGAAGAAGTAGGAAAACGAATTGGAGAACATTCCAAGAGAATGGGTGTTCATTTCAATTTTGCTCCGGTGGTCGATATAAATGTCAACCCTAAAAATCCCATTATCGGAAATCGATCGTTTGGTGAAGATAAATATAACGTTACCGAAAAAGCATTGGCTTTTATGAAAGGAATGCAAAGTGTAGGCGTTTTAGGAAGTGCAAAACATTTTCCCGGACACGGAGACACCGACAAAGACAGTCATAAAACCTTGCCCACTATTGATTTTTCCAAAAAACGTCTCGATACGCTGGAGTTATATCCCTATCAACCGTTGATTGATAACGGAATAGGAAGCATTATGGTAGCGCATTTAAATGTTCCTGCCTATCAATCTGATGGCGTGCCTTCCACATTGTCCAAAAATATCGTCACGAACCTATTGAAAAATGAAATGGGTTTTGAAGGACTTATAATTACCGATGCGTTGAATATGAAGGGAGTTTCAAATTTTAAAAATCCCGGAGAAGTTGAAATGGCAGCTTTTATGGCCGGCAATGATATCTTTCTAATTCCCGAAGACATGCCTAAAGCCATGGAATATCTGATTGCTGCTTACGACAAAAATGAAATTACCGAAGAACGATTGGAATACTCCGTTAAAAAAGTTCTCAATGCCAAATACAAAGTCGGACTCAACAATTACAAACCCATTAACACCACGTTTCTCACGGAAGAATTAAATACAGTTAATGATGATGCCTTACACGAAAAAGTAATGGATCATGCGGTTACTGTCATTAAAAATAAACGAGAAATAGTACCGATAAAGGAATTAGAAAATAAAAAAATCGCTTATGTGCAGATGGGTGATGATTCAGGAGATGTGTTTTTTAATGAATTGAATAAATATGCCAAAATAACTAAAGTAAGTGCAAGTTCTTTAAACGAATATATTGAAAAACTTAAAGCGTTTAATTGCGTTATCATCGGATTTCACAAGCCCAATCGCAATCCCTGGGAGAACTACCAATTTACCGAAACGGAATTGGTTTGGCTGTATGAAATTGCCCGAACAAACACGGTCATTCTGAATGTTTTTGCGCGACCTTATGCACTTTTGGATTTGAAAACTACTGCCAATTTTGAAAGTATTGTCTTGGCTTATCAAAATAGTGAAATTTCACAAAAAGTTACTGCACAACTAATTTTTGGTGCGCGCGAAGCTAAAGGCGTGCTTCCGGTGTCGTTGGGAGAAGATTTTCCTGTAAAAACTTCATTGGCTACCGAACGTTTGTATCGACTACAATATGGAAGTCCCGAAAGTGTTGGAATGAATTCGTATATTTTAAACAGAATTGATTCCCTTGTAAATGAGGGACTAAACGAAAAAATGTTTCCGGGAGCTCAAGTTCTTGTAGCGCGAAAAGGCAAAGTCATTTATCAAAAAAACTTCGGTTATCACGATTATTCAAACACAAATAAAGTGGAAGATACTACGATGTACGATTTGGCATCACTAACTAAAATTTTAGCAACAATGCCTATTATGCTGGATTTATCTACACGTAATAAAATCAGCCTCGATTCAAAATTATCCGAACTTCTGCCTGAATACAAAGGAACCAATAAAGCTCATATCACTGTCAAAGACATGCTCTCGCATTACGCACGTTTAAGACCGTGGATTCCGTTTTTCAGAGAAACTTTAATCGATAAAAAAAAGGGTGCTTCTCCAACCTATTATTCCACTGTGCCCACACGAAATTTTAACATTCAAGTTGCAGAAAACTTATATATGCGAAGTGATTATACCGACACAATTTATAAAATAATTAAAGAAAGTACGTTGTTACCGCGATTGGAATATAAATACAGTGATTTGCCTTATTACCTACTAAAACCTTATTTTGAAAAGGTTTATAAGATGCCGATGGAAACCATTGTTCAGGAAAAATTTTATAAACCGATGGGCGCAAATTATACAACCTATTTGCCGCTGACCAAATTTGATAAAAACAATATTCCTCCCACAGAACAAGATGAAATTTTTAGAGGGCAGCGTGTCCAAGGGTATGTTCACGATCAGGGTGCTGCCATGTTAGGAGGTGTAAGTGGTCATGCCGGATTATTCTCTAATGCAAATGACGTGGCAAAACTGATGCAACTTTTTTTGTGGAAAGGATTTTACGGTGGAGAGCGGTATTTTAATCCGGAAGTTTTTGAGGCTTATAACACGTGTTATTATTGTTCCAAAAAAATTCGCAGAGGTGTCGGATTTGACAAACCTCAATTAGGAAATGTGGGACCTACTTGTGGTTGTGTCTCAATGACAAGCTTCGGTCATGGCGGATTTACAGGTACTTTTACTTGGGCAGATCCGGATTTTGAAATTATTTATGTCTTTTTGACCAATCGTACATTCCCGGATGCCGAAAACCGAAAACTGATTCAAAGTGATACGAGAAGTAAAATTCAAGAGATAATTTATGAAGCAATAATTTATTAAGCGACGAAAATAAAAAGCTTTTAAAATGAAAATAGCCATTGTATGTTATCCTACTTTCGGTGGGAGCGGAGTAGTAGCCACTGAACTCGGTCTGGCTTTGGCAGAAAAAGGTCACGAAGTTCATTTTATCACTTACAGACAACCGGTTCGGTTGGAATTGCTTTCCAAAAACATACATTTTCATCAAGTGGATGTACCGGAATACCCATTGTTTCATTTTCAACCGTACGAATTGGCTTTGTCTTCCAAACTGGTGGATATGGTAAAGCTCCACCAAATTGAATTGCTTCATGTGCATTATGCGATTCCGCATGCGTATGCAGGTTATATGGCAAAACAAATGTTGGCTGCGGAAAGTATTCAAATTCCGATGGTTACTACTTTACACGGGACAGACATTACATTGGTGGGAAATCATCCTTTTTACAAACCCGCAGTGACGTTCAGCATCAACAATAGTGATATTGTAACATCTGTTTCTCAAAGTCTCAAAGAAGATACTTTGAATCTCTTTGATATTCAAAAAGAAATATATGTCGTTCCGAATTTTATAGACATTCCCAAAAAAGTGAGTTCAGTTTCAAAATGTCAGAGAGAGTTTATGGCAAAAGAAGATGAGAAAATAATTACGCATGTCAGTAATTTACGCCCTGTTAAGCGGGTTCCGGATGTAATTGAAGTTTTTAAACGGATTCAAGAAAAAATAGCTTCCAAATTAATTATTGTCGGTGACGGACCGGATAGAGAACATTGTGAAGCATTGGTTTCAAAACTGAATTTAAACGAGAAAGTCGTCTTTTTGGGCAACAGCAACGAAGTCGATAAAATATTGTGTTTTTCAGATTTGTTTATTCTTCCTTCACAAAAAGAAAGTTTCGGACTTGCAGCTTTAGAAGCAATGGCAAGCGGTGTTCCTGTAATATCCAGCAATGCCGGTGGGTTGCCTGAAGTCAATATCGACGGTGAAAGCGGTTTCCTGAGTCCGGTGGGCGATGTGGAAAGTATGGCAAAAAATGCGTTAAAAATACTTGCTTCCGAAGAAACGCTGAATTCTTATAAAAAACGAGCCATAGAAGTTGCAATGAAATTCGATACACACAAAATTGTACCTCAGTATGTTGCACTTTATGAAAAAGCGTTGACAGAAGTTTCCAAATAAAAATTATTTTCCCGAATCGTCTTTCGGAATATGATAATACGGAATTTTGATTTCAATATTACGTTCTTTAAATACATCCTGAATATTTTCGTGCAAGTTTGAATATATCAGCCCTTGTTTGTTGGCTTCTTTGATATAAGCATTTAACTGATAGGTCACATAAAATTCTTTAAGCGATGTTTGCAGCACATACGGCGCCGGTTGTTTTAAAATCAAGTCGGTTCTTTTTGCTGCTTCTATGAGTGCATCGTGAACAGTATTCCACGGAATGTTATAATTAATGGCAACAGTTGTGTGAATGATCAGCCCGTTTGCAGGTGCATCAATGCTGTAATTTACAGTATGACTATTCATTACTGTTGAATTCGGAATGGAGATAATTTCATTTTGCGAGGTGCGAATTCGGGTTACCAAAAGTGATTTTTCGATAACATCTCCCGAAATTTCACCAATTTTCACATTGTCACCAATTGTGAATAAACGCATATAGGTCAACACAAGTCCGGCAATAACATTTGACAAAGAACCGGCGGAACCAAAGGTGAACAAAAAACCGAGAAATACAGAAACTCCTTTAAAGATTGGAGAATCACTTCCGGGCAAATACGGCCAAATGACCACAAGCATAAAAGCGACTAATAAGACCCGAACAATTTGATAGGTAGGCGCTGCCCAATCTTGATAAAAACCATTGATTACGAGATTTCCATCCGCAATTTCATCTTTTAAATACCTGACACCGCGCAGAACATAACGGAATACGATAATAATGACAACAATCGTAATTAGATTGGGTAAATAATTCCAAAAAGAAAGTAAAATCCGTTTGAGCGGCGTGGTGATGTAACCGATTAGTATAGATGCAAAATGTTCTGTCCAAGGAAATATTCCAAAAAGAATTGGAAGTGCGATATAAACAGAAAGAAGTATGGTAAACCATTTTAAAACGTTATTGGTAAATAACAGCACTTTTATTTGCCTGTTGGCATCAAAAAGGGTGTAATTTTTAATGGTTACGCCTTTGATTTTATCTCCTTTCTGCGAAATTATTTTGAAAGCGGTCCATCTGAAAAATTTTGAAATGTATTTAATCAGATAAACAATTAACGCCAATATTAAAATTGCCAAACCATTTTTTAGAGCAATATTCAAAAAACCGGTTTCCTCATTATAAGAAGCTACTTCCGAAGCAATAATGTCACGATAACGATTTGCCAAATCTTCAGCAGTAGTTTCTTCCCATAAACCATCAATTTCCGTAACACTCATGATTATCATTTCGCCGTAGACAATATCTTCGGAATTTACGGTAGAAACTACTTTGAGGGTGTCCAGACTAAACCTTGAGATATCGCCTAAGCGCTCAATTCTGTCTGAAATTCCATCGGCGCGTTCTTTTGGAGAAAAGGCCCCCAGTTTAGAATACAAGTGAAAGAGAGTATCTCCAAAAAATCCACGCACCGGAAATCCGGGAGTCGTCTTTTTTAAGGAATCTATTTGTGCTTTTTTAGCTTGTCGTCTTTGGTTTTCCACTTCGGAAATTGCTAAAAGCTGTGATTGAAGTTCTTCTTTCTTTAAATTATCTGTGGTTTTAAGAGCCTCAATTTCACGGTATAATTCTTCTTTTTTTAGGGAATCCTGAATGCGTTGTTTTTCTATTTCTTGAAGTCGGAGGTTGTAATTTTCAAGCAACGCAATGGTTATGGAGTCCTTTTTTACATCCAAACTGTCTTCTTGAGAAAAAAGATTTCCTGAAAAAAACAATAGAAGACAAAGTGAAATAAGATTAAATCGATACCGGTTGTAAATGCTGGAAATTACTCGTGACATAATTTCGAAAGATTAAAATTCTTAAGAATCGAAGATATAAAAATAAAGACTTCAATTCTAAAAAGGAGATTTATTAAAAAAAAAGAAATTAAAAAAGCCTGAAAACAAGGGTTCCAGGCTTTATATTTTATGAAGTTTTATTCGAACTTCATTCAACAGTATTTTCTAATAAGATTAAAATTGATAACGAATGCCTAAACCGACATCAAATCCGAGGTCATTGTTATATCCTAAATTTAATTGAGGGCGTGCATCTAAGGAAATCATCAGTGGAATATTAAAATTATATTCAATTCCGATAGCACCCGATATAAATGCAAAAAATTCAGAATCGCGTCCATAATCAGGATGGCGGTGATCGTAATTATAGCTTACATTTCCGAGACCTGCTCCCGGACCTGCAAACCAATTAAATCCGCCCTCGATATTCCAAACCCATTGGTAAATTCCAATTAATTTAATGGCATCGTGATGGCGACGACTGTGCCAAGAAAGTCCAAGTTCTAAACGATTGTTCTCGCGCAAAGCGTGTTGGTAATTAATTTCAGGTCCGAAACCGTCACTGTCGCCAAAACGCAATCCAATTGCATGGGGTGAAATTTCTTGTGCCGCAACTTCTTGAGTATTAAAACTAAATGCGACCACAACAAGTAATACTAAAATTATTCTTTTCATAATAAAGAGGTTATGATTTATGGGGGTAAAATTAGAATGTTGCAAACTAAATCCTTGTTAACAGCTTGCTAATCTCTTTAAGAATTTATACAAATGATTGTTAACTTCAGTACTTTTACTGCTATGAAAAAACGGTTAGAAATCTTTAAACAGGCGTTCGAAGGCGAATTTCACACAGATTTGTTGCATACATCAATCTATGCCACAGATGCTTCTGTTTACCGAAAATTGCCCATAGCCGTGGCAATTCCGAAGAATGAAAAAAGCATTCACCAATTAATCCGTTTTGCCAACAAACATCAAATCGGGTTAATTCCAAGAGCTGCGGGAACTTCATTGGCCGGACAATGTGTCGGCGATGGAATTGTGGTGGACATCTCAAAATTTTTCACAAAAATTCTGTCTGTAAATCAAGAAAATAAAACAGTAACCGTTCAATCGGGCGTGATTCGCGATGAACTAAATGCCTTTTTAGCACCGTTTAATCTTTTTTTCAGTCCCAATACTTCAACAGCAAATCGTTGTACCATCGGTGGAATGGTCGGGAACAACAGCAGCGGAACAACTTCCATTCAGTATGGAGTGACAAGAGATAAAGTTTTGAAACTGAAAGCCCTACTTTCAAATGGGGATGAAGTAGTTTTTGAAACGTTATCAAAAGAAGCATTTATAAAAAAGACCAAACTTGATTCCTTAGAAGGAAACATTTACAAAACCTTGTTTGAAGAATTAAGTAAGAAATCCATACAAGAAGAAATTATAAAAGAGTTTCCCGATGCGGAAATTCATCGCAGAAATACCGGATATGCCGTTGATGAATTATTAAAAACTTCGGTGTTTGGTGATTTTGACCAGGATTTTAATATGTGCAAATTGATATGTGGAAGTGAGGGAACATTGGCTTTTATAACTGAGATAACCTTAGAACTGGATGTGTTGCCACCGCCTCACACGGCAATGATTGCAACGCATTATCATTCCGTTTCTGATTGTTTGAATGACGTAAACACGGTCATGAAACACAAATTATTTGCTTGCGAGATGATGGATAAGGTAATTTTGGATTGTACAAAACACAACAAATCGTACTTGCCGTATCGGTTTTTTATTAAAAATGATCCACAAGCTATTTTGCTTCTGGAATTGAAAAGCGATTCGGAGGAAGATTTGCAGACACAGATTCAAGATTTGCTCCATTCCATAGAAAATTCAAAACTCAGTTATCATCATCCGGTATTGCGCGGAAATGAAATTGAAATGGCCATGGAACTGCGGAAAGCCGGATTGGGATTGTTGGGAAATATTGTCGGCGATGCAAAAGCAGTGGCTTGTATTGAAGATACAGCGGTCGCTTTGGAAAAATTACCATCTTATATCGATGAATTTTCTGCTCTGATGAAGAAATACAAACAAGAAGCTGTGTATTATGCGCACGCCGGCGCCGGAGAACTTCATTTGCGACCGATTTTAAACCTGAAAAAATCCTCGGACGTTCAATTGTTCCGAAAAATAACTTCAGAGGTAGTCAAATTATGCAAGAAATACAACGGATCGTTTTCGGGGGAACACGGCGACGGAATCGTAAGAGCAGAATTTATTCCGATGATGATTGGAGCCAACAATTATGAACTTCTAAAACGCATTAAAAACACCTTCGATCCTCAAAACATTTTGAATCCCGGAAAAATTGTCGATTCATTTAAAATGGATGAATCGCTCCGTTACGAACCTGACAGAAAGGAACCCGAAATACCGACGTTGATGGATTTCAGTGATTATTTGGGAATTCATCGTTTGGCCGAAAATTGCAACGGGAGCGGAGATTGCAGAAAAACAGAACATGTAAAAGGAGCCATGTGCCCGAGTTATCACGCAACCCGAAATGAGAAAGATACCACCCGAGCGCGTGCGAATATGCTCCGGGAAGTACTGACGAACAACACAAAACCCAATAAATTTGATTCTGAGGAATTAAAAGAAGTCTTCGATTTGTGTTTGAGTTGCAAAGCGTGCGCTTCCGAATGTCCCAGCAATGTGGACATTGCCAACGCCAAAGCCGAATTTTTATATCAGTATAACAAAACCCATCGCATTTCATTTTCCACTCGGATTTTTGCCAAAAACACCAAAGTGAACAAAATAGCTTCCGACTTTCCAAAAGTTTCAAATTGGTTTTTTGAAAATACGTTCACTTCAAAAATCATTAAAAATATAGGTGGGATTCACCCAAAACGGTCGTTGCCGAAAATAGCAAACACGAGTTTCAGCAGTTATTTCAACAATGGAAAAAATCGGTTTTCGCCAAATGCAATTAAAAGTGAAACCAAAGGCAGCCTTTTGTTGTTTATCGATGAATTCAGCAATTATCTCGATGCGGAAGTAGCAATGGATTCTTATTTTCTTTTAAATAGTTTAGGCTATAAAGTAACGATAATCGACGGTTTGGCCAGTGGGAGAGCGTTGCTTTCCAAAGGATTTCTGGAAGAAGCCAAAAAAGAAGTCGATAAAAACGTTGCGTTTTTAAAAAATCAAGTTTCGGAAAGCATGCCGTTGATTGGGATTGAACCTTCTGCCATTCTTTCTTTTCGTGATGAATACCTTCGTTTGGCAGAAGACAAGAAAGCAATTGAGGAAATTGCAAAAAACACTTTCTTGATAGAAGAATTTTTGGCAGGGGAAATCGAAAAGGGAAACATTACCGCGAAACAATTTACATCGGAGGAAAAGCAAATTAAAATTCATTGTCATTGCCATCAAAAATCCTTGGGCAACCAGAAAATAACGTTTGATATTTTAAACCTTCCCACCAATTACAAACCTACACTCATTCCTTCAGGGTGTTGCGGGATGGCGGGAAGTTTTGGGTATGAAAAAGAACACTATGATGTGAGTATGAAAATTGGAGAATTAATTTTGTTTCCTGCCATTCGCAAAAGTAAAGAAACTGTGATTATTGCAAGTAACGGAACCAGTTGCCGCCATCAGATTCTGGACGGAACAGGACGAAAAGCGTTGCATCCGGTTACTGTTCTTAAAAATGCACTTTTGTTAATTTGACGGGTTGAACCACAACCGCTTCGCTGCACGACACACGACAGATTTTTGTCAGAAAAAAAAATATAAAAATCGGTGGGCATCGTGCTACGAAATTCGGTCAATAGATTTCTTCAGGTAATTTATAGACAAACAGGAAATGAAAATATGATCATTTAGTTCCTTTTCTTTCTCTTTCTTAAAAAAAGAACGGAAAAATTTAGAATTGATACAATTATTCCCAGTTTGACAAGAATATGGGTTTCATAAATCAAAGAAATTATAAACAAGACAATGGAAATACTTAGCAAAAATATTATTCCTTTCCGGCTCATAGTCATATTTTTAAGCACAACTAGAAAATATACCTGAAAAACTGTTGATTATTATACATTCCTCTTGGGTAATGAATCCATTTTTATAATAATCATTAATATTTGCATTCGAATTATTAATTATGAATAGGTCAAATTCATTTATATATATTGGTATCATATTCATAATTTATTATGCAAATAGTTTCGTACAATGTGCTTTTATCAAAATTAATTATTTCTAGTATACTAAAAAGGGAAACTCTCTGATCGTAAATTAAAGTTTCAAGTTCTGTATTTTCAATTTTTGTAAACATAAGCAAGTTAATGTTATTGATGGTTAAATTTAATACAAAGACATCTTTTTTTGTAACTTTCTGTTTTACTGTAATATAATACCAGGATTGCATTTTGCTTAAGTTGTTGTTCGTAATTAAAGAATGATGATTAAAATCATTTTTGAATATTTCCATCTGAAAGTTTACATTTGTTCAAAATAAAAAAATGGCGGGAAATTCCTTCGGAACTATTTTTAAGCTAACGACTTTTGGTGAATCTCATGGTTCTGCCATAGGCGGAATTCTTGAGGGGTGTCCCGCCGGAATTTCCATAGACTTTGATGCCGTCCAAAAAGAATTGGAACGGCGAAAACCCGGGCAATCTGCGATTGTAACCCAACGAAAAGAACCTGATGAAGTAAAGTTTCTTTCAGGAATATTTGAGGGAAAAACCACCGGAACCCCCATTGGATTTATCATTGAAAATAAAGATTCTAAATCAAAGGATTACAGCCATCTAAAAGATTTGTATCGTCCGTCACACGCCGATTTCACATACGAAAAAAAATACGGAATACGCGATTACCGTGGCGGCGGTCGTGCATCGGCTCGTGAAACGGCATGTCGTGTGGTTGCTGGAGCGATTGCCAAACAATTGTTGCCTGAAATTAAAATCAATGCTTTTGTTTCTTCAGTAGGTGATGTTTTTATAAACAAACCGTATCAAGAATTGGATTTTTCTTTGACAGAAAGCAATCCGGTGCGTTGTCAGGATTTGGAAACCGCTCAAAAAATGGAATCTTTAATTCGTGAAATCAGAAAAAGCGGGGATACCATTGGCGGAACGATTACTTGTGTGGCTCAAAATGTTCCCAGAGGATTGGGAAGTCCGGTTTTTGACAAACTCCACGCACAATTGGGGAAGGCCATGCTTTCCATCAATGCTGTAAAAGGATTTGAATACGGAAGCGGATTTTGCGGTGCGAAAATGAAAGGAAGTGAACACAACGATTTGTTCAATGCTGACGGAAGTACCAAGACCAATTTAAGTGGAGGGATTCAAGGAGGCATCAGCAACGGAATGGATATTTATTTCCGGGTAGCGTTCAAACCAGTCGCAACGCTTATGCAAACACAGCAAACTATCGATACAAAAGGAAATTTGATAGAATTTAAAGGAAAAGGACGCCATGATCCTTGTGTTGTTCCAAGGGCTGTTCCGATTGTTGAGGCTATGACAGCACTTGTTCTCGCCGATCTTTATTTGCACAATCATATTTCACAACTATTCAACAACCATTTATAGCTGATTATTCAGAATAAAAATTTTATGAAAAAACTTTCTCTACACTGGAAAATCATTATCGGACTCATTCTGGGAATTGCATGGGCACTTCTTTCAAGCTCTTTGGGTTGGAGTGAATTTACCATTAACTGGATTGCGCCGTTTGGAACTATTTTCATCAATTTGTTAAAACTTATTGCAGTTCCTTTGGTTTTAGTCTCTATTATAAATGGTGTAGCCAATATTGGAGATCCGGCAAGTTTGGGAAGAATGGGTGCAAAAACACTTTCGATTTATTTGATTACTACAGTTATAGCAGCCAGCCTCGGTTTGGTTTTGGTAAACATAATCCAGCCGGGAAAACTGATAGATGAGCAGAGTAGAATTGATAATCGAATTAGTTATGAAATATGGGCGGCTTCGGAAAATTTGGAGATTAAAGACGGAATAAATTATCTTCAAAATCCGGAATTTTTTGAACGCGCACAGCGCATAAGCGAACTCTCCAGAAGCGAATTGGTTGAAGCTTCTGAAAATGATAGAATTGCATCGGCTAAAGCGGCTACTGAAACCGTTAAAGAATCTCCATTACAACCTCTGGTAGATATTGTTCCTGAGAACTTTTTCTTTTCATTAAGTGACAATACGCTGATGCTTCAAATTATATTCTTCGGAATCTTTTTTGGAATTTCTCTGTTATTGATTCCCAACAATAAATCAAAACCTGTGATGGATTTTATGGACAGCACCACAGAAGTTTTCTTGAAAATGGTGGACTTGGTAATGCAGGCAGCACCATTTTTTGTCTTTGCTTTGTTGGCAGGAGAAGTTGGAAAAATGGCAGGAGATGATGTATCCAAAGTGGTTGAAATTTTTAAAGGATTGAGCTGGTATTCTTTGACCGTATTCTTGGGATTGATGCTTTTAATTTTTGCTATTTATCCGCTTTTCATAAAACTATTTGTAAAGAAAATTCCATACAGAGGATTTTTTAAGGCCATTTCACCCGCTCAGACCTTGGCATTTTCCACTTCAAGTAGTGCTGCCACACTTCCTGTAACGATGGAATGTGTTGAAGAAAACTTAGGTGTGGATAAAAAAATCACCAGTTTTGTACTTCCCATTGGTGCTACCGTCAATATGGACGGAACATGCGTATATCAGGCTGTTGCGGTAGTATTTTTAGCTCAAATGCATATGATTGATCTAACCTTAGCTCAGCAGATAACTATTGTAATGACCGCAACTTTAGCTTCAATTGGATCTGCAGCCGTGCCAAGTGCCGGTTTGGTAATGTTGATTATTGTTCTTGAATCTGTGGGATTAAATCCGGCGTGGATTGCCATAATATTCCCTGTAGATAGAATTTTGGATATGTTTAGAACAATCGTAAATGTAACCGGTGACATTACCGTAAGCACAATCATTGCAAAAGGAGAAGACTTACTCAACTATAAAGGCATTAAAAACCCAACGCAAACTTTTGATGTTTAAAATAAATATCCTTTGAAATCTTAAATTTTTTTATATTTTTGTTAACAGACCGTCTTTCAAAATATTGATAAAATGGCTGTTAAACTTATAGTGGGATTTTTTTTTTTAGTGAGTATTACAACTTTTGCTCAAGTTGGAATAGGCACTCAAACACCTTCTGAAAACTCAATTTTGGAAGTAAGCAGCCAATTCGGCGACGATCCTACCTACAGAGGATTTCTTCCTCCAAGAGTGGCTAATGAATCCCAACGCGATGCAATTCTCCCCAATGTTGACGATGTTGGGCTCATTGTTTATGTGAATGATACCGGTTGTTTGGAAACATGGGACGGCGCTGTTTGGCAAAAAATAAATTGTAACGATCAACCTGATTTTGCTGAAGACTTATTTTTTTCTGAATACGTTGAAGGAAGTAGCAATAATAAAGCTGTAGAAATCGCAAATTTCACAGGAACCTCTGTTGATTTAAGTGCGTATCAGATTTTGATTTATTCTAACGGCCGTACTGATTCTGAATCACCAAATCACACCATTTCTCTCAGTGGAATATTAAATAATGGTCAAGTTTATGTAGTTGCTCATGGAAATGCGGCATACGAATTACAACAAACTGCCCAGCAAATAACCAGTTCGCTGAGTTTTAATGGGGATGATGCTTTAGTATTGGTTAAATCAAGTGTTGTTATCGATGTTTTAGGTGAAGTAGGTGTTAGAGAAGGCTATGGAGCCGATGTAACTTTGAGAAGAAAAAAACATTATGGACCTTCTACTGTTTATTTCCCGGAACAATTTGATATCCATAGCATCGATGATTTTTCAGGAATGGGATGGCATAATTTCTATGAGTAACAACTTGAAAAAAAATGAAGAAAAAATTAATTTTCATAGTGACAATTGGCATCGTTTTAAATTCGTACGGTCAAATAGGAATTGGAACTACCGATATTTCCGATAAAGCCATTTTACACATTTCAGGTATGAGTAAGGGCAATTACAAAGGTTTTATGCCGCCGAGAGTTCCCGATCATGATGCTAAATTGGAAATTGGCGCTACAGAAGATGACAAAGGGATGATTGTTTATGTAAGAAGTACCGGCTCTTTAGAAATTTGGAATGGAGAAAATTGGAGCAATATGCATCAAAATGTTTCGAGTGGATTTGCCAAAGATTTATTTATTTCTGAATATGTGGAAAAGTCTTCGGGAAACAACAAAGCAATTGAAATTGCAAATTTTACGGGAACTCCCGTAAATTTATCTGACTATTCATTATTGGTAAATTCAGATGGGGGAGTACCGGCTAATAATTCAGGAAGCCCCGGTCATGGAGGAATTTCTGCAAGAGAACATTCATTAGGAAGTCAAATTCTCAATCACGGAGATGTTTTTGTAATTAGAACATCCTCAGCTACAGAAATCGATTCAAGTTTTTATTCCGGTCCACTTGCTTTTTTTGATGGGAATGACCCGATAATATTAAAGAAAACGGGAGCCGGTCAAAATTGGATAGATGTTATCGGCGTGCCGCGAATAAATTGGGAATTTGGAAAAGCTTTAACCTTGAGAAGAAAACCGGGCTTTGGACCGTCTGAATATTACGTTCCGGATCAGTTTGAAGTTTATCCCGAAGGAACCTATGACGGATTAGGAACTCATAATTATTAATTTAAATCATGAGCCATTTAAATATATTTATGGTATTGCTGTTATTTTCAACTGCTTCACTCTCAGCACAAGTGGGAATCGGGACAGAGAATCCTTCCCCGCGTTCCAGTTTGGATGTTCGCAGTCAGATAAATGGTGTGGGTGATTTTTATGGATTTATGCCGCCACGAATCCCTGATGAAAATGCCAGAGATTTAATGGCTCCGCTACCGGAAGATGAAGGATTGCTAATTTATGTCGTGAGCACGGAAACATTAGAAATTTGGAACGGACAAAATTGGGAACTAGTCAGAAAAATTTCTGCAACTGTATTTGCTGATGAACTGTTTATTTCAAAATATGTTCAAGATGATGACAACTTCAACGCTATTGAGATTGCTAATTTTACAGGAGTTACCAAAAACTTGAGCAATTACAGAATTGCAATCGGTCAAGGAAAAAATCCATTAAGCATTTTCATCGCTTTAGATAACCTGTCTTTACCACATGGGTCGGTTTATGTTGTAAAACATCCAAATGCAGCTGCGATAACTGCCAATCAAATTTCCGCTGATTTAACTTATTCCGGACAAGATGCAGTGGTTCTTCAAGACGTTTCGGGAACAGTTACTTATGATGTTCTTGGTAAAGTCGAATTAGACTGGCCGTATGGCGTAAAAAGATTGCTTCAAAAAAGAAAAGGAAAAGGACCTTCGCTGCTCTGCGATTTAAACGATTATCAAATTTTTGCGCCAAACCAAACTCAAAAATTCGGTTCTCACAGTTTTTAATTTTCAATCGAGAAAACTTTATGAAAGTTCACTGAGCAAATTCTCAAGATTCAAAGGCTTGGTAAACATATTAATTGAACCGTCTGCTTTTCGCGGCCATTCTTCTTTAGGTTTATCCCAATATAATTCGACTCCGTTTTGGTCAGGATCGTCAAGATATAAGGCTTCAGAAACTCCGTGATCAGAAGCCCCCGTTAAAGGATACCCCGCTTGAAGGAGACGATTGAAAATTTCAGCAAGATCTTTTCGAGTAGGATAGACTATCGCCGTATGATAAAGTCCTACCGAATTTCTGGAAGCTGGCGGTGCATCTTTACTGTACCAAGTGTTCAACCCGATGTGATGATGATAACCTCCGGCAGAAATAAAAACAGCGTTCTCACCATATTCTGTAGTGATTTCAAAACCAAGCAATCCACAATAAAAATCTAAAGCACGTTGAATGTTTGAAACTTTTAAATGAACATGTCCGATTCGGGTATTTCCCGGAATTTTATATGTTGTATTCATAATATTTGTTTTTTGTTAACCGATTTTAACTGATGTCATACTTAGTGAACCTGCCACAATTTTATCATTGAAAAATTCAAGTTCTTCATTTTTGTCCTGTAATGCTACTGCATACAGCAACGGTAAATAATGTTCGGAAGTGGGAATTGCCAAATTAAAAGCATCACCCAGAGAATGAAAATCAATAAGTTTATGGTGATTTTTCTCGATAAGAAAAGTTTTTATTTTTTCATTGGCTGCTATTGTCCAATCATATCCGAATACTTTGTTCATTTTTGACCAAGCAACTTTTTGTAAATTATGGACAATATTTCCGCTGCAAACAATGAGAATTCCCTCTTTACGAAGCGGATAAAGTGCTCGTGCCAAATCATAATGATCTTGTGGACTTTTTGTAAAATCTAAACTCATCATGATAACGGGAATGTCGGCTTTTGGAAACAAATGTTTAATTATGCTCCATGCACCGTGATCCAAACCTCGGCTGTAATCAAGCCTGATATTGGTTTCACCGAGAAGTGAAGCAATTTTATGAGCCAATTCGGGAGCTCCGGGAGCCGGATATTGAACATTGTAGAGCACTTCAGGAAATCCGCCAAAGTCGTGAATGGTCGGCGGGTTTTTCATAGCGGTAACCCAAGTGCCCCGAGTTTCCCAATGTGCCGATATACATAAAATTGCTTGTGGTCGCGGAATTTCTTTAGCAATGTTTCGAAAACCACGAACGAATTCATTTTCTTCAATAGCATTCATAGGACTTCCGTGTCCTAAAAACAACACAGGCATTTTGCCTGTGTTATTCATAGAAGTAGTAACTTGTTTTAACGTGTTCAATCTCATCTTACATTTATTACTACATTTAAAGGAATGTGGGAAAATGAGTAGATTTTTTATTGCTGAATGTATTCGGCATCTACTTTTATTTGTACTTTATTGCTGATGAGAGCTTCAGGAAATTTAGGGCCGACACCGTAATCCAAACGATTTAAAGTTCCGGTGATTTGAAAACCGGCAACTTTTTTACCACTATTGCTGTCGGTAATGGTTCCGCGATACCACATATCCAGGGTAATAGGTTTTGTAATGTTGCGGATGGTCAAGTTTCCCTTTAACAGATAGTGATTCTTTTTATCTGTTTTTTCGATAGATGTGCTTCTAAAAGTAATTTCAGGATATTTTTCTACTTCGAAAAAATCTGCACTTTGAAGGTGATCGTCTCGCATTTCAACTGCCGTATTAATAGATTCGGTCTTAAGTGACAGCGTTGCAGAAGCGTCACTAAAATCATCTTTTGAAGCTGTAATGGTCGATTCAAAAGAATCAAATAAGCCTGCAACATCGGAAATTGTATTATGCAATGTTGAGAAAGTAACTTTGGCGTGTGCCGGATCAATTTTCCAAGTTGATTGCGCAGAAACACTAATTCCTGAAAATAATAATACGGTGAGTATCGTAAAAAAATTCATTGATTTTTTAAGGTTTTTCATAATCATGAGTTTATAAAAGTTATTAAATAATTTTTGTGTTTTAATGTTTAATGCAAAGATGCAATGAATTAGCTGTTGAATGATTACAGTTTTAAGAAGAAGAGTTGTAAAATCAGGAAAGAAGTTTTCTCATTTCTTTTCGGAAATTTGATGGAGTTTGTCCGGTTCGTTTCTTAAAAGCATTGGTAAAATATGCTTTTTCATTAAATCCGAGGTCATAACCGATTTCTGAAATATTTTTATCGCTGTGAATCAATTGATTTTTTGCTTCGATTAACTTTCGAGTTTCAATTAGTTCGCTTACAGTTTGTTGTAAAATATTTTTGGATATAAGGTTTAAGTTTCTTGCAGACATAAACAACTTTTGAGCATAAAAATCTGCGCCCAACGGACGCTGATAATTTTCTTCCAATATTTTCAAGAAGTGGTATAAGGTTTTATTCTGAGTGACAGAAAAATTTTTAGTGTCAGATGAAGTTTTATTTTTTTCAGCTTCTATCATAAGGAACAAGGCACTGAGGAGATGTTTAATGACACTTAAATCCGGATTTTTATGTTTCATTTCATGATGAATGACTTCACAAATTGAATCAAGTCGTGCAAAACAATTTTGTTCAGAAATTTTAAAGGTTGAATGATTGTGAAACGAAGCGTATAGCTGAAAAATTATATCGGGTATCAATTCACTTTTAAATCGCAACACCCACATATCACAAACACCGTTTTCTACCATCGGAACGGCTCTATGAACTTTTCCTTTGGTCACAAAACTTACAAAAGGCGTTTGAATGGTCACTGTTTTAAAATCTATAAAATGTTTTAGTCTTCCTTTGATTCCGATAATGAGTTCTTCAAAATTGTGAGCATGGGGCTCGTCGGGAGTTTTAGTAATTTTAAGAGCTTCATCCGTATCAATCTTATATATTTTAAATAACGTCTCCATCCTGAATGCAGGTCACTGCCTGAGTATTTTCTCCATTTTTCTGCCTTTTGCCAATTCGTCAACTAATTTGTCTAAATATCTGGTTTGTTTGGTAATCGGATTTTCAATTTCTTCAATCCGATAGCCACAGATGACACCGGTTATCAGATTTGCATTTGTATTTAAATTTGCACGTTCAAAAAAAGTTTTAAAATTAATTTTCTCATCGATGGATTGTTGAATTTTTTCAGCATCAAAACCTGTCAACCATTCAATTACTTGGTGTAATTCTTCAAGGGTTCTTCCTTTTCTTTCAATTTTAGTGACATAATGCGGATACACTTCTGCAAAAGTCATGTTGGCAATACGTTCGTTATGCTCGGGAGTTGTTTTCATAGTAGTTGTTTTTAAAACGCAAATTATAAAACAATGACTAAGAAATCAATGCTTGAACTTTAAAAGTACTTAAGTTTCTTAAATATTGAGGTGTAAATTAAATTTAATGAAAATTTTAAAATATTTTCAATGGGATGTTTGTTGTTTTATAAATTCTTTCATGCTGTCATCGTGTCAGATTCTTTTTGATGGCACAGTCATTGACTGATATGTGTCAGAAATTTAAAGCGACAATTAAAATATAAACAACAAACATTTATGAGTAAAATAATTGGTATCGACTTAGGAACAACAAATTCGTGTGTCGCTGTGATGGAAGGAAGCGAACCGACAGTTATTCCTAATGCCGAAGGAAAAAGAACGACACCTTCAGTAATTGCATTTGTAGAAGGTGGTGAAATTAAAGTAGGAGATCCTGCAAAACGTCAAGCGGTGACAAACCCGACAAAAACAATCAGTTCCATTAAACGATTTATGGGAAATAAATTCTCTGAATCAAAAAATGAAGCGCAACATGCAGCCTATAAAGTTGTTCAAGGTGACAACGACACTGCTCGTGTAGATATTGACGGACGTTTGTATACACCTCAGGAGTTAAGTGCGATGATTCTTCAAAAAATGAAAAAAACAGCCGAAGATTATCTCGGTCAGGAAGTGACTCGTGCTGTTATTACGGTTCCTGCATATTTTAACGACAGTCAACGTCACGCTACTAAAGAAGCCGGAGAAATTGCCGGTTTAAAAGTAGAGCGTATTATCAATGAGCCGACTGCAGCTGCTCTGGCCTATGGATTGGACAAAAAATCTCAAGATCAGAAAATTGTAGTTTTTGACTTTGGTGGAGGAACGCACGACGTAAGTATTCTTGAATTAGGTGATGGCGTGTTTGAAGTTTTGGCAACTGACGGAGATACCCATTTGGGTGGAGATGACGTGGATCAGAAAATTATCAATTGGCTTGCAGACGAATTTAAAGCAGAAAAAGATTTTGATCTTCGCAACGATGCCATGGCACTTCAGCGCTTAAAAGAAGCTGCAGAAAAAGCAAAAATTGAACTTTCGTCATCAACACAAACTGAAATCAATTTGCCCTATATTACGGCGACTGCTTCAGGTCCACAGCACTTGGTAAAAACATTGACGCGTGCCAAATTTGAGCAATTGATTGACGATTTGGTAAAACGCACCATGGTTCCTTGTGAAAGTGCTATGAAAGCTGCCGGATTAAGCAAAAGCGATATTGATGAAGTTATTTTGGTAGGAGGTTCTACACGAATTCCTGCAGTTCAGGAAGCAGTGGAAAAATTCTTTGGAAAAAAACCTCACAAAGGCGTAAATCCTGATGAAGTAGTTGCAATTGGTGCATCCATTCAAGGAGGTGTTCTTACCGGTGACGTTAAAGATGTATTGCTTCTGGATGTAACCCCACTTTCTCTTGGAATTGAAACAATGGGAGGAGTTATGACCAAATTGATTGAAGCAAACACCACAATTCCTACCAAAAAGAGTCAGATATTCTCTACGGCTGCAGACAATCAGCCGAGTGTAGAAATTCACGTTTTGCAAGGAGAACGCCCTATGGCAAACGACAATAAAACTATCGGACGTTTTCACTTAGATGGAATTCCGCCTGCACCAAGAGGCGTACCTCAAATTGAAGTAACATTTGATATTGATGCGAACGGAATTATCAAAGTAAGTGCTACCGATAAAGCTACAAACAAATCGCAAGACATTCGAATTGAAGCTTCTTCGGGACTTACGGAAGAAGAAATCCAACGAATGAAAGCTGATGCAGAAGCCAATGCCGAAAAGGATAAAGCAGCAAAAGAAAGAGTAGATAAGTTGAATGAAGCGGATGCGATGATTTTCCAAACGGAAAAACAGCTAAAAGAATTTGGCGATAAATTGTCAGCCGATAAAAAGCAACCTATCGAAAATGCTTTGGAAGAATTGAAAAAGGCTCATGAATCACAAGATGTGCCGGCTATTCAAACTGCTTTGGACAAAATTAACGAGGCGTGGAAAACTGCTTCAGAAGAAATGTACAAAGCACAAACCGAACAGCAACAAGGTGCACCTCAAGGTGGTGGTTCAGACACAACTCAAGATTCCTCTTCAGGTGGAGGAGATGATGTAGAAGACGTTGATTTTGAGGAAGTGAAGTAATTAGCGATTAATCAATAATAAGTAATAGACCACTGTAAATGTTATATTTATGGTGGTTTTCTTTTTGTTTTCTTTTTAGGTTTAATTTTTCTCAATTTTTTTCATATACTATATTTGTACGGGAACTTGAAGGGTGATGAAATGGTACGTATGGATGCATAAAGTGATGGAAGAACTATTTCTGATTTTCAAAATCTTTCGGAATTCAAAACGATGATTAAAAGGGGGTTGGTGGAAAAGCTTTGATGTATATCCTCCCTAATCCGCTAAAACTACTTTAGCTTTCGTGCCACCTGATTTTCTTTTCGTAATTTTAAAATTACCGCCAATAGCTTTCAGGCGTTGTGTTATGCTGTATATACCTTGGCTTCCACCACCACCCTTGGTATCTTCATAGCCTACACCGTCATCGGATATTTCAATCTGCAAACCGTTTGGACTGTTACCAAATCTAATTTCGGCATGTTGTGCCTGCGAATGTTTGATGATATTGTTGACCAGTTCCTGAATGACTCGGAAAAGTATTAGTTGTAATTGTGGCAAAAGTTTTTCTACTTTACTCTCATTGTCTATAACGGATATATTAACCAATTTGGTTTCGTTTATTTCTGAAACAAATTGTTCGGTTGCCTGAATCAGTCCCTCTTTTTCTAATTATCTGAAGACTTAAGATGTTAATTATCTAATTTCAACCGATTTTCTCTATATGCAAGTTCCCAGGCAGTTAGAAAAATGAGCTGGGTTCGTTTGGCTAAAAGTTCGTATTCTATTTTGTCTGGAGTATCTGTTATTTTATGATAATCTTCATGCACTCCGTTAAAATAAAAAATAACGGGAATGTTGTGTTTTGCAAAATTGTAATGATCACTTCTGTAGAAAAATCGATTGGGATCGGCAGGGTCGTCAAATTTATAATCGAGTTCCAATTTGGTATATTTTGAATTCAACTCTTCCGAGATATCTTGCAATTCCTGACTCAATCTGTTACTTCCGATGAGGTAGATATACTCCGGATTTTCTGCTTTTTCCGGTGCGATTCGTCCAATCATATCGATATTCAGATTGCACACTGTGTTGCTTAATGAAAAAACAGGATGTTCAACATAAAATTTAGAACCCAAAAGACCAATTTCCTCACCGGTTACATGCAAAAATAAAATACTTCGTTTGGGTTTAAAACCGGCGTTGT
The DNA here is from genome assembly GCA_012522045.1 of Bacteroidota bacterium. Taxonomy (GTDB): domain Bacteria; phylum Bacteroidota; class Bacteroidia; order Flavobacteriales; family Flavobacteriaceae; genus JAAYLC01. Next base: position 30,235 of record JAAYLC010000028.1, read on the forward strand.
AGGCGTCTTTAAATGCACGTGCTATTTCCATTATTGCAACCGTTCCGCTGCCATCGTCATCAGCACCATTGAAAATATTTCCTTGCTCATCGATTCCGACATGGTCTAAATGTGCAGAGATGACAATAACTTCTTCTGGTTTTTCACTTCCTTCGATATAAGCCAAAACATTTTCGGAATCACCAAAGGCACGTCCGTTAAAATAGGAAGCGGGAATGGGTTGGTAATAAGTATCTTCCAAAGGAGAGGTTATATCGTTATTGATATAAAAATCTCTGAGAAAATCCACTGCTTTTTTTTGTCCCGGGGAACCGGTCATGCGTCCTTCCATTTCATCACTTGCGTAAATGTATAAATGTTCTTTAAGTTTTTCGGCAGTAATTGTAGCTGCATAACGTGCTTTAGCATCCGTGGAATCTGTAAGTTTGGTAGAATTGCAAGATACTGCCAAACTTGCCCACAGAAATAAAAAAAATATTTTCATGAATATAAATAATTGGTTAGGTGGTTAAGATTTAAAGTGAGTAAATTTATTCAAAATTGATTAATTCCCAGCGTTCTTTGGCTGCCATTGCATCTTCTCTTTTTTTATAGTGCATTATATGGGTTTCATTGATGCGTTCTCCGGCACGATTTTCTGAAGTAATGGTGACTTTTACAATATAAATACCGTCTGCGTCACCATTTCCCTCACGGGTTACGGACATTTCGTTTTCTGTAAACTTTGTTCCATCCGGTAAATCGTAATAGTCAATAATATACGCTTTCGCACTTTCGCGTACTTCAGTTTCGTCGTTTGCAGTGTTGTTTTCACAAGCAATTACAGTGAAAACCATTAATAATAAAAGGATTGTCTTTTTCATAACAGTTTAGTTTTAAGTGTTTTGTTGGTTTAAATTATCAGTGTAAAATCGAAAATTATTAAAAACTACATGTCTTTAATAATGTCTTTAAAGGTTTTAACTTCGGTCAGCGTATGATTGATTTCACCTGCCTGACGTTGAATGAGTTGTCGGATTCTTGGAGGGAAATTAGTGTTACGTAGTACATTCTCGTACTCTTCCGCACTGCTTTTTTCTCCGTTAATCGCTCCATTTAAGATAACTTCTTCATTATCGGCAGTCAAAGCGTTTTTAAGACCTGCCCAAGCACGTCGCAAATCGCCTGCAA
>JAAYLC010000170.1 GCA_012522045.1 Bacteroidota bacterium
GCATTACACCTTCACCTACTTCCTGCAATACACTTTTGGCTTCTATTACAGCCAACTTAATGTCTTTGTAAACCAACACATAATCGGCAATTTCACGTCTGCCACGACCACCACCTGTTTGAATCTTACCCGCCGTAATCTGGTATTCACGAAGGACTTTTGAGCCTTCCACAACGCCCCAACCACAAGCCCTTAGCTTGGGGTCTATAAGTTCCGCTCTTGTTTCTGCTTCGTTCATAATTTATATCTTTTTAGCTAGCATATCTCGCCCTTTCAGGGCTTGCTTTTATTGTTACTCCTATATCCGTTGGGCTATACCCATCGTTGGTATATCTTGCCCCTTTGAGGCTGTTAATGAAATGCCCTGTAAGGGCAGCATATCTTAACATAGGGTGCAACCCTATGAAGTGGCAAAGCCACGACACCCTAGCCCTGAAAGGGCATAATATCTCAGCATCGGGTTTATATCTAATCCCAAACATACTTCTCGTCATATTCTACATTATATTTTTTAAGAAAAGCACGGTATTCATCTTGAAATGTCTTCTTGCTATGGTGTTCGTGTTGATTAGCGATGTAGGCAATTACTGTGTCTATTTCAGAAGGATTTACTGAAAATGCACCGTAACCATCTTGCCAGTAAAAGTTTTCATACCCTTTTCCTTTTGTCTTAATCCATTTTGAGGAATGTGATTTCAGTTCTTCCATCAGTTTCATCAAGGCTATCTTTTTGGATAGCATACAGAGTATATGAATATGGTCGCTGTAACCGCCTACTTTAATTACCTGACAGTCGAGCTTGTTGCAAATGCCACCGAGGTAGCTATGCAGTTCTGCTTCCACGGGTGGATGTATCAGCGGCTCACGGTGTTTGGTGCTGAATACGATATGCATATAGTTTTTAACGAGTGATTGTCCCATATTTTTGTATTACGCCCTTTCAGGGCTTATCTTGTTTTTTGTTTTCTTTTCCGATGGGCTATACCCATCGTTAGCAGATGCCACCCCTTCGGGGCTTCGCAACTCCCCCTTAAATGCCTTCTGCAAAATACTCTTTTTCAACTCTTCCAAATCAGCTATTTTCTTTTGATACACCGCTTCCAACTTTTGTGTTTCGGCTCGCAGGGCATCTAATTGGCTGACGATGGTTTGTTGTTCTTCCAAATTTGGAAGAGGAAATGGTATTTCCTTTATTAAGCCGAAACTAATTGCGGGCATAGCAGCACCATTCATTGTAGATTTTATCACGTCTTGAAAAATTGGCGATTTCAGATACACTGCCAAAAATCTATTAGACAATTCTTCAAATGATTTTGGAATTACTCTGAACAAGTTGTTGGCAAGTGCACCTTCCATTCCATGACATACAAAACCTGTAGAAGCACCATAGCGAACAAGCGCAACGTCTTCTTCATTTAGAATGTATTTATCACCTGGATGGTCAATATATCTTGGTGGTTCGTTTCCTTGAGTGTAATCTACTATCCTTAAAAAGCGCACCTGTCCGTTAGCTTGGGTTTCACTTTGTAGCTTGACACCCCTTTGAATACCCTGTGTGAAAGTGCATAATTCACCCAATGTTTTGTTTTTCCAATTTTCACTACCATTCTCAAACACCCCCTGCAAATAGCTTTCAAAAAGTTCTTTGGCGTTTTTGAGGTTTTGTTCGGCATTGGCTTTTGCTTTATCAATAGCCGAAAATGTCTCATCTAAAATTGCAACGATGCGTTGTTGTTCGGGGAGAGGGGGAAGGGGGATTTCTAAATTTTCAATCATTTTCTTAGTGATAAAATTCACTGTTCCACCTTTTTGAAAACTTTTGTAGTAATCAAAGCAAAAAGGAGTATCTAAAAATGACTTTAAATAAAAGGGGTCTAAAATGTTTTTATCAAGCTTAAAAATGAATATATTCCAATGTATCAAGTAATCCTTCTCTTCAGTTACAACTGCCGTCTTTCCAATCGTTCCAATATTTGTCAAAAAAACATCTCCAACTTTTGGTTTGTATTTGTCTTTGTATGTTTCCCAATCTTGTTTCGACATAAACTTCATTTTTTCATCTAAGTCGATAACACCATTTTCTAAATTTCGTGTTTGTATAATTGGGTATCCTTCATCATAGAATTTAATTTTATAACCAGCCGTATTTAGCCCTTGGTGCAAGTCAGGAACTACTTCTTTAATTTTTTTTCTCTGCCAATTCTTCATATCAGTTCCAAAATTGAGTTTAACAATTCAGCACTTTCTTTGTCCAATGCTTTCATCTCTTCCAAAATTTCTTGTGGTTTACGCAAAGGCGGTGCTTCGGGCGTATTGGGGTTTTTTACGCTCAAATCAAAAGTATTTTGGTCTATGTCATTTATGTTTACCGTCCACGAGTTTTCACTATCGGCAAAGGTTTTTTGCAATTCCACAAACTCCGCCAAATCTTTTTCGTTCAGTGGGTTAGTTTTACCCAAGTTGCGGTCAAGATTCAATTGGTAAAACCAAGTTTTTTGAGTAGGCTTCCCTTTTTCAAAAAACAACACCACGGTTTTCACACCTGCTCCCGTAAAGGTTCCGCCGGGTAAATCCAAAACTGTGTGCAGGTTGCAGTTTTGTAAAAGTTCTTTCCGTAAAGCAATGCTGGCATTATCTGTATTGCTCAAAAATGTGTTTTTGATAACAATACCAGCTCTTCCGCCTGCTCTCAATATTTTAATGAAATGTTGCAAAAATAGCGATGCGGTTTCACCTGTTTTGATGGGAAAGTTCTGTTGCACTTCTGCACGTTCTTTCCCTCCAAAGGGTGGATTGGCAAGCACCACATCATAGCGGTCTTTTTCTTGTATGTCGGCTATGTTTTCTGCAAGTGTATTGGTATGGACGATGTTGGGAGCTTCCACGCCATGCAAAATCATATTCATCGTACCTATGATATACGCCAAAGATTTTTTCTCTTTTCCGTAGAAAGTTCGTTTTTGTAGAGTTTCCCAATCTTTGGAAGAGAGTCCAGGTTTGTTCATATAAGCAAAAGCCTCACACAAGAATCCTGCACTACCTGATGCTCCATCATAAACCGTTTCGCCAATTTTAGGGTCAACGACTTTTACAATCGTTGTAATCAGTGGACGTGGTGTGTAATATTCACCACCATTTCGTCCAGCATTTCCCATATTTTTAATTTTATCTTCGTAAAGATGGCTCATTTCGTGCTTTTCTGCGTGGGTTCGGAAACGTAATTCGTCAATGAGGTTAATCACTTCACGCAAATTGTAGCCACTTTGTAAACGGTTTTTCAGTTCGCTGAAAATTTCACCAATTTTATATTCAATTGTATCGGCACTTTCGGCACTCAACCTAAATTGTTTGAGGTACGGAAAGAGTTTATTGTTTACAAAATCCAATAGGTCATCGCCTGTAAGGGCATTATAGTCTATTTTACCATCGGCTAATTTCGGAGCTGCCCAAACGCTCCATTGATATTCCCGGTTGATTATAGGCGTATAATCCTTACCTGTGAGTTCGGCTGCTGTAGCACGGTCTTTCTCCAAGTCATCCAAATACTTGAGGAACAAAATCCATGAAGTTTGTTCGATATAATCCAATTCACTACCACATCCAGCATCTTTGTGGAGTATGTCGTCTATATTCTTAAAGGTCTGTTCGAACATTATTTATTTCTGTTTTTATCAATTTGTAAAGTTATCATTCTTGTCGAGCGTTGGCAAAAAATGGCTCTTTTGGTTTTGCTGAAGGGTTGGCTTGTGGGTGGGGCAAAACCAAATGTGCTTGAATGTGTGTTGGCTTTCTTTGCATGGCCCACAACGGCAGTCTGTCTAAAAACAGGCTTTTAATTTATAAAAATAATAAAATTCCGTTATCAGAGGCTAAACAATATAATTTAAGCAAGTTTTAAAATACCGGTTCCGGTTCGGGATTTATTAGAATTGAAAAA
>JAAYLC010000129.1 GCA_012522045.1 Bacteroidota bacterium
ATACAAATCTTTTCGCCTGTCTTTAAGATTTCTGACTGCACCAAAATTATGCAGTTCTCGCAGCAAATCAATATCTACATCGGCTATGAGAATCATTTCTGTATTTGGAGTTGCTTCGGCTTTGATTCCATTGCTTGGAAAAGCAAAATCGCAAGGTGTAAATACCGCGGATTGTGCATATTGAATATCCATATTATGTACTTTGGGCAAATTCCCCACACTTCCGGCAATGGCTACATAACATTCGTTTTCCACGGCACGGGCTTGAGCACAAAGTTTCACGCGAGAATATCCATTTTGTGTATCGGTGAGAAATGGAACAAAGAGAATGTCCATGCCTTCTTTTGCCAACAATCTGGATAATTCGGGAAATTCGACATCATAACAAATCAAAATTCCGATTTTTCCGCAATCCGTATCAAACGTCCGAAGCGAATTTCCGTTAACCATCCCCCATACTCTTGCTTCATCAGGTGTGACATGAATTTTTTCAAATCGTTCGATACTTCCATCCCTACGGCATAAATAGCCGACATTATACAATTTATCGCGAACTACTTCGGGCATACTTCCGGTTATGATATTGATGTTATAAGATATTGAAAGCTGCGAAAGTCTTTCTTTAATTTCTTTGGTATGTTTTGCCAATTCCCGAATGGCTTCTGCTTCTCCCAAGTGATTGTAATCTGCCATAAGCGGTGCGTTAAAAAACTCCGGAAACAATGCAAAATCACAGTGATATCCCGCCATACTATCTACAAAATACTCAACCTGATCCATCATATCTTCCATGCCCGCATAACGCCTCATTTGCCATTGAATCAACCCCAAACGCACGACACTTTTTATGGCTTGTGGAGCAGATTCTTCTTCCGGAGAAACATAATAAATATTGTTCCAAGCCATTAAAACGGCAAATTCACCCGAAGCTTCATCACCTTCTAAGTAGCCCTTTAAAATACGAATGGGATGAAAATCATTAGAAATTTGGAAATTTAATACGGGGTCGTCAATTTGTTTGCTTCTTACTTTTTGAATGTATTGTTTTGGTGTAAGGCTGTCTGCGTATTTATGATAATTTGGCATTCTGCCTCCAAATACAATGCGTTTTAAATTTAAATTTTCACACAATTCCTTACGATAATCATACAATCTTCTTCCTAGGCGCAACCCCCGAAATTCAGGGCGAATAAACACATCTATTCCGTAAAGCACATCACCATTCGGATCGTGAATAGAAAAATTAGAATCGCCCGTAAGATCTTAGTACGTATGTTTATCACCAAGTTTTTTATAATCTACAATCAATGACAATGCACATCCGGCAATTACGCCATCAACCACGATAACTACTTGACCTTCGGGAAAAATCTGTAAAAGATTTCCGATTTCCTCAAGTTTCCAGTAATTATCTGCCATATTCTTATAGGCGTGAATCGTGGCTTTTTTTAAGGCATCATAATCTTCGATGGTTAAAAACCGCAATTCGATATTATCAATTTTTCTCGGTTCCATTTATCTTTTAAAAACTTAAATTAAAGATACGGTTTTATAGGTTACACTCCATAAAATTTACGTGAAACACATATACAGTATGCGTGTTAAAAAAAAACGGGAATTTCACTTTACCCAACAGGATACTGTGTAATTCCCGATTTTTAACGCAATATAAAAATGTTTTTACATATCCAAGAGATACGCAAAAATAAGCGGAGCCACGATGGTTGCATCACTCTCAATAATAAATTTCGGAGTGTCGATATCTAATTTTCCCCATGTTATTTTCTCATTTGGAACTGCACCGGAGTAACTTCCATAACTAGTGGTTGAGTCACTAATTTGACAAAAATAACTCCAAAAAGGCGTATCGGTTTGTTCCATATCTTGATACAACATCGGGACGACACAAATTGGAAAATCACCTGCAATACCACCTCCTATTTGAAAAAATCCAATTCCTTTCTCGCTATTTTTTGGATACCAATCTGCTAAAAATGTCATGTACTCAATTCCACTTTTCATGGTGGAAGCTTTAAGTTCTCCTTTGAGTACATAGCTTGCAAAAATATTTCCCATGGTACTGTCTTCCCAACCTGGACAAACTATCGGTAAGTTTTTCTGAGCTGCAGCGTACATCCATGAGTTTTTAATGTCAATTTCATAGTGTTCTTCCATTACGCCGCTCAACAGCAGCTTGTACATAAACTCGTGAGGGAAGTACCTTTCTCCTTTTTCTTCCGCATCTTTCCATATTTTAAAAATATGTTTTTGGATTCTACGAAAAGCTTCTTCTTCGGGAATGCAGGTATCTGTCACTCGATTCATGCCTCTTTGCATCAAATCCCATTCATCTTGTGGCGTTAAATCCCGATAGTTTGGCACTCTTTTATAATGTGAATGTGCCACGAGATTCATAATGTCTTCTTCAAGATTGGCACCGGTACAAGAAACGATGTGCACTTTATCACGACGAATCATCTCGGCAAATATTTTTCCGATTTCAGCGGTACTCATTGCACCTGCTAATGACACCAACATTTTTGCACCGTTTTGCAGTTGTTCTTCATAGGCTTTTGCAGCATCTACAAGTGAAGCAGCATTAAAATGCAAATAATATTTCTGTATGAAATCAGAAATAGGTCCTTTATTAGAATTCATCATCTTGGTCTATATTAAATTTTGAATTAGTTGTTTTTTTTTTATTTTCAATTGTTGGACTTTCAAATTCATCAGCTTCATCTTCTCCCATAAATTTATAAGAAAGCATTTTATAGAATAATTTTGCAGCAACGAAATCGGATGAACGTTCATTTTCATTCGGACACAATTCAACAACGTCAAATCCGACAACATTTTTTTCTTCAAAAACTTGTCTTAAAAAGTCTAGTGTTTCATACCATAAGAGTCCTCCCGGTTCCGGAGTTCCTGTAGAAGGCACTATTGAAGGGTCAAAGGCATCTAAATCAAAAGTGATATAGACATTTTCTCCCAATATATCGATGACTTTGTCCATCCAATAATCATCTTTCACCATATCGTGTGCAAAAAACGTTTTATCTTCATCCATCACAGTGGTTTCAGAAATATCCATACTTCTGATTCCAACTTGAACAAGATTTGTGTTTTGACTTGCTTCATAAACAGCACAGGCGTGATTATAAGGTGTTCCTTCATATTCTTTTCTCAAATCAGCATGGGCATCGATGTGTAATACAGTCAGATTGTCAAAACATTCGTGAAACGCTCTGATTGAACCTATCGAAATGCTGTGTTCGCCACCAAAAAGTGTCACAAATTTATTTCTTTTAATATATTCTTTTGTAGTCTTATAAACCGCATCTACCATACTTTCGGGCGAACTGTTTTCGGCAATCGGTTCTGCTAAATAAACACCCTGTTTGTAAACTTCTGTTTGGGTTTCAATATCATAAAGCTCCATGTTTTCAGAAGCTTCCAAAAAGGCATCAGGACCTTTATCTGCGCCTTTTAACCAAGTACTTGTTCCATCGTATGGAACGGGTATCACAACAATTTTTGCAGTCTCTAATACTGCGTATTTCTGTGGAATTCCGGCATAGGTTTTTGTTTTCATTTTGAAAATAAAAGAGTTGGTTTTAATGGTTTATTTTATATAACCTAAGATATTTAAAAAATCAGTATTAGTCTGCTGTTCAGCAAATAATTGTGTTTTTAATTCTCCATTTTCATCTCTATCGATAAGAATGTGTTTTGGAGTTGGAATCAAACAATGTTGAAGTCCTCCAAACCCTCCAATGGTTTCTTGATAAGCGCCTGTATTAAAAAAACCAATATAGAGGGGTTTTTCTTTTTTAAATTTCGGCAAATAGATGGCCGCAACGTGTTGTTCGCTATTGTAGTAATCGTCACTGTCACAAGTTAATCCTCCCAATAATACACGTTCGTATTCATCATTCCAACGATTTAGAGGCAGCATTATAAATCGTTTGCTAATGGCCCACGTATCCGGCAACGTAGTAATGAATGATGAGTTTATCATGTTCCATTTTTCACGATCATTCTGTTGTTTTTGATACAACACTTCATAAATTGCTCCGCCACTTTCCCCTACCGTAAAACTGCCAAATTCTGTAAAAATATGAGGCACGGGAACGTCAAACTCTTCGCAAGTAATTTTTATCTGATTGATGATTTCATCAACCATATATTCATAATCATACTCAAATGCAAGTGAATTTTTTATGGGAAAACCTCCGCCGATATTTAAACTATCCAAAGAAGGAGCTATTTTTTTCAGCCGCACATACACCTTTAAACATTTTACCAATTCATTCCAATAATAGGCTGTATCCCGAATTCCGGTATTGATGAAAAAATGAAGCATTTTTAAATCAACCTGTTCGTTGTTCTTTATCTGCTCCTCGTAAAAAGGAATGATATTTTTGTATCCGATTCCTAAGCGTGAAGTATAAAATTCAAATTTCGGTTCCTCTTCCGAAGCAATTCGAATTCCAACTTTGAAGTGTCCTTCTATTTGATTTTGAAGCAAGTCTAACTCTTCATAATTGTCAATAATAGGAATGCAGTTTTGATGTCCTTGGTTGATTAAATCTGCAATGTTGGAAATGTATTTATCACGTTTAAACCCATTGCAAAGCACATAGGTATTATCAGTAATATTTCCTGTCTTTTTTAAACTCTGTACAATGTCGATATCGATAGCCGAAGATGTTTCAATGTGGATATCGTTTTTTAGAGCTTCATCGAGAACATGTTTAA
>JAAYLC010000044.1 GCA_012522045.1 Bacteroidota bacterium
AACTGATGGGAAAAGAACTTTTAGGGATTGCCGAAAAAGTAGCTAGAAAAGGTTGGACAATATCAACAATTATTAACAAACTTACCCTTTCCTTAAAAGGGACAATGGAATATGTTCTTCCGATTCTTTGTGTTTTAGCGATCATTATTGCCGGTGGATATATCATGTTTGGACATCGGGAAGGATGGAAAAGGTTTGCTTTAGCTACAACAGGTGCTTCAATAATGTACCTTTCTGTCAGTTTTCTTACTTCTTTAAATGTAACGACCAAAAAATTCAGTACAGGAACATTTGAGTTTTACATGAACGGAATGACAAAATTTCTTGAAAGTTCAGTTCAAGGGATCATTCCGGCAGCCAGTATTCTATCGCTTACTGTAGCTGCCGGAATGGTCATGTTTAGCAGCCGCCGAGGATGGGAACGAGTAATAAGTGCTATAGTTGGATCGGCTATTGCTTTCGGAGCGGTTTTAATTACAGATTGTATCGTTTCAATGTTCAATTCTTTATTTTGACTTAAAGGATGATGAAAATGGCGTTACCAACATCAAAAATAACTGTTACCGGATCACTCAAATCTTTCGGGTTCTATGTAATTGCTTTTGTTCAATCGTTTATGATCTTTTATTCATTCGGGTTAAAATGGTTCGGACTACCTTTTGCCTTATTGCTTGCTTTTGGATTATGGTTTATCCAAAATAAATCTAATCCCGGCGCTATTAGATACTATTTTCGATATACAGTTACACCAAATAATTTAGATGGAAATCTGCCGAAACGGTCGGAGGAATAAAAAATGGCAATTCAAAAAAAAACAATCGCTCAAATATTAGGATCAGTAGTTGAAAAAGAAGCATTTGAAAAAAGTTTCGCAGCTCACGTTCCCTACATCGGGATAATTGATAACATCTTTTACTTGGATAATGAGCGGGCAGGATTCATGTTTGAATTTAAACCAGTAGATAATTTTCGTATGGATGATTACGAATTTCACAGCCTAAAAAAAAATTTAGACGGCTTTTTAAACCAGGTTGATCAAGATTTAGTTATGCAAGTTAAAGTAGTCAAAAACGGATACTTTGACGATCTGATTCAAAGCCATGTTTCACAAAACAAATCGAAAAAAAAACTGGTTGACGAAATTTTCAGTAAACGGATTGAGAAAATCACCACCAGTATCAATAAATATGAGATCTTTAAATACTCCTATATCATCAGTTTCAGCAAGAAAATCAATATCTTAAATGCTTCATCAATGGAAGCATTTTTCAAAGCACCGGAAACCATTACTTCCGACTGGGAAAAACAATTTAAACAGGTTCATCAGTCAATGACAGAACTAGTTGAAAAAATCGGAACCGGTTTAAAAGCAATCGGACTAAACATTAAAACCCCTTCCCACCAAGAAACAATTGATCATATAGCGACTTCCATCAATCTTATTCCTACAAAAATTGACTGTACTCCGGATGAAGTTGTTTATCCGGAAGATCTGATTAATTCTTGCATATCAAAAAATCATTCATACATTTTTTTGAATGATAAATATGTAAAAATCATCAGCATAAAAAAATCATGCCCTCCAAAAGACATCATTACTTTCAGT
>JAAYLC010000056.1 GCA_012522045.1 Bacteroidota bacterium
AATGCTATCGAATGCACTTCCTCCAAACCTCTCCACCTTGATTCATGGTTAGAGCAACTCAAACCCACCGCCTACGTGCAGTACGGTTCCGTGCACATAACTGGCTTCATCCGAACAGAGAAAGAGCGAACCGTATGCCACTTCCCGTGGTTCGCCCAAACGGCCGATCAAACTCATGGTCGGGACGATGTCTTTTTCTTCCATTCCCATGCTTTCCAGCGCGGATGCCAACATCGGAGTGCGAATGGCGCCCGGTGCTACCGAATTGATGCGGATGCCTTTCACGCCATATTCGTAGGCTGCTGCTTTGGTCAATCCTTCCACACCGTGTTTGAAAGCCTGATACGCCGGATTTCCCGTAGTGGGTTTGAATGCGTTTATCGACGAAATATTGACAATCGCACCTCCGCCACCTTGCGCCATAAACTGCCGGATTTCGTATTTCATACACAAGGCAGTTCCTTTAAGGTCAACAGCCTGCAAACGGTCCCAATATTCCTCATCCAAATCTTCAAAAGTGTTGTTGTCCGGTTTTAATGCGGCATTATTCACTGCACAGTCCAAACGGCCGTAAGTAGTCACCGTAAACTTTATCATTTCTTGTACTTGAACGGAATCCGATATGTCGACCATGCAATACGCGGCAGTGCCCCCATTTGCGTTGATTTCGTCCACCACTGCGCGTCCTCCTTTTTCATCGAAGTCTGCAACGACCACTTTTGCACCTTCTTCCGCAAATAACAATGCCGTTTCTTTGCCCATGCCTTTTGCTGATCCGGTGATAATTACCACTTTGTTTTCTAATCTTTTCATAATTAATTGAAATTTAATAAGGATGATATTTAAAGTGGTGAAGATAGGTCAAATTTTTATGAAGGCAAATGATAATAATCAGCTTCCGCGAAGATATTAACCTTTACAGCAGAAAGGTTGCGCCTTGTGAATTTCGGGAAGTTGGGAATGAACAATGAACAATGAACACTGAAAAACTATCCACGATTTACGAACATACGATTTCACAATTTGCTACTCGAATCTTTGTGTTTCTTTAAAAATTGTTATCTTAGAGCGAAAATAATCTGAAGCAGCTGTTTTAGTTAGGAAGCTATTCGAAATAATTATAAAAGGGCAGTTCTCACTCAGGCTGCCTTTATTATTCAACTATGATAGCAAAAAAAATTAACAAACTGAGACATATAGTTTCAAACACCATAACCGAAAAAAAGACATTAAATCAACTAAAAAACCATTCTATTCCTACAAAAAAAATGTCAAATGCTTTTATAGCCGCAAAACACCAAAATAATGATGTTGAAACTATCAAAATATTTAAGGAATTAAACTCTTATAAACAAACGCTCTTGTCCTCCAACGAAATAATCAATTATTCCATTTTCAATACACAAAACAGAACTGTTTCTGAAATTAGTAAAAATGCAAGTTCTAGAAAAAGATGGTGTGAATTTTATTATATTCTTTCGAGAGCATTAGGTGCTAAAAATGTACTTGAAATCGGAACCAATTTAGGCGTTTCCGGACAATATTTTCTTAAAGCCATAAATGAAAATTATGGTTCACAATCCTTATTTGACCTTTGAGGGCGTGCCCGATTTATGCAAAATAGCTGAAAATAGATTTAATCAAATTGCTGCAAACGGTTTTAAAATTGTACAAGGATTTTATGATGATACACTAAGCATCGTTGAGGAAATCGATAAAAAATACGACTTGATTTTTATTGATGGCAACCTTAAATATGAACCCACTTTAAAATACTTTAATTATTTGAAAAATTACTGTCATCAAAATTCAGTAATAATTTTTGACGATATCAATTGGAGTAATGAAATGATTCGTGTGTGGAAAAAAATAGAGTCAAGTGAACACGTAGTTTCAATAGACTTGTTTAATATAGGCATCATAACATTTAGCAAGGATGCGGAATTAAACACTAAATTCAGTTTATTTTACTCATTGTAATTTTAAAAATGACTGCAACGTTAGTACCCTTGCACGAATCCCTTTTTAAAAAATGTAATTTTTAAAACCGACATGGTTTAAGCGTTTTTAAACGCGGATTCTTTTTCAGGCTGTATTAGCACTTTTGTAGAGTTGTTAAAATTTGTTAATTTAGTGCAAAATAATTTTAAAAATAAAGCATTCGTAAGGAAGATAAAAGAAATAGGAATAGGGGGTTATGTCTGAAATATGAATATGTTCAAGAAGGGGACAAAAAATAATTGAAATACAAAAAATAGGAGCAACCTTTTTAATATTAATAGCCGGAGTAATAATATTTTATTTTTTGAGAGTGAGAGATAGAGACAGAATGCTTGTATCAAATGTTGATGCTAATGGTGGAATGAAAATCAAATATTCTGAATTAATTGGATGGTTAAGGTCTGATCCAAATGCAAAGATAACCAAAATAACACGTGACCATATTACAATATCAAATCAAATGTTAACGACTAGAACCGATTTTTATTTAACTGAAAATTTTGATGGACTTGATGTTGATTGGAATGCTAATTTAGGGAGAATGGGAAGACACCAATTAAAATGGAAGTTTAAAAAAGGTATGAATCAAGAAGATATGATTATAAGGATCGGTATAGATATACAAAAATATGAGCAAAAAATATTTGGATAAAACACTATTGCCAACAAAGATAACCGTTAAACAACTCTCTTTTATTTGAAAAATAATTTTAAAATTTTTAAACGTATTGTGGGTAGAGATGTGAATACTCTTTAATATCTTTGCATATTGTAATAAATAGTTAATGAAGAATCTTCTTAACTGACAAAACTAAAAATGAAAAAATTACTTTTACTTTTCGGATTTTTAGTTGTATTTGCAACTAATGTAAATGCACAATACAAAACATCTTCTAACTATTCTTATTCATCTCATTCAAAGTCAACATACGTAAATGGCTATACAAAAAGTGATGGAACTTATGTGCAGGGACATTACAGAACTACTAGTAATTCGACTAACCACGATAATTATTCCACTAAAGGTAATTACAACCCTTTCACAGGTAGGACAGGAAGTACTGCAAAAGATTATTCTTCTGAAGCCTACAATTATGGAAGTGGTAAGACAATATATGTTGGATCAAAAGGTGGGCAATATTACATAAACAGCACTCGTAATAAAACTTATGTTCCCAAGCGGAGCACATCAAATATATTTGGTTTTTAATACAAATACTAGTAATTTTTTTGAATAAAAGCTTCGATTAAAATTTTGAGGTTTTTTTATTTTATCTGACGCTCCCGCACCATTGAATCGTGTGGTTTTTACCGTTAACTTGCTACGGAAACCTTATTAAAACCAAAAACAAAGTGTAATACTCCCTATTTTTCAATATTAATTAAATAAAGAAAACAATCCGGAGTTTAAATTGCTTCTAGTCGATGTGCCCGGAGCATAATTTTTTTCAATGACGCGTTCCAATAAAAAAAAAATGAAATATTTTTAAAAAAATGATGTAACAAAAGTTTAGGTTGGAAGTCTATAGAATAGAGACAAGCACCAAAATTCGGATAAAATCTTTCTCGCTATTATGCATTGCCAATTACTATGTTAAAGAAAATCAATTTAATTAATCAAGCTATGAAAAAGTTGCCCATTTTATTATTTATCTTCACTTTTTACAATTCCGTTACACAGATTTCCGCGGACAATCTGTCGCTCAACACCAATATCACTGTATCGGGAATAAGCGGCGTGGTTGTTGACAAAGCCTCTCAAGATCCGCTGCCGTATGTTACAATCGTCGTAGAATCGCCTGATGGCACCATCGTAACAGGTGGGATTACCGATGATTACGGAAATTTCTCCATCTCAAAAATCAATGTGGGAAATTATTTAATCAAAATTCAATTTATCGGTTACAAAACACATCAACAAAAAATTTCTATTGAAAAGAGCAACCAATCGATAAATTTAGGTACCATTGAATTGGAAGAGAATATCAGCTCTTTGGATGAAGTTGTAATTGTCGCCGAACAATCTACCATGGTACAGCGCATCGACAGACGCGTTGTAAATGTTGGTAGAGATTTGACCACGGCAGGAGCTACCGCCGGAGAAATAATGAATAACATTCCGTCTGTCAATGTCGATCAGGATGGGAATATTTCTTTAAGAGGAAATTCAAACGTGAAAATTTTGGTGGATGGAAAACCTACCAATATTGACGCTGCGCAGTTGTTACGACAAATTCCGTCTTAATCCATCAAACAAATTGAACTCATCACCAATCCTTCAGCTAAATACAATCCGGAAGGAATGAGCGGAATCATCAATATCATATTGCACAAAAACACCAACGACGGATTTAACGGGGATGTCAGCGTAAATTTGACAAAAGGAGATTTCGCCCGTTTTAACAGCTCGATTAATTTAAATTACAGAACCGGGAAACTCAATTTTTACGGGAATTACGGAGCCTTTGCAGGAAAGAGAACCAATGCAGGCGAACTTCAAATTGGCGACAATCCGCACACGCCGATTTTTGATCCGTCAACGCAATCATTTGATATTTTAAGCAACAGCAAATCTCATCTGTTGAAAGCCGGAATGGACTATTATTTAAATGACAAAAACACTTTGTCGTTTTATACCACACAAACGTTTTTCAATCATAAAATGAAGGTCGAAAACGCAGTTGATTATGGCGCATTGGGATTTATTGGTCAAAACTCAAATAATATGTATGAGAACATCAACGCGGTATACAATTTTGCATATAAACACAAAATAAACGAGCAAGGTCACGAAATTTCATTTGAAGCAGATTATAATAATTATGAAAACGACGGAACTTCCGATTATTTTTACACGAACAACGCAGGTGACAACTACAGTGATTTTGTTTGGGATAAGCGAGAAAATACCACGCTTAATTTAGATTACGTCAATCCGTTGACAGAAACCATGAAACTGGAAGCCGGTTTGGAAGTTCGACTTCAAAATACAGACAACGACTTTGAAGTAACTTCACCACTTATTGATGATTCTGAATTTTACTACAATCGAAGTATTTATTCGGCCTATGTAACTTTTGGAAATACAATAGATAAATGGTCGTATCAAGCCGGAGTGCGTGCAGAATCTTATAATGTAGATGCTGCTTTTAGCAATGAGAGCAATCCGGAAATACCTTTCACAGATGAAGTGTTCAGCCTTTATCCGTCTGCTTTTTTAAGTTATGCAATCAATGATAACAATGCGTTGCAGTTGAGCTACAGCCGACGTGTGGATAGACCGGGATTGAATCAGGTAAATCCGATTAGAGAATTCAGTACCCCGACATTGACTTCCATTGGAAATCAAAATCTTAAACCTCAGTTTACGAATTCTATGGAATTAAATTACACGTTTCAATTTGGAAAAGGAAGTATCAATGCCGGTGTTTTTTATCGGTTGATTCAAGATGAAATCTCACGAACCATAGTTGTAGATGAGTTAGATACATCAAAATTAATTCAAACCTATGATAATTTTGATGACAATCAAGCGTATGGATTTGAATTTTCCGGAACGCTGCGTCCGGCATCTTGGTGGAATATCAATGGAAGTTTTGATTTGTATGCTCAAAATTTAAAAGGAGTTGTGGATACGGAGCGAATTGAAGTTGAAAATGTGGGATATACATTCCGACTCAACAACAGTTTTAAAGCAACAAAAAATTTAACTTTTCAAGCCTTTGGAATGTATCGAAGTTCAGGAAGCACCGTTCAATTTGACTACAGTGATTTTTATTTTGTAAATGCCGGAATGCGATATACTTTGTTACAAGGCGATATGACTGTCAGTTTCAATGTCAACGATATTTTTGACACCCAACGTTCCGATATCACAGCAACCAAACCCTACCCGATGGAAGGGACATTTCGATGGGACAGCCAAACGTGGCAAGTGGGACTTTCCTATAAATTTGGAGGTGTGAACAACCGCGCCATGTCACGCAAACAACGTGACCGTCGAGAAACCAACGGCGGAGGCGGATTCTTTTAATTAATAGTGGTTTAGAAAAAATTTATATTTTTGCTGATTAGAATGCGTATTGGAATAAACCGATACGCATTATTTTAATAAGCAACCTATATTAAAACATAGCTGATGTCCGAAAATAACATACCTTCTCAATCGTCTTCGCCCCAGAAAAAAAATCTCTTTACCCGCTTTTTAAATTTTGTGGAATGGATGGGAAATTTACTTCCGCATCCGGTAACATTATTTGCAATATTTGCGCTGTCAGTTATTTTATTCAGCGGTATAGCCGATTGGTTGGGGTGGAGTGCAATTGATCCGCGACCTGAAGGAACCCCGGGAAGATCTCCCAACGGAATCATAGAGCCGGTTAGTTTAATGAACGGCGAAGGATTTAGAAGAATCATATCCAATTTAGTTACAAATTTTACAAGTTTTGCACCTCTCGGAGTGGTTTTAGTTGCTTTATTGGGAGTGGGAGTGGCGGAACGCTCAGGATTAATCAGCGCAGGAATACGCGGATTGGTTTTGAAAGCAGCTTCTTTTAAACCGAGAGAATCCAAGGGTGGAATTGTGGGTTTTTTCATGAAACCCGTCAATTTTTTCCTGACTCCTAAGAATTTAGTAACCATCGCAATTTGTTTTGCTTCCGTAGTGTCCAATACTGCTTCGGAAATGGGATATGTAGTTTTGATACCTATGGCAGCGTATATTTTTTATTCTATGGGAAGGCATCCGCTTGCCGGATTGGCTTGTGCGTTTGCGTGTGTTTCGGGAGGATATAGTGCGAATATTTTGATTGGAACAATTGATCCTTTATTGGCAGGTTTGACACAGGAGGCCGCCCGAATTATTGATCCCACCTATGAAGTGCACGCAGCGGTTAATTATTATTTCATGTTTGTGAGTACGTTTCTAATAACAGCAGTTGGGGCTTTTGTTACGCTTAAAATTGTCGAACCAAAATTAGGGACTTACAATCCGGAGAGTGCTTCTGAAAATTTGGCAGGGGAAGATCAAATGAATCCATTAACAAAGGTTGAAAGGAAAGGATTGAAATATGCAGGTTTGTCGGTTTTAGTATTGATTGTTCTTCTTTCACTTACGATTATTCCGGAAAATGGAATATTGCGAAATCCAGAAACAGGAGAGATCTTAAATTCTCCATTTTTAAGAGGAATTGTTTCTTTCATTTTTGTGTTCTTTTTAATTCCCGGATTCGTGTATGGGAGAGTCACAGGAAGCATGAAGGACGATAAAGGAATTATTGAAGGAATGGCAAACTCTATGTCCACCTTGGGATTGTATATTGTAATTGTATTTTTTGCCGCTCAGTTTGTTGCCTTTTTTGGATGGAGCAATTTGGGACAAATTTTTGCCGTTAAAGGTTCCGAGTTCTTAAATGACATTGGTCTTACCGGTCCGGGTGTGTTTATAGGGTTTATCATCATCTCTGGCATGGTAAATTTAACCTTGGGTTCGGCTTCCGCACAATGGGCAGTGACAGCGCCTATTTTTGTCCCTATGTTAATGCTTATTGGTTATAGTCCGGAGGTCATTCAAGCGGCATATCGTATTGGCGATTCTGTTACCAATATCATAACCCCAATGATGAGTTATTTTGGGTTGATTCTGGCGTTTGCAACCAGATATGTAAAAGATATCGGAATAGGCACCATTATCAGTACCATGCTTCCTTACAGCATGTTATTTTTTGTATGTTGGGTTATCTTATTTTACCTATGGGTGTTCGTATTTCAATTTCCCGTAGGACCGGAAGCGCCTACTTATTACATAATCAATTCTTAAATTTGAATGCTAACATTTCAAATTAAATCAAATAAAAAACCGTCTCTTTAAAATAATTGGAGACGGTTTTTCACGTTAAACACAATCTATGAAAACACTAAATAATTATCCGCATTTGGACGAACCACAGTTTTTACAGGTCAAGCAACCTTCTTGATAGATTAAAGAAGTGCTTTGACAGTTTTCGCATTTTTGTTTTTCAACAGCGGTTCCATCTTCAATATAGCGTTTTAAAGCTCTCGCCACACCATTTTTCCACGTGTTGATGCTTTCGCTGTCTAACTGTAAACTGTTAATGAGATCGACCACTTTTTCAATGGGCATACCATGTCTTAAAGTTCCTGAAATTAATTTGGCGTAATTCCAAAACTCGGGATTAAATTTATAGGAAAGCCCTTCAATAGTGGTTTTGTAACCGCGTTTATTTTTATACTGAAAGTCATAACGCGAAACGCCGTCTTCATTTCTGCTTTTAATAATCACTCCTTCATTTACCCAACGCGGAATTAAGATGCCGTCTTCATCATCTGCAAATCCGGTGAAAATCTCATAAGGTTTCCCGTCGATCAATCCGATAAAAGCAATCCACTTGTCTTTGTTGTTCTGGAAACGAACCACATCGGCTTTGAGTCGCTCCGGACGTTTGGTAGGGAAGGGTGTCAACGTTTCCGCACTGTCTTCTTCTTTGTCCTTTTCATCATTTGAAATCAACACACCCGATCGTGATCCATCTCGGTAAACCGTTACGCCTTTACAACCAACTCTCCAAGCTTCCAAGTACAGTTCGCCAACCAATTCTTCATTTACATCACTCGGTAAATTAATGGTCACGGAAATGGAATGATCCACCCATTTTTGAACGGCACCTTGCATGCGTACTTTATTCAACCAATTCACATCATTTGAAGTGGCTTTGTAATATGGAGATTTTTTAATGAGTTTGTCCAGCTCTTCTTGGGTATATTTTTTTGTTGTCGATATGCCGTTGACTTCCATCCATTGTTTAAAACGATGATGAAAAACGACATATTCTTCCCAGCTGTCGCCAACTTCATCGACAAAATCAACCCGCACATCTTTGTCATTAGGGTTTACTTTTCTTCTTCTTTTGTAAACAGGAAGGAAAACCGGTTCAATTCCTGAAGTTGTTTGAGTCATCAAACTTGTGGTGCCTGTCGGAGCGATTGTCAACAATGCGATGTTTCGTCTGCCGTGTTCAAGCATTTCATAATACAATTGTTCATCGGCTTCTTTTAATCGCAGAATAAACGGATTGTTTTTTTCTCTTTCGGAATCAAATATCTTAAAAGCTCCGCGTTCTTTTGCAGTATTTACGGATGCGCGATATACATTGATTGCAAGGGTTTTATGAATTTTAACCGAAAATTCAGTTCCTTTATCACTTCCGTAGCGAATGCCAAGGGCTGCCAACATATCGCCTTCGGCAGTAATCCCGATTCCGGTTCGGCGTCCTTCTTCTGCTTTGTGGCGAATATTTAACCAAAGATTGCGCTCGACTGCTTTTATTTCGTCAGATTGTGGGTCGGAATCAATTTTTTCGATGATGGCATCAATTTTTTCCAATTCCAAATCGATGATGTCGTCCATTACACGTTGTGCGATATTCAAATGTTTTTTGAATAAATCAAAATTAAATTCCGCTTTTGAAGTAAACGGATTTTCTATATATGAAAAAAGATTGATGGCAAGCAGGCGGCATGAATCATAAGGACACAACGGAATTTCTCCACACGGATTTGTTGAACCTGTTTTATATCCTAAATCGGCGTAACAGTCGGGAACCGATTCTTTGATGATGGTATCCCAGAACAAAATTCCCGGTTCTGCAGATTTCCATGCATTATGAACAATTTTTTTCCAGAGTTTCTGAGCATCGATTTCCTTGGAATGTGAAGGATTTTTACTGAAAATCGGATACATCTGTTTATAAGTAGTATTGTTTTTAACAGCTTCCATAAAGGCATCGTCAATCCGAACCGAAACATTTGCTCCCGTAACCTTTCCCTGCTCCATTTTGGCATCGATAAATTGTTCGGCATCGGGATGATTGATAGAAACTGATAACATCAATGCACCACGGCGTCCGTCTTGTGCAACTTCTCGCGTAGAGTTTGAGTATCGCTCCATAAAAGGAACAATTCCCGTTGAGGTTAATGCCGAGTTTTTTACCGGAGAACCTTTTGGACGAATATGTGATAAATCGTGACCCACTCCGCCGCGCCGTTTCATCAATTGAACTTGTTCCTGATCAATTTTTAAAATTCCGCCGTAAGAATCTGAATTTCCGTCATTTCCAATCACAAAACAGTTTGAAAGTGAAGCAATTTGGAAAGGATTTCCGATTCCGGCCATGGGACTTCCTTGGGGAACCACATATTTGAAATCTTTCATCACTGCATAGATTTCTTCTTCGGTTAAAGGATTCGGATATTTCTGTTCGATTCGTGCAATTTCTTTTGCAATGCGACGGTGCATCTCATCCGGTGTTTTTTCGTAAATATTCCCGGCAGAATCTTTCAGTGCATATTTATTTACCCAAACTCGGGCAGCGAGATCATCTCCATTGAAG
>JAAYLC010000107.1 GCA_012522045.1 Bacteroidota bacterium
ATTTAGAACCCAATCCAAAGACTAAGGAAGAAAGAGAAGTCAACAAGAAAACCCAACAATTAGCCGAAACCATCAGAGCACAGCGGCAAATCGAAATCCAAAACGGTGTTTACGGCTTCCGTGATAACGAAAAACTCAAAGCCAGCTTTATTAATTACGTCGAGTATCTAACAGAAAAACGAAAGAGCAGCAAGGGTAATTACGGCAATTGGGACAGTATGCTGAAACATCTGAAAACCTATATTCCTATGGACATCACCTTTGCGCAGGTGGACAGGAACTTTGTCCAGGGCTTTAAGGATTTTCTGGATAAAGATGTCAGAACCAAGAGCAACCAAAAGCTTTCCCAAAACTCAAAGTACTCATATTTTAACAAGTTTAGAGCTGCACTAAAACAAGCGGTTAAAGATGGCATCATTCCAACCAATCCTTCTGAAGGTGTGGAAGCGTTCAAACAAGGAGAACCACAGCGAGAGTTTTTAACGCTTGAAGAATTACAAGCTGCGGTTCAAGCTGAATGTGAAATTCCACAAATAAAAACAGCTTTCATATTTTCTTGTCTTACCGGATTGCGTTGGTCAGATGTAAATAAGTTGCTTTGGTCAGAAGTTCAGCATTCAAATGAAATGGGTTACTACATCCGTTTCAGACAAAAGAAAACCAAAGGAGCGGAAACCCTTCCTATTTCAGAACAAGCCTTCGGCTTGCTCGGTGAACGTCAGGACAAGGACGAAAGAGTATTTAAAGGATTGCGTTATTCAGCTTGGCATAACTTGAAGTTGCAACAATGGATGATGAGAGCAGGAATATCTAAAACCATAACTTTCCATTGTGCAAGACATACCTACGCTACACTACAACTTTCTGCAGGAACAGACATCTATACGGTTTCAAAATTGCTTGGCCATAGAGAATTGAAAACTACTCAGATTTATGCGAAGGTAATCGACCAACAAAAGAAAGAAGCCGCTAACCGAATTAAACTGGATTTATGAGCAAGCAAAACAGCACTTTAGACAAAATTCTAAATTTCGAGTTACGCCCTTGGCTTCCTCAAAATAGCTTGGATGATGTATTTGCTTCCAAATTTAGAAGTTTAAAGGAATACACACCCCAACAGCCCTTACAGTTTGAAGTTGAATTTTTCAGACCATTTGACAATAAAACCAAATACTATTCAAGGCTTATCTTGAATACGGTTAAATCTGATTTCGATACCCTTTATAACAAAATTGATGAAGATAGAAACGAAAACCTAATCCGCTATTATCTTAATGACACACTCAATAAGCGATTAAAAACGCGCTTGAAAGACCTTGGGGTACTTTTAAAGAAAAAGGATTATGCACTTACGTACATAAATCCCAAAAACACATCCTACCAAATAGACAAGCAACACAAAGCAGATACCTATGTAATGCAGTTGCTTAAACTTGGCTATATGCAGCTGTATTTAGAAGTTCAAGAGGCTTTTAAAGATTGGGTTGATGATGTATTTATCGTGGAGGACTTCTACACCCAATTATTAAATGAACCAATCCCAGACAAACTACCTATCCACAAAATTCAAATTCTTGAAATTCAGCCGGAGCCAATCAAGAAATCGAAATCAAAGAAAAGTGATACCTCCATCCAATTCAACTCCTTCTTTTATAAACAGTACAACACCAGCCCGGAAAAACTGCACGATTTATGGGACAGTCTTAAACTCAACAAATTCATCAGTAGTGATACACCATTACCCACATTCAAAAAAATTTTTTCTGGTACAGAAATCAATAATCCCGTTAAATGGATTGGTAATCCGAGCGAACTCTCCTACTTCGTTAAATGTATCCACAATAAATACAAATTAATTGATTATTTGAAACAACAGCACTGGAAGGTTACTTGCCTTTGCTTTGTGGATGAAAACGGCAATCCTTTCCATTTTACGCAATTCAGAAGATTGGAAAGACCAAGTTTAACAGGTGACAAAATTGATAATGCAGTAAATCTTCTGAAATAGTTTGAAATAGGCTACTTGACACTTAACACCTATTATTCTTTTTACTGTTTTTCTTTAGCCCTTGTTTAACTAAAACGAGGGTTTTTGCTTTTGTTTAATCACCCGACACTTGACACTTGACACGACACCTCGTTTCTGCACCCCATAACAGCCTTAAAGTCAACCTACTTTAGCCCTGTATTCGAACATCGAATATGACTTTAGGCCTGAAGTCTTTTACTAACTCTAATCCTAAAATAAGATGGAAGAGATTTTAAAAAGACTCGAAATTATCGAGAAGCACGTATTAGATCAGAACATTATTCTAAAGAATGTACTCAACTTCAACGAAGCTTGTCAGTACTTGGAATTATCGCAATCACACTTGTATAAACTCACAAGTGCGGGAAGCATTCCACACTACAAACCCAACGGTAAAAAACTCTATTTCAACCGTGCGGAATTGGACGAGTGGCTATTGCGCAACCGCAATACCACACAGGAGGAAATCGACAAGCAAGCAGCTGATTATCTAATCAAAAAAGGGAGGGTAAAGCTATGACTGAAATAATCGATTTACTCGTGGCACTCTCTCAGGAAGTTAGAGACCTAAAAACACGTATTGAATTGCTAAATGCAACACGAGTTGAAAATCTGAAAAATACGTGGGTAGACAATCAGGATGTTATGCAGATGCTGCACATTAGTCCACGCACCTTGCAAACATTCAGAACCAACGGC
This sequence comes from Bacteroidota bacterium, assembly GCA_012522045.1. Lineage (GTDB taxonomy): Bacteria > Bacteroidota > Bacteroidia > Flavobacteriales > Flavobacteriaceae > JAAYLC01. The sequence continues at coordinate 2,729 of JAAYLC010000107.1, forward strand.
ACAATTCCTTACAGTAAAATAAGAGGAAAGTTTTACTACAAGGTGTCTGACATTGAAAAGCTGTTACAGGCAAATTATTACAACCCAAATTTCAAATGCGATGGAAATAAATAAAGAAGCAATTCTAAATAAAACGCATTATGGGCTGAATATTTATGCCTACGTCCTACGGCAGTATTATCCCGAAATAGTCCTTTCCCTAAAGGGAAGGGACTGCGGGATAACCCGTAACCCCTTCAATGGTGGAAAAACAACATTACAAATTAATATTGTTGATAATGTTGCCCGGCACTACGATACGGAATTGACCGATTTTAAAGGCGATATTTTCGATTTCGCTTCCTATCATTTTAAAACTCTGAAAGAACAGGATTTATTGATAAAACTCAATGAAGAATTGCATTTGCGTATTGGTCAGAAAAACGGTTTTTACAATCAGGAAGAAGTGGTATTTACGGAACCCGAACCTGAAATTGTAAAACCAAAACCACCAGTATTTAGCTATTACAAAAAGCCTGTTACCAATGTAGTACCTACAAAAGAGATAACCTTGATAGAGGTTTACAACCTCATCCAAGGCAATGAATTTGCTACGTGTACAAGTACACTACGCAAAATTCAGGACATAAAGGAAGCCCGAAAATATAAGGCGTTCAATTTCGATTATGTCACCTTTTCAGGTGCATTTTCAAAACGAAATGATAAACACCTCAAAAAGCATTCAGGACTTCTAACGATTGACTTTGACCACATCAGTAATATTTCCACGCTAAAGGAAGAACTACTCAAAGACGAATATTTTGAAACCGAGCTTCTTTTTACATCCCCTTCGGGTGATGGTTTAAAATGGATTATTCCTATCGATTTAACCAAAGTTAAACATCAAGATTATTTCAAGGCGGTTGCCAATTACATCCAACACACATACAGCTTGGAAGTAGATGGTTCGGGGAAAGACATTTCAAGAGCCTGTTTTTTACCTCACGACCCCAATGTATTTATTAATCCAAAATATTTATAAATTATGGAAAAAAAGACGTTTAATCCGTTGGAATGGATAGAAAAACCAAACCAACAACAGCAACATACAGAACAGAATTATCAACCAGTTACAGACAACAATTCAGAAGTTGAAAAAGTCATTCAGAATATAGAAGCTAATCATATTGATATTGCCCCTAATTACAATGATTGGATTAACATAGGCTTCGCCTTTGCAGATGAATTTGGGGAAACCGGAAGGGATTTATTTCACAGGATAAGTCGCTTTTACCCCCGATACAATGCAAAAGAATGCGACAAGCAATTTGACAATTGCCTAAAGTCAAAAGGTCAAGGTGTTTCACTGAAAACCTTTTTCTTTCTTGCCAAGCAAGCAGGTGTTTCTATCGTCACACAATCCAAGGACCAGTATAAAGCTAATAATAACAATTACAAATCATCAAGGGCTATACCGGTACAAGAAAACCAGGAAGAAGAACCCATTAAGGAAATTATGCCTACATTCCCTAAATCCCTATATCCTGAACTTCCCGAGTTCCTGCAAAAAATAATTGCAGTCGCCACCTCCGATGAAGAAAAGGATATTCTACTTCTTGGGTCTTTGACCGCAATCAGTGCTTGCCTTCCCAAAGTCTATGGCATTTACGACGGTAAGAAAGTATTCTCCAATCTATTTCTATTCATAACGGCACAAGCATCCGCAGGAAAAGGACGTTTGGTGCATTGTCGCCAATTGGTTAACCCAATCCACAAAGAATTAAGAGAAGAAGCCAAATTACACAAACAACATTATGAATTAGAAATGGCGGAATACAACGCCAATAAAGGCAAAGTTGAAGGTGTAGAAAAACCAGCCAAACCACCTGAAAAAATGCTCTTTATTCCTGCAAATAACAGTTCAACAGGAGCATATCAATTATTGGGTGACAGTGATGGTAAAGGGCTGATTTTTGAAACCGAAGGTGATACCTTGGCGCACGCTTTTAAAAGCGATTATGGCAATTATAGTGATGGTTTCAGAAAAGCATTCCACCACGAAACTATTTCCTTTTACCGCAGAACCGACCGAGAGTATGTAGATATTGAAAGTCCTTGTCTATCGACCGTCCTTTCAGGAACGCCAAAACAAGTTTCGGCTTTAATCCCCAATGCCGAAAACGGCCTGTTCAGCCGTTTCATATTCTATTATATGAATGTAAACCCGGTTTGGAAAAATGTTTTTGCAAGAACCACCAACAGCGGTCTGGATGATTACTTTGAGAATTTAGGTAATCAGTTCTACGAACTGTATAAGTTGCTCAAAAACAATGGCGAATTTCAATTTCAACTCACCGTTGACCAACAGGAACAATTCAACAAGTTCTTTGCCCATATCCAAACCAAATACATCAACCTGCAAGGCTTGGACTATATGGCAACCATCCGCAGATTGGGCTTGATTGCGTTTCGTTTCTGTATGTTGTTTTCTGCATTGCGTATTTTAGAGACAGGCGACATTTCCAATAAGCTCGTCTGCGAGCAAAGAGATTTTCAAAACGCATTAGCTATGATTAAAGTATTGGTAAAACATTCCAGTAAAGTATTTGGTGAGCTTCCACAAGAAGAAACCAAACCTACCCGAATGAACCGTAAAGAGAAATTCCTATACGCTTTACCAAGGAACTTTAACCGTCAGAAGTATTTAGAAGTTGCTAAAAGCCTAAAAATACCTGCAAAGACAGCCGAAGGTTACATTACGAGTTTTGTTAAAACGAATCTCATTCACCGTGAGCAACAGGACACTTATATAAACCTCTCTATTGAGGAAAACAAGGATGTTGAGGAAAACAAGGAAAAATAAGCCATTGAGACTTTTCTTTCGAAGATTCGATGACACTTATTAAAAATAGCCTGATACCTCGTATAAAAGTCAGTTTATATCCTTACTTTATTGAGGTCTAATTCAGGCTATAACCTTACTTAAAAGCGGTAAAAGCTGCCGACTTAAGCGATTATCAACCACTTTTGGAGTTTTCCCGTTCATAATTCTTAGTTTCCGCTGTTTCCTTAAACTCCTTAATTCAATACGGAGGTTATAAGCTGCTTAAGGTTGTTTATTTTATTTTCCTTTTTTACGGTTTTCCTTCCTTTTATTTCCTTTTTTATTCTTATATTGGACAAAATTCGACAAGTCAAAATATAAAAGGCGTGAAATGTCCCATTATTGTTTAAAAATAACCTGAAATTCAGGAACGGACATTACACCTGCCTGCCGGCAAAGGCAGGTCTGACCATTGAAAAATTAATAGACATCATCATATGAAATTAGGTAATCGCATCAAAGAACTTAGAGAAAGTCAAGGTTTACTCCAAAGACAACTCTCGGCACAATTGGAAATTGACACCCCTATGTTTAGCAAGATTGAACGTGGAGAGCGTAGAGCTAAACGAGAACAGGTGCTAAAAATAGCGGAGATACTCAAAGTAAATGTTGATGAACTCTTAGCACTTTGGCTTACAGACCAAGTATTAGATGTAATCACAGATGAAGAACAGGCATTGCAAGCCTTAAAGATGGCAACAAAGGATATTCAGACAAATAAAAAATAAGAGACAACTATAAATGGCAAAGAAAAAAGTAGAAAAGACCAAATCCATAGAAGAAACCCTTTGGCAATCGTGTGATAAGCTAAGAGGTTCGGTTGAGCCCTCAGAATACAAACACGTAGTATTAGGGTTGATTTTTCTGAAATTTACCAGTGATAAATTTGAACAACGCAGAGAGGAACTAATTGCTGAAGGCAAAGAGAAATATGTGGAAATGAAAGATTTCTACAATATGAAAAACGTATTCTTCTTAGAGGAAATTTCTCGGTGGTCGTACATCAGTAAAAATGCAAAGCAAGATGATATTGCTATTAAAATTGATACTGCATTGCATACCATTGAAAAAAACAATCCTTCTTTAAAAGGGGCTTTGCCCGACAACTATTTCTCTCGCTTAGGTTTAGATAAATCTAAATTAGGGTCATTACTCGATAAAATAAATGAGATAGATACGCTACAAAATGAAGGTCAGGATATTGTTGGAAGAGTGTACGAATATTTCCTATCAAAATTTGCGCTAAAAGAAGGAAAAGGAAAGGGAGAATTTTACACCCCAAAAAGTATTGTAAACCTAATCGCAGAAATGATTGAACCCTATAAAGGGATTATCTATGACCCTGCCTGTGGCTCTGGTGGTATGTTCGTACAGTCTATTAAGTTTATAGAAAATCATCACGGTAATAAGAAAGAGGTCTCTATATACGGTCAAGAATATACGAACACTACGTATAAACTTGCTAAGATGAATTTAGCCATTCGTGGTATTGCTGCCAATTTAGGAGATAAAGCAGCCGACACCTTTGCTCAAGACCAACACAAAGATTTAAAAGCCGATTTTATAATGGCAAATCCACCTTTCAATCAAAAAGATTGGAGAGGTGAAAATGAATTAATAGACGACCCACGTTGGAAAGGCTATGATGTGCCGCCAAAAAGCAATGCCAACTATGCTTGGATATTAAATATGGTAAGTAAGCTCTCTGAAAATGGAGTCGCTGGTTTTATTTTGGCTAATGGTGCTTTGTCTGGTGGCGGAGAAGAATATAAAATTCGTAGAAAGCTTATTGAGAACAACTTGGTAGAAGCTATTATTATTTTACCTCAAAATATGTTTTACACTACTAATATTAGCGTAACACTGTGGATTTTAAACAAAAATAAAACTGAACGCACGGTTGAATTGCCAGATGTAACCAGAAACTACCGCAATCGCGAGCAAGAAATTTTGTTTATGGATTTACGCCAAATAGGGATTCCTTTTGAAAAGAAATTTATTCAGTTTTCAGAAGAAAATATTCAAGACATTGCCAAAACATACCATCAATGGCAGCAGAAGGATTCAGATTATAAAGACATCCCCGAATACTGTTACAGTGCCAGTTTAGAGGAAGTTACAAAAAAAGACTTCTCATTAGTGCCAAATAAATATATCGAGTTTGTTAACCGTGATGAAAACATCAATTTTGATGATAAAATGACAAGCTTACAAAAGGAGTTAGGCGACTTATTGCAACAGGAAGCCGAGAGCAAAACCGAATTGTTAAACCTGTTTAAAGATTTAGGTTATGAGCTCAAATTATAAAAAACTTGGTGATTACATACAGCCTGTAAATGAACGTAATAAAGATCTAAAGGTTGAAACACTTTTAGGTGTAAGTATTCAAAAGATTTTAATGCCATCTATAGCAAATACGGTAGGGACGAATATGAAGACCTATAAAATTATTAAAAAAAATCAATTTGCTTATGGTCCTGTTACCTCAAGAAACGGTGATAAAATTTCTATTGCATTGTTGCAAGAGTTTGATGAAGCTATTATATCACAAGCGTATACGGTTTTTGAAGTTGTTGATACTAAAAAGCTACATCCTGAATATTTAATGATGTGGTTTCGTAGACCAGAATTTGACCGTTATGCTCGTTTTAAATCACACGGTTCTGCAAGAGAAACTTTTGATTGGGACGAACTCTGCGAAGTAGAACTCCCCATCCCCTCCATAGAAAAACAACAAGAAATTGTAAAAGAATACAACACCGTTACCAAACGCATCAAACTCAACGAACAAATCAACCAAAAACTGGAAGAAACTGCACAAGCCTTGTATAAGCATTGGTTTGTGGATTTTGAGTTTCCTAATAAAGAAGGCAAGCCTTATAAATCTTCTGGTGGTGAGATGGTGTATAATGAAGAATTGGATAAGGAGATTCCTGTTGGGTGGAGTGTGGAGAGGTTATCGAATATTACTAAAATTACTATGGGGCAATCGCCAAGTGGTGAAAGTTATAATGAAGATCGAATTGGAAAAATATTTTATCAAGGTAGAACAGACTTTGGTTTCAGAGTGCCAACTATTAGAACATATACAACTGAACCAAAAAGAATGGCAAAAAAAGGAGACATATTAATGTCTGTTAGAGCACCTGTTGGAGATTTAAATATCGCTAGTTCGGATTGTTGCATTGGTAGAGGTTTAGCATCTATAAGAAGTGTGGAACCTAGTTATACTTTTTATTTAATGAGAAATTTCAAAAATCTATTTGACTCTAATAAAGGTACAGGTACAATTTTTAGTTCAATCAATAAAGATGAATTATTTGATTTGAAAGTTGTCTACCATAATAGAAATGCTATTATTTTTAATTCTCAAGTTAAAAATATTGATGATCTAATAATTAGAAACTGTGAAGAAATTGAAACCCTCCAAAAACTCCAAAGTCTATTATTAGCAAAAATGACAAAAGTAGAAGAAACAACAAAAATTTATTAGAATGTACATATCCAAACTATCCATAACCAATTATAGAGGGGTTAAAGAAACTCGAACCATTCACTTAGACCAACTATCTTCCATTGTGGGTAAGAACGATGCAGGTAAAACCATAGTGCTTTTTGCAATCGCCTCCTTTCTTGATATTAAAAGTTTCCCAATAACCTATTCAGACTTTAATGATATAGACCAATCTATCATTTTTGAATTTGATTTTAAGGCAGAAAATTTGGAAGAGCTATTAATGTCTAAACTTTAATCTAAGGTTAAGAAAACGGATGGTTTAGAAGAGTATGTTCAGGATTTTATTTTTGATGGAACGATTAAATATAGACGAGAAGCTTCTAAAGTGGATAAAAAGTTTTCAGCTGAATATATTTTGGTTGAAGATTTTGAACAAGAAGATATTCAACAATTATATTTTAAATCTGACGAAGAACTAAACGTTATTCTTGAAAAATACGGGATCGAAATACCTGTAGAGGGCAAAGGAAGAAACTCAAAGGTTGAAAAGATTAAATACATTAAACAACACTTTGTAGATGCTAATAGAGTAAGTTTTTGGGTAGAAGACGATAGTAAAATAGCCAGCCTATTCCCCGCTGTAGAAATGTTCAAAGCAGATTATGGTTTAGAAGCTGATACCAAATTCAAAACCAATTCAGTTAGTGAAATTCAAGATTATTTTAATCGTGAAGCTGCTGGAACAAATACCAAGTTAAAAAAGGTTGAGGCCGAAATAATTAACGAAATGCAAAACGAAGCAGAATCTATTCAAAACTATATGCAAGATTATGCTTCCACGTTAAGGTCGGTGCAAATCAAACCAACTATTAATTGGGAAAAATCAATCACAGGCGTTGATGTTAATTTCCGATTTGATGGAGATGATAAATTTATCCCAATGAGCCATAAAGGCACTGGATATAGAAGGTTGTTTATGGTAGCACGATTTAGATATTTAGCAGAAAAAAATAAAGGCAATAATATTATCTATCTTATAGAAGAACCAGAAACATTTTTGCACCCTACAGCTCAATCTGATTTATTGGATGCATTAAAAGAATTGTCGAACGATAATCAAGTTATTATAACAACACATTCGCCAGTATTTGCAGGTGCAACGAGTGTTAAAGGAGTTGTATTATGCACTAAGGATGGGCAATCAAATTATTCAAATGCCATTTCTGAAGATGATACTGTTTTTTTGATGCAAATAGTTGAGGAATTGGGTATAAAACCAAGTTTTAATTTGCGAGACCATCACGAAAAAATAGTTTTTGTAGAAAGTAACAATGATGCTAAATTCTATCATTTACTTTGTGTGAAAATATTAGGAAGAAATTTACTTCAAAACAATAGAATTTTAGTGCTTCCTTTTGGTGGAGGAGCTGATATTGAAAGCTTCTTGAATATTGATTATTTTGACAATTCGGATAGGGATTTGTATTTAATAATTGATAGTGATAAACACCTAAATAAACATGAGAAACAATTGCAAAGAGCAGAATCTTTCAGAAATACTAAGGAAAAAGGCAAGGCTTATGTTTTGTCTAAAAGTTACATCGAAAGCTACTATCATCCAAGAGCTTTTGAACGAGTATATCAACTTCCTGAAAATTCATTTGATTTTTTTGAAGAAGACGAAAATATCAGAACAACTATCAAACAGATAGTTAAAGAAAAGAATTTTGCAAATAAAAACATTAAAGAGAAGAATAATTTCAGAATTTTCAATGAAACTACCAAGGAGGAGTTTACTGAAATTGTAGAGCCAGAGTTAATAGATTTTTTAACAGAAATCACAAACTAAAGTCGTATTTATGCCCGAAACCAACCGCATAGAGTACAAAGCACAACTCACCAAAGAAAAAGTCTTGGTAGAACAATTGGGTTCAGGTATCCCAAGAATACTGGAAACCTATGGTAAAGAATGCTTTCAGTTCTCCGCTAATTTCCTGCGTATGGTCTTTCCATCGGCAGAACCAGTCAACACCACCGAACAAGCTATCGACCAAGCTATCGACCAAGCTATCGACCAAGTTGCCGACCAAGTCAAAGCCTTGTTGTCTGTTATGATAAATGAGCACAACAGAAGTGAATTAATGGATTTCTTGAATTTATCGCATAATCATACATTCAGACAAAACTACTTGCATCCAGCTATTGAAAAAGGGCTTATAGAATTAACCATTCCTGATAAACCCAATAGCAGCAAGCAAAAATACCGTCTTACTGTAAAAGGCAAGCAACTTAAAGAACATATAAAATGAGTTTAATATCTACCAAAATAGCGAACAGAAATATCCAGCAGGGTATATTAATATTCACCTTAATACTAAAGTGGGTAGATAAGTTGGTAGATGAGTTGGTACTATACTTGGTACAAGAATTGGCTCTACAGAGAAAGCCAGTATTAACCGTTAACCATTAAGAATTAACCATTATTGATGAAATTCACAGAAGCAAAATTAGAGGAAGCATTTATAGAGTTATTGGGTAATGAAGGTTATCCACATTTTTTAGGCAATACCATTAGCCGTATGCCCGAAGAGGTCTTGATTGAAGAAGATATAATCAAGTTTCTATTAAAACAATACCAAAATGAAGGTCTCACACTTAACGAGGCTAAATCCATTGTACTACAGCTTAAAACCCTACCCGCCTCTGATTTATATGAATCTAATAAAAAATTAATCCGCTGGCTGTCTGATGGCTTCATTCTAAAACGAGAAGACCGTAATCAAAAAGATATTTGGGTGTCTTTAATTGACTATGCAGGCCTAGACCGTCAACTTCAAGGTAACCATTTAGACACCTTTTCAGAAGTAGACTTAAGGGAAAATTATGGAGACAACAACATTTACAAATTTGTCAATCAACTTGAAATTGTAGGTACAGAAAAACGTATTCCTGATGGTATTATTTACATCAACGGAATACCAGTGGTAGTGTTTGAATTTAAAACGGCTATTCAAGAGAATTGTACCATTCATAACGCTTATGTACAGTTAACAACACGCTATAAAAGAGATATTCCAGAGCTTTTTAAATACAATGCATTCTGTGTTATAAGTGATGGAGTAAACAACAAAGCAGGTTCATTTTTTGCACCCTATGAGTTTTACTATGCGTGGCGTAGAATTTCAGGATTAGCCAAAGATGTAGATGGTATAGACAGTATGTTCACCCTTATTCAGGGAATGCTGCACCAAAACAGATTAAGGGATATTATTCAAAACTTCATTTACATACCTGATACCTCTAAAAAGGATGAAAAAATAGTATGTCGATATCCACAATATTATGCCGCAAGAGCCTTATACGACAATATCAAAAAAGCTCAAAAACCAGAAGGTGACGGAAAAGGAGGTACATATTTTGGAGCAACTGGAAGCGGAAAGAGTTATACAATGCTATATCTCACAAGACTATTAATGAAGAGTGAGCATTTTGAGAATCCTACTATTGTCCTAATTACAGACCGTACCGATTTAGACGACCAACTTGCCGGACAATTTACCAATGCGAAACAATTTATTGGCGACAATATGGTGGAAAGCGTGGAAAGCAGAGCCGATTTAAGAGCTAAAATGCAAGGCAGAAATAGCGGAGGCGTATTCTTGACAACGATTCACAAGTTTACCGAAGACACCGAATTGCTTACCGAAAGAACCAATGTAATTTGTATTTCGGACGAAGCCCACAGAAGCCAAACCAATCTTGACCAAAAAGTAAAAGTAACTTCCGAAGGCGTGAAGAAAACCTACGGTTTTGCCAAATACCTGCACGATTCATTGCCCAACGCCACTTTTGTAGGATTTACAGGAACGCCCATTGATGCCACGTTGGATGTGTTCGGAAAAGTAGTTGATGCCTACACAATGACGGAATCCGTTAGAGATGAAATCACCGTTCGCATTGTGTATGAAGGCAGAGCCGCCAAAGTTGCTTTGCATAATGGAGAATTAGAGAAAATTGAAAAATACTACGAAGAAGCAGCCGAAGCAGGAGCCAATGAATATCAAATAGAAGAAAGTAAGAAAGCTACTGCCACAATGAACGCCATTTTAGGCGACCCAGACCGCTTGAAAGCGTTGGCAGAAGATTTTGTAAAGCACTACGAAAACAGAGTAAACGAGGGGGCAACAGTAAAAGGAAAAGCAATGTTCGTAAGTAGTTCTCGCAGTATTGCTTATGAATTTTATAAGAATGTTTTAGAATTAAGACCTGAATGGAACGAAGTAAAAGTTGCAGAAGAAGGTGCAGTGCTTTCAGATAAAGATAAGAGGGAAATCAAACCAATGGAGCGTATCAAAATGATAATGACTCGTGGTAAAGACGACCCCAAAGAATTATATGATTTATTAGGTACTAAAGAATACCGTAAAGAATTGGACAGGCAATTCAAAAATGAAAAATCTAATTTCAAAATAGCCATTGTAGTAGATATGTGGCTAACAGGTTTTGATGTTCCATTCTTAGATAGCATCTACATAGATAAACCAATTCAGCAACACAACTTAATCCAAACCATTTCTCGTGTAAACCGCAAATTTAAAGGTAAGAACAAAGGCTTGGTTGTAGATTACATAGGCATCAAGAAGCAAATGAATTTGGCCCTTAAAAAATACTCAGAAGGCGACAAAGATAATTTTGAGGATATACAACAATCCTTAATCGTAGTAAGAAATCATTTAGACCTATTAGCGAAGCTTCTTCACAAATTTGATGGCTCAAAATACTTTAACGGTTCTGCATTAGAGCAATTGAATACACTTAATATGGCAGCTGAATTTGTACAGCTGACTAAAGAGATGGAAACTCGCTTTATGGGCTTAGTGAAAAGATTAAAAGCAGCTTATGATATATGTGCCGGTAGTGAAGAATTGACACAACAGGAAAGAGATTACACCCATTTCTACTTAGCAGTTCGGTCTATTGTTTTCAAACTTACCAAAGGAGATGCGCCAGACACAGCTCAAATGAATGCCAAAGTAAGGGAGATGATTAAAAATGCCTTACAGAGTGATGGTGTAGATGAAATCTTTAAAATGGGTGAAGAAACTGAAAAAGAGCAAGACATTTTTGATGAGGATTATTTAGCTAAAATCGATAAAATCAAACTGCCAAATACAAAGATTAAGTTGTTACAGCAACTATTGGCACGTGCTATTGGTGAAATGAAGAAAGTCAATAAAGTAAAAGGTGTTGACTTTTCTAAGAAAATGGAATCCTTAGTTCAGAAATACAATCAACGTGATGAAAATGATATTCTACGTAGTGAGGTGTATGAGGAAATGGCGGAACAGTTAACCAATCTAATTTGGGATGTTTATAAAGAATTTAAGGCAGGTGATGATTTAGGGATTGATTTTGAAGAAAAAGCATTTTATGATATTCTAAAAGAACTATGTGTTAAATACGATTTCACCTATCCTGAAGACAAATTAATTGAGTTGGCACAAGCAGTAAAAGACTTGGTTGATGGGCAGGCTAAATTTCCAGACTGGAACAAAAGGGATGATATTAAATCGGCTTTAAAAGTAGGTCTAATACTTCTTTTAGACGAACACGGCTATCCACCGGTAGAACGTGATGAAGTGTACAAAGAAATCTTTGAACAGGCAGAAAATTTTAAAAAATATAGTCAAGCAAAATAAAATGACAGCATAAAGCCGAAATATGAACCCATAAAACTAACTGAACCAATGCAAAATCACTGTTTCAACATACTAACCTTTGAGCATCCACAGGAAGAATTAACACTGTACTTTACGAACGAAGAAGATGAAAACCTAACAAGGATATTTCACAAGTTGGTTCCTGATGAGGTTATTGAGGCGTTCGGGGAACAGGAGCATTATTACACATCATTCACAAAAGAAGTAGACGGTTTTTTCCCAGTTACCAAAGCAGTAAATCCACGCTATGAGGTTAAAGAAGATGAAAACGGAGAAGAACGCTCATTTAGAATACATAATTCAGCATTATCGGTTTCCATCTTAAAACGGTATTACAATTACTTAATACACGAATATTTCAAAGGGCAAGGCTTTTTGGTCAAACCCAATTTTATCAGTGATACAGAGATTTGGCTACCAAGTAAGAAATATGATAAAACAGGACAATTTAATCTATTCGACCGCTATTCGCTTAAAGTACAATTCAAGACGGTAACAAAGCAACTGGAACTACTTGTAACCTTTGAGGGCACTTCAAAAGTCTATAAACAATCAGTAGAAGTATTGCAAGAGTCCGTTTCTCCAACAGCGTTCAATTGGGTAATCTTTGACAATGGTTTATATAGGTTTGATGAATTGCCAAATGCAGGTAAAAGAGCCTACGACCAAGTGTTTCCTGTATGGAACTTCAAAACACGTGATGCTTTAGGAGAAGCTACAGAAGCACCCGATAAATCCAACAAATACAAAAAGTTCAAGGATGCTATCGACTTCTTTTATAATACCTATCTAAATACCGAAGAATTTAAAAAGCTTATCCCTATCAATTCCAATGGCTTTATTCCAGTAGAGGAAATCAAAATGGGGAGAGTAAAAAGCAATAGCAATCAGTTATTGTTTGGAGATAACAATACCGACATTGTGCCAATGAACGGTATGAAAAATCACGGTCCTTTTTATTTTAGCGATACATCTAATATTCATTTCTTTTTCATTTTTCATAAAGACGATTATCAGGTAGCTAAAAAAATAGATAGTTACTTCAAAGGAAACGAAAGAGGGTTTGGAGGTCTATCAAAATTCATTCATACACCTTACCATATCGAAAAAGGCTTTAGTATAATGTTTGAGGATAAAGAAAATCCTTGGTCTGAAATCTACCATAAAGTAACAGAAAAGCATTTTGAACCCGATATTCAATACATAGCCATTTACATCAGTCCGTTTTCTAAAAACTCACCCGATAAATCAAGAAGAAAGATTTATTACAGACTGAAAGAACTATTACTCAAAAAGGGTATTCCCTCTCAGGTGATAGAAGCTGAAAAAGTATTGACCAACGACAAATATTACTTTAGTCTACCAAATATTGCCATAGCCATATTAGCCAAATTAAACGGCATTCCTTGGCGTTTGGATAATACGATTAAGAAAGAACTTGTAGTTGGTGTAGGAGCGTTTAAAAACCCTGATTTTGATATTAAATACATAGGAAGTGCATTCAGTTTCTCTAATAACGGAAGATTTAATCGTTTTGAATGTTTCCAGCAAGACCAAACAAAAGAGTTGGCGGGTTCTATCATTAGAGCTGTTAAAGAGTATGCAGCACTAAATCCTGAAATAAAACGCTTGGTTATTCACTTCTACAAGACAATGGGTAGAGCAGAATTAGAGCCTATTGAAAATGGTTTGAAACGTTTAGGATTAAGTATTCCGGTATTCATTGTTTCAATAAATAAAACAGAGTCGTCTGATATTGTGGCATTCGATTTGGATTGGAAGGGTTTAATGCCTTTAAGCGGAACATACATCAATATTGGTTTCAATAAATTCTTGTTGTTTAACAACACCAGGTACAGTACGAAATTCTTCAAATATAGTGATGGTTTTCCATTCCCAATCAAACTAAAAGTTGAGTGTACACAACCAAAATTGGTTGATGACTTTAAAACGGTTAGAGAACTCATAGATCAAGTATATCAATTCAGTAGAATGTATTGGAAATCAGTACGCCAACAAAACTTACCAGTGACCATTAAATACCCTGAGATGGTTGCAGAAATGCTACCACACTTTGACGGTAACGAAATACCTGAATTTGGAAAAGATAACCTTTGGTTTTTATAATTTTGCATTAATATGGCCCCATTAATATTACATACAGGAAACATTTTGGACATCTATTCAGCAAATACAGAAACAGAACTTGAACTACCCTTTGTGGAAGAAGGTATTTCTGCGGGTTTCCCTTCCCCGGCACTCGATTTTATCGATTTGACAATCGACCTAAACAAACATTTAATTAAACATCCTTCAGCTACATTCTATGGCCGTGTAAAAGGACAGTCCTTGAAAAATGCAGGTATTAATGATGGCGATTTGCTAATTATTGATAAAAGTCTGGAACCCATTAACGGTAAAATTGCCGTGTGCTATATTGACGGTGAATTTACCGCCAAGCGGATAAAGAAATCTAAAGAAGAACTATGGCTTATGCCCGAAAATGATGATTATCCACCCATAAAGATTGAAGAAGAAAACGACCTGATTATTTGGGGAATCGTTACCCACGTCATAAAATCATTCTAATATGTTCGCCCTCATTGATTGCAACAATTTTTACGCTTCCTGCGAGCGGGTCTTCCGACCCGAACTCAACGGAATTCCCGTTGTGGTCCTCAGCAACAATGACGGTTGCGTAATTGCCCGGAGCAACGAGGCAAAGGCGCTCGGTATTCCAATGGGCGCACCAGCTTTTGAATATGAAAAATTGTTTGAGCAGCACAATGTACAGGTCTTTTCTGCAAATTTTGCGCTCTATGGAGATATGAGCAATCGGGTAATGACAATCCTTTCAGACTATTCCCCCGAAATAGAGATTTATAGCATTGATGAAGCCTTCTTAAAGCTCGTCGGCTTTGATTTGTTCAACTTACAGGAATATAGCGAGCAAATGCGTTCCAAAGTTATCAAATGGACGGGCATCCCTATTTCCGTGGGCATTGCACCTACAAAAGCTTTGGCAAAAGTGGCCAACCGAATTGCCAAAAAATATCCCAAACAAACCAAAGGCACCTACATTATTGACAGCGAAGAAAAACGCATTAAAGCCTTAAAGTGGTTGAAAATAAAAGATGTTTGGGGCATTGGTAGGCAACACACCAAACGATTGAAAGCACAAAAAGTAAATAACGCCTATGAGTTTGTTCAATTATCCGATGATTGGGTAAGAAAGAATATGACCATTGTCGGGTTGCGCTTAAAACAGGATTTACAGGGAATCCCCACACTCGATTTGGAGCAACCGCAACCAAAAAAAAACATTGCAACAACACGCAGCTTTGAAAAAAACTACACAGAATTTGAAGAATTGCAAGAACGCATTAGCACTTTTGCCGCTTCTTGTGCCGAAAAATTGCGAAAGCAAAATTCCTGTTGCAACTCGCTAATGGTCTTTATCCATACCAACAGACATCGGAAGGATTTACCGCAATACAGCCGTAACATAGTGGTTAAATTGCCCTTTGCCACCAATTCCACTATAGAGTTGTCAAAATTCGCCACACAAGCTCTAAAACGGATTTTTAAACAGGGGTATCACTACAAGAAAGCAGGGGTAATCGTTCAAGATTTCACACCCGAAAATACAATGCAAATTTCAATGTTCGATAATCGCAACGAACGCCACATCCCATTGATGAAAGCAATTGATAAAGTAAATTTAAGGTATGGTCAGCAGAAAATCCGTTTGGCTTCCCAAGACCAAAAAAGGATATGGAAAATGAAACAGCAAAAATTATCCCCACGCTATTCCACCA
>JAAYLC010000045.1 GCA_012522045.1 Bacteroidota bacterium
CACTCGCCGTAGCGGCTGTACGTACCAATCGGTAATTACCAGCAGCGGGAACTACAAAATCAAGCGGTATGGTATGCGGAATCGGAGAAGCAGCTGTTCCACCACCGGTGATGGTTGCCGTAGTTGAGGCAATGGTGGCATTGCCATTATCGATATCTCTAAGTTCAATGGTAATGTCTCCTCCTGTAGTACTGGTTCCAAATACCTCCACATCTACTATAACAATGGGATTGTTTACAGTAAAAAGAAGCCCTCCCGAATTAGAAGTCGAGTTGGAAAATGTAGTAGGATTTGCATTAGCCTGACCTGCCAAGGGACCTCCGTTTACCACTTCTGCGGCCCAAAAGGAAGTGGTTTGTGTAATATCAGGAGTTTCAAAGACAGCTCCTGCCCCTAATAAATTTCCACCTACAGCCGCATCGTACCAGTAAATATCGTCTCCGCCACCTGATGCGGTTGCGGTCAGTGTTCCGGAGCCTTCATCACAGACATAACCATCGTTGGCTGTAACACTAAGAGTATAGATGGTGCAGTCTGCAACTGTGCTAAAAGTATAGGGTCCAGACCAGAAACTCTGGTCACCACTCCCACAATCTGCTCTAACATAAAAATCATATTGTGTTAGAGGAGATAGTCCGGATAATGGATATGGATTGGTTGTTGTACTGCTGATGGTAGGTGTGCCTGTTGGTGTAAAACCTTCAGCACCCCATTCAATATCCCACTGAGTAGCACTGGCATTATCATTCCATTCTAAATCAACGGATGTTGGCGTAACAGACGACACTCCCAAGCCATTAGGTGGCAAACATGATGGCGGAGGAGGACCAGTAATACTGATAGTATAATCCACTGCCCCCGCATCCCAATTGGAAATAACAATATAATACGTCTCGCCTGCTGTAACCGGCAGATTCGGAATGGAACGCATGGTGCCAGTTGTACCAGTATGATAACCAACTGTGGAAGAAAAAGGACACCCGGTAAAAACCCACAGAGCATTCCAACTTGAACCTCCTGTATGAGTTGTATTAATATCAATACTTCCATTACTTCCAGCAATATAAGAATAAACAACATCGTTGCCATTTCCCAAATAACTCGATGATCCGGTTCCGTTTGTAACAGCTCCGGGAGCTACAGGCGGAACATCCGAACTTGAATAATTATTCCCGTAGGTACCCGTATTGCCGGAATCATTAAATGGTGTTGCATAAACGAGCAGCGGATTTCCGCAAGTGCTGCCCGGAATTTGAGCATTTCCCTGCCAAGGCAGGATAAATGCGCAAAAAACCATAAATAATAAAATAGTTTTTTTCATAATTTAAGTAGTTAATAAAAAAATTAAGTGTGAATAAAAAATGTTACATACCGCATGTTTTAACAGTTAACAGCATATAATAACTGGTAAATATAACATTTTTTTTAGAATTACTTTAAGAAGAGAAAGATGCTTTCTTATGAAAAGTCTATCGATAAATAACTTCACGGGTAAACGAAAGTGAGTTCTATCGTTAATTATTGATTATACTTAGTGGGAATATAATCGTATTCTTGACTTTTATAAAAAATAGCTGTAGCATAATTTCATTGACAAATCATTCTTCTCTTTAACACTAATTTAATACAAGTTTAACACTGAAGGTAAAGTGTAGATTTCGGTTAGCAGTATTTAAAATTAATTTTTAAAGGACTATTTAGTCAATTTGGAATTATTTAAAACTTTTCGTAAAAAAGAAAAAGCCGCTTAAAAAACGACTTCTTCATAAATATAATATATGTTTTACCTCAGCCTAAAAAGTCAATTCGACTTCTTCAACGTTTCCATCTCTTTCAATTTTGATAATCACCGTCTGACCTTTCTCAAATTTTGACAAAGCTTTCATATAACTCATCATATCGACAATCTCCAGTTCGCCTATTTGTTTCACGATATCTCCTCTTTGCAACCCTGCTTTTTGTGCCGGTTTATCTTCACTTATTCCGTCGATGCGCATTCCTTCTCCATCAAAAAGATAATCGGGAACGACACCAAGTGTTACTTTAAATTCGGGAACCATATCACTCTCATTTTTTGTTTTTGTAAATTCTAATTTTCCGGCACTGTCTACAGCTGAAATTATATTATAAATGTATTTAGCGATCAGCTCCATTCCAACCACATTTATTTTTTCAACGACATCAGTGGGTTTGTGATAGTCTTCATGTTGCCCTGTAAAAAAATGAAGTACTGGAATGTCCATCAGATAAAAGGAAGTATGATCACTGGGTCCGATACCGCTTTCGTTTTTAGTTATTTTAAGTCCTTCAGTGTTTTTATCCAGCGTTAAGGTCCAATTTGGTGAAGTTCCGGTTCCGTATACCGCCAATACATTTTCTTCGTTTAATCTCCCCACCATATCCATGTTTAACATATAGTTTGCATTGCTTAAATCAATGGTTGGATTTTTTGTAAAATAATTTGAACCTAGAAGCCCTTCTTCTTCGCCCGAAAAAGCTATAAAAAGATAGTTGTTGTTTTTCGGAGCTGATTTTGCTTGCAAAACCGTAGCAAGATGTAACATAACGGCTACACCGCTGGCATTGTCATCGGCTCCATTGTGGATAGCCTTCTCGCCACGATGTAAGGACCCTACTTCTCCCATTCCTAAATGGTCATAATGTGCACCGATAATTACAGTATTTTCTGCTTTGTTATCTAAAAATGCAATTACATTTCTTCCCGTACGCGTGGTTGATTCTTCGTAAGTTGTAAAAACAGTTTCTTCATGAGGATTGCTTCCTTTTTGGAAATGAAAATCTTGGAAGTATAAATTTTCTCCTTTCGGTTCTAATCTCAAATCCTTAAAACGAGTAGCAATGTAATCGGCAGCCTTTTTTTCATAAACGGTTCCTGTGTATCTGCCTTGAAGACTGTCGTGTGACAACACTGCAACATCTTCAAGCATACCGATCATGACCTTGCGATTTCCGCCGCAAGAAATTAAAACAAAAGAGAATATAATTAATAGATAACGCATTGTGATTTTTTTTGCGCAAAAATACATAAAAGATGGTAACTTTGCTGCCGTAAAATTTATATAAATCAATCATTTTAAAAACCCAACAATATGAGGTATTTATTTCTCTCTGTTCTTACTGTGCTAATTTTTTCTTGTAAAGGTGGCAATGAAAAAGCAAAAGATACAGAGAACACAACTGAAGATTCAGTGGCAGGTGCTACACAAACCGAAAACTCTTTGATTTATCCCGAAGAAAAATTTTTCAAATCTTTAAGACAAGTCACATTTGGCGGAGACAATGCCGAAGCATACTGGAGCTTTGACAGCAAGAAACTTATTTTCCAAAGTAACTATTCCGAATGGGGACTCTCGTGTGACCAAATGTTTATTATGGATGTCGATGAAAGTTTCGAAAACTCAAAACCTGTGATGGTCAGTACCGGAAAAGGAAGAACTACGTGTGGGTATTTTCTCCCTGACGGAAAACACATAATCTATTCAAGCACCCATTTAGTAGATGAAAACTGTCCTCCTGTACCGGAAAGAACCGGCGGAAAATATACGTGGCCTCTTTACGAAGGATACGAAATATTTGTAGCTGATTTAGAAGGAAATATCGTTTCTCAATTAACGGACACTCCCGGATATAATGCCGAAGCAACGGTTTCACCAAAAGGCGATAAAATTATTTTTACTTCAACGCGAACCGGAGATTTAGAGCTTTTCACTATGGATATTGACGGTTCTAATGTAAAACAAATTACGAATAAGGTAGGTTATGACGGTGGTGCTTTCTTTTCACCGGATGGAAGTAAAATCGTCTTCAGAGGACATCATCCAACTTCAGAGGAGGATATCCAAGACTACAAAAACTTGCTTTCTCAAAATTTGATTCAGCCTACAAGAATGGAAATTTTTGTTTGCAATGCTGACGGAAGTGATATGCGTCAAGTGACCAATTTAGGTGGCTCTAATTGGGCTCCGTTTTTCCACCCTTCCGGAGAAAAAATCATTTTTTCCAGTAATTTCGAATCAGAAAAAGGATTTCCTTTTCACATTTATATGATAGATATTGATGGTACCAATTTAGTCCGTGTTACCAATAGCGGCACGTTTGATTCATTCCCAATGTTCTCTCCGGATGGAAAATACCTTGTGTTTTCTTCCAATAGAAACAATGGAGGAACAAGAGACACAAACATCTTTATCGCCGAATGGCAAGAATAATTTCAAATTAACTTATATAAAAAACCTATCTGTCAACCAATAGATAGGTTTTTTTATTTTATTTGAATATTAATATTATCAAATATCCATATTTTAGTAACATCTATTCTTTTACTTTACTTTTTTTAAACATCCTATCGATTTGAATTCATGTTTCTTATGAAATACATCCGATTTTCTAAGCTTTTATTTTTCCCTCTTATTTTTTTATTAATCTCTTGCGGGTCGGCTCGAATTACCAAAAACAGCATTAAAATTAAATTCTTAGACGAATATATTATTCCTGCAGATTACGAA
>JAAYLC010000225.1 GCA_012522045.1 Bacteroidota bacterium
AGGTTAAGATTGAAAGGGAATTAGCAACAAACTTCAAGACCTTTGCTCATGCGGATATTTCAAAGGAGTTTCGCAAGAAAATTTATATCATTGAACTAAAGTGCTTAATTGATCCCTTGTCCGCTTTTGAGCAGTATAAGGCACAGCTGCAATGGTATTATATGCTGGGGGCGCGCGACATACGCCTGGTGATAGGTGACAGTTCTAAAGGGTGGGATTTTAACGAAATGTCAATTTCAACACACTATATCGAGAGGGATGAACAGTTCATTGAAACGCTCCTTCATGGTATCAAATTATTAGATGACAATTGGGATAGTCTCAACTTGGGGTTACCTGAAGAGTGGACATCAGAAGACCTGCTACCCTTTGAGGCAACAGAGGTTGAGCTAATGACGAACTATCTTCAGGAAATTAAAAGGCTGGAGACATTGATTGAGGAGAAAAAGGCTAACCTCCTACAATTCATGCAGGACAATGGAGTGAAAAGTATCAACTCGGAAAATTATATCATAACACACGTCCCAGCGGGTACAACATCGAGATTTAATAAGGCAAAGTTATTAAAAGATTACCCTGAAATTGATGAAAGCAAATACACAACTGTAAGCGAGCGTAAAGAATATGTAACGATTAAATTGAAATAAAAAAATGAAAGCAACAACAATAACAATGCAGATTGTCAAAAATCTGGGTAATTATGAAATGGTAAGGTTGGAGGCAACCTACACTTTAACAGAGATGGAAGCGGATCACATTGAGGATTCATTTGTCAATGCTCGAAGCCAACTGGAAAGAGCTTTTAAAAAGGCTTATAATAAAACAGAGATTGAAAGAGTGGAAAAGGGTGCTATTGAGAAGATAGCCCTAACTGACAAAAGGCAAATAAGTAGAGTGCTGAAGGCGGTGAGAGACGGGAAATTATCAATTGAGGAGGTACGGGAACAATTCGAGATAACAGATGAGCAGAGAGACTTCTTTAGTGTTAATGGGATAGAATTATAACAATTAAAAACAATAATAGATATGGAAAAAGAATTAACGAAATGGGATTTTAAAGATGAATTAAGAGCAATGGCAGCAAGTTGCATAGGTGTGAAAGAGGCTACCGCTAAGAAGAAGGCATCAGCCTTATTTAAAAAATATGATGAAATTATAGCATGGTCAAAAACAGATAATGACTACTACCGAGATCAATATCGAAGAATAAGAAATATGTTTGACGCATTAAAATCCGGTAGTGTTAATTACGTAAGTGGCAAAAGAGAGGGAGTGCTTTTAATCAAAGATATCGAACAGGTGGAGGTTAGGGAGAAAGATGTTTTGCTAACAACGAAAACAGGGAGGGAAATCGAATTGAGCAATGATTTTGAGTACTTGAAAGATATATTTTAACATGATAAAAAACAATTAAAAAAAATAATAAAGATGGAAAAAGAACTACAACTAACAAAAGAGCAGGTGAAAGATATAAACAAGAGGTTAAGAGAGGCGCTCCGCAATGAGAGGTTGCCTTTTACGTGGCAAGACGAGCACGAGAGAAGATATCGCAGGATAGTTTATGAAATGGGTATTGAAACAGGAAGGCAATTTAAAGTTACAAAAGTGGGAGTTAATTGGGTTGTTGAGGATGTTGGAGAAAGAAAAAAGTAATATCTCTAATGTTTTATTTGGTATAACTAAAAATTCTTTGTATCTTACAACTCGAAATCATTAATCATTAAACATTAATCATTAAATTAAAAAAGCAATCCAATAATGAACACTAAAACAAAATTTCGCTACTCACTTGAAAGAGGTAGTAAACATATTATTTGTCCAAATTGCGGAAAGAAAACTTTCAAATGTTACGTGGATGTTAATACAGGAGAGAGGGTTAACCCTGCTAAATGGGG
The DNA here is from genome assembly GCA_012522045.1 of Bacteroidota bacterium. Lineage (GTDB taxonomy): Bacteria > Bacteroidota > Bacteroidia > Flavobacteriales > Flavobacteriaceae > JAAYLC01. The sequence goes on from JAAYLC010000225.1 coordinate 1,896, forward strand.
AAGGTGCGAAAGAATTCTATCGTGTCAGTATCATCAATACCCAAAACTGGAAGCATGGGAAAAGGACGATTTAAACAACTGGACACCACCACCACCGCAACCTCCGAAACCACTTGACTATGTACCAAAAGATGTAGTTAGTGCAACATTTAGTCAGTACAAAACGAATGTTTTTTACATGTGGTTAGTTAAACTATTTGGCATAGATAAAGCCGACAGCTTAAGAACCGATTATAACATCGGTACAGCCAAAGGAGGTGGTACGGTGTTTTGGCAAGAAGACAGAAGAGGTAATATCAGAACAGGAAAGGTAATGTATTATCACCCTAACGGTAAAAGGATAAAAGAGCGCAATAGCTGGTTCCTCCACAGCAGGATAAAAGATGATTTCAATTATCGGCAATGTTTCTTCGGTCTTCACTTAACAACACCCGACAAGCCTATTGCACTTTGTGAGAGTGAAAAGACAGCTATTCTAATGAGCGTATTCATGCCTGAATACACGTGGGTTGCGAGTGGTGGGAGCGAGATGTTGAACCTTAAAAGACTGAGCGAGTTACCCCGTCTGGACATAGTTTTTCCTGACAACGGACAATTTGAGAAATGGGAACAAAAGACCCGAATATTTACAAATAGGCAAATGGATTTATCAGTTGACAGGGCGGTTGATAGTGGATTAATTGGCGAGGGTGATGATATATTAGATTTATGGTTTGCAAAGCAAGATAAAGAGAAGGAGGTGATTGTATGAGTAAGCAAAATGGGTACACTACAGATAGCGAGCATATTCTATCTTCAGGGCATGATTTGAAGAAGTTAGCAGAAGCAATGGGGTGGCGTAAAATGGATGGAGAGACATACATTGACCTATTTGAAAGGTTAGGACACACAGTGCAGCAA
>JAAYLC010000071.1 GCA_012522045.1 Bacteroidota bacterium
AATTACCTGCACCTGATGAGATTTTTAGAAAATCCTGAACGAGACTGGCAACGGGATGACAAGAATTTAGAGATGCTCACCCTTTTCAGGGGGGCTTACTTTTGAGAATAATAGAAAACTAAAAAAACATGTCTGATAATATGATGGTTGGAAGTCAAGCAAAATTAAAACCAGTTTTTATCGGACGGCAATGGTTTTAAAAAGAGATTATGAGTAACATAACACAAAACATAAAATCTTATAAAGTTGTATATCCTCAGATATATTCCTACACTCTTCCTGAACTAAAGCCAAATGAAGGTTCACAAAAAATAGGATATACTGAGCATAAAGATGTGCACAATAGAATATTACAGCAAGTAAAAACAGCTGCTATTAGATTAAAATATGAATTGTTATGGAGTGCACCTGCTTTTTTTAAGGACAGTGATGAGTCTTTTATTGACAAAGTATTCCACAGATTTCTTGAAAAGAAAGGCATTGAAAGAAAATGGGAACTAGGGCAAGAATGGTTCTACTTTAATGGAGAACCGCTCAAGTCAAAAGATTTATTTGATTTATTCCGTAAAGAAAAGTTTTCAGCTTTACAAAACGATAACGGTAAAATTGATTACACCTTGCGTTTTGAACAAAATGAAGCTGTTGAAAAAGCTATTGACTATTTCCAGAAAACCGAAAAAGGAGAATTTCTTTGGAATGCCAAGCCTCGATTTGGTAAAACCCTTGCAAGTTATGACTTAGCAAAACGACTAGGGGCTAACAAAGTGCTTATTGTAACCAACAGACCTGCCATCGCCAACTCTTGGTTTGATGATTTTGAAATGTTTGTTGACGGATATAATTTTATTTCAGAAACCTCTTCTTTAAAAAATAGAGCCACTCTCACAAGAGAGCAGCATATTGCGACAAGACCTATCAAACCACTTATTACATTTCTTTCTTTGCAAGACCTCAAAGGCTCTAAATACTTTGGAGGGAATTACAATAAATTACGCTGGGTGGCTGATTTGGAATGGGACTTATTGATTATTGATGAAGCCCATGAAGGAGTTGATACAGGAAGAACAGATGCTGCTTTTGATGTTATTAAACGTAAACACACCCTTCATCTATCGGGAACTCCGTTCAAAGCATTAGCTAATGAGAAATTTCCCAAAGAAGCCATTTATAACTGGACTTACTTAGATGAGCAAAAAATAAAACAGATAGAGCTTGAAGAAGGAGAAACAGGAGAACATACTGATTTACCCGACCTAAAACTGTTTACTTATCGTATTTCACAAATGATTACAGATGAAGTAAATGAGGGGATTGAAATTGACAATGAAACAAGAGATTATGCTTTTGATTTGAATGAGTTTTTCCGTACCAATAAAAGCAGGAAATTTATTCATGAAAAGGAAGTAATAGAGTTTTTAAGAAACCTAACCACCAATAAGAAATATCCTTTTTCTACTCCCGAATTAAGAAAAGAGTTGAAACATACTTTTTGGTATGTGGGAAATCGTGTGGATTCTGTAAAAGCATTGGCAAGCCTGTTAAAGAAAGATCCGGTTTTTGAGAATTATGAAATCATTGTTGCTGCAGGCGATGGAATGAGCTTTGAAGAAGAGCAAGATGATTTTAGAAATAATGAAAAATCTTACGAGAGAGTAAAAAAAGCAATAGATGAAAATGATAAAACCATCACCCTTTCTTGTGGACAATTAACTACGGGCGTAACGGTTAAAGAATGGACAGCCGTGTTGATGCTGACAGATATTAAATCTCCGGCTTTATATATGCAAGCTGCATTTCGTGCGCAAACCCCGTACAAAGAAATACGAGAGGGAGAGTTGTATTTCAAAAAAGCAGCTTATTTATTTGATTTCGCTCCTACCCGCGTGCTTGAAATTTATGACGATTTTGCGAATGGGTTAAATCCAAAAGCTGTAAAAGGAGAAATTACCGAAAAAGAAAGAGAAGAGAATATAAAAGAACTTCTCAACTTCTTCCCTGTTATTTCGGAAGACGTAAACGGCGAGATGATTGAGCTGAATGCAGAAAAAGTATTGACCTTCCCGAATGCTTTGGCTGCAGCAGAAATTGTAAACGCTCGTTTTATGACCAATCTTCTGTTCAATGATAGCATAAAAGGGGTGTTCAATTTCCCAAAACAAGAAGAGGATATTTTAGATAAACTACCCGAGGAAAAAAACAAACGCATTCAAAAAGCCAGTAAAGAATTGGATTTGGATGATGCACGAGAAATAGACAGAAATAAACAAACCAAAATCAATGAAAATTCAGGAATCATTCTGGGCGAAAAGATATTTAAAAGCAACACCGAACGCATTGTTGATAGTTTGCTAAAAGAAAATGAAGAGCAAATAGATGAATCTGAATTAGCGGAAAAGGTTGCAGCAGTTGCAGAAC
>JAAYLC010000196.1 GCA_012522045.1 Bacteroidota bacterium
CACTCAATGCCTGCTTAAAAGGCTTTGGTCTTTATTCTTGGGTCCTGAAAAGATATTATAAGGGTTTTAGGTAACCTTTAATTATCCTAAAGTTAAAATACTAATTTGCTGCAGTTGCTTAGTTCAAGGGCTTATATTTAAAATATTTGCCTATTTTTAAATCCTAATTAAACCCATAAAGGGTTTTTAGACGAACTGCCGTTGTACACAATTAAAAAAACTGAAACATGAAAAGAACAAGTATGGCAATCGCTTTATCATTTATGAGTCTTGGGTTATTTGCTCAAGAAAAGTATATGAAAGACATAAATGAGACTATAGAGCTTTCTAAAAAGGTTGTTTCATTGTTTAATGACAATAAAATCTCTGAATCCTTTGACCAGTTAACTCCTTATTGGCCAATGCCACAAAATGAACTAGAATCGATTGAGGAAAAAACCATTAAATATCTAAATATAATTGAACAACGATTCGGAAAATCCATTGGAACAATAAAAGTAAAAAATGAGACTATCTCTGATATAGCAATTAGAGAGACCTATTTAATAAGATATGAAAATACTGCAATACGATTGATTTTCACTTACTATAGAAACAATAATGGTTGGATTGTAAATGCGTTTAAATGGGACGACTCATTTACTGAAGAATTTAAATAAAAACTGTGTACAACAACGCATATAGCTTATGGCGGGTGAACGGCTGCCTGCAAGGTTTTCGCATCGTAGCTAGCTTTGGTTTCGGTGGACAGGAAAGTGCTTCGAAACCGCCACAAGCCATATACGCAAAACGTTGTGTACAATATCCACTCAAACCTGAAAATGAAAAAAACACTGATTTTAATATTGACTTTTTTACCTCTGACTTTACTCGGACAGCATTTAAAATGTTGTGAAACAGAAAAAGAAGTGGAATCATATCTGAGCGGAAAATGGAAAATAAAAAATTCGGACTCTAAAACTGTTTATCACTATTGGTTTGAGAACGGAAAAGGAAATTTAGAAGGTTTTGAACCAGTAGAAAACGGAGAAGAAATAATTGTTGAGGACGACCACTCATTCGTAGAAATAGTAAAATATGAGAACGGATTTAAACTCAAATACACTTATTTATATGGAAATTGGATTTCGGAATTAAAATACTTGAATTCTAAAAAACTGATTTTAATAACAGACGGAAAAGAAACTGAATATTATAAAATTGAGGAATAAAAATACTGTACACAACACCGGCTATAGTTCATTGCTTCTGACTTTCCTCTCGGAAAGTCCTCGCAAATTTGCTATCTTCGGTTCACGGCGGAAAATCCTCGCGGATTTTCACGCAACGAAACCATAGCCAAACACGTTACCCAACATTTGAAAAAAACAACATTCTACATATCAATCATAGTTTTTATTCTGACTTTTTCGAGTTGTAACTTTTCTAAAAAAATTGAAAAACTACCGAAAACTGAACAGTATGAAAAACTGATTGGAAAATGGAAAGTAACTAAATCTAATTTCTTACCATTTGAGCATCCTTCTTTTTGTGAAAAAATGGGACTGAACTCAATATTTGAATTTGATGAGTATGGAATTTTAAAAGTTTATGAAAATGACAAAACGAAACGGAATTGTAACGACTATCAAAAATTCTGGATTGAAGGAAATGAATTAATAGCTTTCGAATATGACGTCGGATTTCAATACGAAATTTTACAACTGACTTCTGACTCTTTAATAATAAAGTCGAAAATTGTGCCTGCATACTTGTTCAAAGAAGAAAATATTAAAACAACTAAAGATTTAGAAGGAGACGATATAAAATTTATAAGAGAAAACGGAATTATAATTACATTGGAGAAACAAAAAAACGTTGGGTAACATCGGCTATCAGCCATAGCTCCTGCTTGCCTACCCAGAAAATCCCACGGATTTTCCTACCGCTTGGGAATTTTTGGTAACTTAGTCGCAAAACCACGCCACGGCTCATAGCCAAAACCGTTGGCACCAATTAAAATGAAAAGAGTAGCAATTATCATATTGACATTAATTTTTCTTTATTCCTGTAAAGAAAATAAGGACAAAGGAGCATTTAAGTATAATAGTGAAAGTGAAACAATAGAATTTGACTCAACCTTTTACTTCCAACTCCAAAGGGCGTATATAGAAAAAGACACTTCAGAACTAAAAGAATTCTTTCGGAAATGGAATGACTTATCTATTCACAAAATCAACAATAGTGACCAACTGACATCTACCATAGAGAGTATTTTTAATGAAGTTTATCATCCATTTGAGTTGGAAAAATACGGTTGGTCATCAAGACCTCATTATTTAAAATATAAATATGCCATCTTACCTACTGAAATAAGGTATAAAATTGTTGAAAACTTTGATTCATTAAAAAATTGGCATGAGTTTTCCATTTACTCAATGAATCTTGATACATTAAGTCCATTTTATCCAAGACCAGACATCGGACATGCCAGATTTGTCTATAATATTGAACCATTTAAAACATCAATGAAGCTTTTCTTAGATAAGGACAGTTACCAAAAATCTTTCTATCTGGATTCTACTTATTTTATAAATACACCAATATCCAATGACTGGAAAGAATACTTAACTACACCAGAAATATTGGGAATTTTGATAAATAGTCAGAAAGATAGTGCATTAGTTGACCTCAGGTTAATAAGTACAGGTGTCAGAATACTATTGACTAAGAATGATGAAAAATGGGGCAAAGAAAAAATTAATGAGTTATGGATTGAATAATGAATAACTGGTGCCAACACGCAATAAAAAACATAGGGCAGAAAGTGCTAAATTTAAACGACATAACATTTAATAATCGGCTCGGTAATTTGATAGGCAGGTGCTTCGAAATGCCCTACGTTTCTTATTGCCATCCGTTGGCGGTAATTAAAACAAACTAAATGCAATTAACAATTTTACTACATCATAATAAAATTTTTGATTTTACGCCGAATTGGTTTGACTGGTTGACTCTTTTGTTAACAATCGCAAGCATAATTGGAGCATATTTAGTTGCGGAATATGTTTATAAAAGAGAACAGACGGACAAAAAGAAAGAAAATAAAGAACTTGAAAACTCTGAAAACGAATTACTAAAAAATAATCTGGAAGAAATTAGAAAACCGATTTCAAAGCAAATTGACAGCTTAAAAGAATACATTGAAAAAAAAGATTTTCGACTTTCATTCTATTCAGAAATACAAGTTGATTTCTTACAGTTCATAAGCGTAAAAGACATATATAAAAAACACGATTTCGAGAACAAAGAAAACATTAAAATAATTAATCGCCTTTTTACAAGCCTATATTCACTCTACGATTTCAGAGGTTCATTACGAAGTGAGGTTCGGACGTACATTGAAAAGTACAATTATCACGAACAAATGTTTTACAAATACAGAGGATTACTGTACACTAAATATTTTGAGCTTTGTAATTTAAGAGCAGAAAATATAATTAATGAAAATGGAATTAAAAAATTCAGCTTTAATGAAAACGACAAATTTATGGCTGAATACACTCAATTACGTGTTAAAACTTTTGCAGACAATGAGATAATTGACAATAATGGATTAAAAGACAGGAAGTTGCTTATAGATAGGTTTGTTACGCCATTGATAAATATTGCCTCTAAATACATTCCTGAAGATTATAATGCAATTGAAATTAGTGAGATTTCTAATCAGGTTTTATCAGCTTTCAATGATATGGAACACGTGACAGAAAAACATATGAATGCAATTCAAGGTCACATAAGTTCATTGGAAAGTGTAAATGAAAAAATTAACGAGTTTGAAAAAATAAAATAACTACCGCCAACAATGGTAACCGTTGCACAACCCTTGATTTTTTGCCACCAATCCTCAAAAATTAAAAAAATCGGCATTCATAGAAGCGATTTAAGCGATGCTTATTTTTCAGTTCCGATACAAAATCCAGAA
>JAAYLC010000064.1 GCA_012522045.1 Bacteroidota bacterium
AATTTAAAGTTGCCGAGGCTACACCGTCAGGATCGGTGATTGATGCTTCTACCGTAACAATATCTGTAGAAGTAATGTTATAGACATCCGGTGTTAATGTAATCTGTGAGATTGTAGGCGGAAGATTCACCCCCGGATTGTAGGCGGTCCAAGAAATATCATCAATTACAACTTGACTGGATGTTACATTTCTTATCTCTAACGTAAAGTCCCCTGCAACGTTAATGTTGTTTACAGTGAAAATATGTTCGTCGAAATCGTCAAAAGGAGTGGATTGCGCAATCGATTGGCCGTTGATAAAGAGTTCAACCTGTCGATTTCCATTCCCGGTAAATCCTTTGTATAATTTTACCGAGAAATCTTGGATTCCGTTTGGAATCAAACTCGAAGTTATGGAACTGTTGTCAGACGCTCGTCTTAGCATCATCGCAGGATGATCTACATTGGGATAAGTAACACTGCTTGTGTCAGTACCTCTAACTTCAACATAATCCCAAGCAATTCCGTTATTTCCGGTAAAGTTTCCACTTGAATACGAACTTTTGGAAATATTTAAGTTCGTAAAATCTTCCAATCCTTGGCTGAATGTTACTGATGTTATCATCAGCATCAAGAGCAAGAATGCACTGTTTTTTTTAAATAAAGTTGTTTTCATAGTTTTAATATTTAGCTTATACTTCTGACTTTTACTTGTTTTGTATCTAATTTTTCATATACGGAATTTGAACTTTTAAATTCCGGTATCAACTGTTTGAGCAGTTGTACTAAAGGTTCGTCTGAGTCTGAAATTTTCATCGAAGCTTCCAATTCATCCAGTGTTCTTGTCACGGCATTAAAATTGTGTTTTACAACCCGATTAACCATAATCTTCGGATTGAAAGTAGGCAAGGTGGTTTCTCCGTCAATCAGCAATTCTTCATATAATTTTTCACCTTCGCGCAACCCTGTGATTTTTATGGGAATATCGACATAAGGTTTCAGTCCGCATAGTTTAATCATGCGTTCAGCCATATCGAGAATTCTCACAGGTTTTCCCATGTCAAAAACAAAAATTTCGCCTCCTTTTCCCATAGTGCCGGCTTGCAACACCAGTTGGCAGGCTTCTTTAATGGTCATAAAATAACGGATGATATCTTTATGGGTAACCGTAACGGGACCTCCGTTTTCAATTTGTTTTTTAAAGAAAGGAATTACAGAACCGTTGCTTCCCAAGACATTACCGAAACGAGTGGTAATAAATTTCGTTTTACATCCGATGGCTTGTTGCAACGATTGCACGTAAATTTCTGCAGCACGTTTGGTTGCCCCCATAACGTTGGTAGGATTTACGGCTTTATCAGTTGAAATCATTACAAATCTTCCTACTTTAAATCGAACGGCTAATTCTGCCAATGTTTTGGTGCCGAAAATGTTGGTTTTAATTCCTTCTTTCGGATGTTTTTCAATCATGGGAACATGCTTGTATGCCGCCGCATGATAAATTACATCAAATTTGTATTTTCTGAAGATTTGCTCCATTCGGTTGGAGTCGGTAATATCTGCCAAGTAAACCTGATAATTTAAGTCCGGTACTTGTTTTTTTAGCGTTAAATCTACATCGTGAAGCGCACTCTCGGCATTGTCAAGGACGATTAATTTCTTCGGAGAAAAAGTGACAATTTGATTGACCAATTCACGTCCGATACTTCCTGCACCTCCTGTAACAAGAATCGTTTTGTTGTGTAAATCTTTGGAGATAATCCCGGTATCAATTTCAATAACTGTTCGTTCCAGTAAATCTTCAATTTGCATAGGAGCAATATTCAGACGGACATCTGAAGGTTCATGCCATTGTTGTGGTAAAGCTGCATTATAGATGTCTAATCCGTAATCAAATGCAGACTCCATAATAAAATTCTTGTCTTTTACGCTTAAAATATTTCCAACAATCAAAATGCCGTCAATATCATATTGTTCTTTAAGGGTAGCAAATGTTTTGGGTAAATCACCTTTAGAACTGATAACCGGAAGCCCCATAATTTTATGATTGCCGAAACGCTCGTAGATGCTGACAAAAATAATTGGTTTATACTCTGATCCCCAATCGGCTAAAAGGGATTGTGCAAGAGCAATGTTTTTGTCGTCTGTTCCGAGAATCGCAATGTGTTTTTTGCGTTTTCCGGATGAAGTCATCCGTAAGAATCGATACGTTTCTTTGACAGTTACTCGAAATGCAACTACAACAAGGAAAGAGAATGAAGCATAAAGGATGAGTTCAATGGTAAGAAAAATTCGCTGTGTAAAAATGACTTTAGCTAAGAAATTAAGAATAACCGAAAGTACAAAAACAGTACCGGATGCCATTGCCAATCGGTACACGTCTGTAAAAGTACTGTGACGAATAATTCCTGAATACGTTCTGAAAACAGCAAACGAAATTGCGTGAAGAAAGACTAATATAAAAGCCTTTTCTACAATGTTTAGAATTTTATACGGTTCGTATAGCGAATTCCCCAAGGTTAACTCAATAACTAAAAACGAGAGCAGACAAAGCGATAAATCAATCGCATAAACAACCCATCTCGGTAAGTATTGTTGATCTAAAGTGTATTTTCTGAAGTGTCTGTAACGACGCACTAAATTTCCTGAAAGTAGTTTTTTCTCACTCATATCCCCATTTTAGTTAAGACTTTATTTCATTAAAAGATTTATATGAATCCAAATTAGATATTTTATAAACCCATTTACAACACCTTACAGATAGTTTAAATGACACAAGTTGTATGTCGATAATGTTGGGGATAACGCTAAGGTGTTTATAATGTTTCTCATCAAAGATTGTTTATTGTAAATAAAATGTATTATTATTAATTGAATCACCAATATAATAAATCAATATTATGATTTCTAATTGTTAATTTGAATTGATATGAGCAAAGATAGAAAAAAAAAGAAAAGGCACTTTTAAAATAACTATAATAAAATGTTACAATAACGTTGTATTGATAAAAGAAAATAGAATTTTTATATCCTCTTTCAGGCTCCTGTTGTAGTAATAATTTTTGTTCATTTGGATTTTGTCGGGAAAGATAACCTCGTCGTTATACTGTTCCGGATTGCTTTGAGCTGCTAAAATTTCATCTTCGTTAAAGTATTTCATTGCTGCCCTGCTGACAAGTCCGGGTTTTAATTCCAAAATAACGCGATCTTCTCCTTGCAATAAATCATAATAACCGGGAATATCCGGTCGGGGACCTACAAAACTCATGCTGCCGTTTAAAATATTAAAAAATTGAGGGAGTTCATCAAGTTTATACTTTCGGATAAACTTGCCTGTTTTTGAAATTTCACCGGTAACGGCATGCATCGAACGGATTTTGTAAATAGTAAACAACTTTCCGTATTGTCCTACACGTCGTTGTTTAAAAATTCCGCTTCCCCCGGTGTCAATTCTGGATATTACAATTAGTAATAAAATAATCCACCAGGTAAGAAAAAGCCCGATTATGGAAAGAAAAAGGTCGAAAATTCGTTTAGCAGCCATCCTGAAAATCCAAAAATAGTTGGATGCTTGTAGTTGATGAAAAATTACGACAAGTATAAACCAAAAAAAAGAAAATGAAGCGGATTATAGAAAACAAATTTACTTTTTTGCTGAAAACCAATATCTCGCATTTACAGCGAATAACACTTTTGACTGTTGATTTAAATTTGTTTCAGACCACTTCTGAAAGCTCGATTTAAGTATTTATTATCGTTAAGAAAACTAGTATCTTTGAAAAAATAATTATCCCCTTTATATATGGAAAGCATTAGCGTATTTGATATGTTGTCTATCGGTGTAGGACCATCAAGTTCCCATACTTTGGGACCTTGGCGCGCCGGTTTGCGATGGATTGAAGAACTTAAAGCGCGTGGGGTTTTTGATCGTGTGGTCGGCATTACAGTAGATTTATACGGTTCTTTGTCGCTTACGGGAATTGGTCATGCTACCGATGTTGCAGTAATGATGGGACTTTGCGGATATGATCCTGAAACATTTCCTACAGACAAAATTGATGAAGAAGTAGCGCAAATAAAAATGACACAGCTTATCGATTTTAATCAAGAGCGACCCTGCACTTTTTCGCCTTCAAAACATATCGTTTTCAATAAGAATTTTTTAGATTTTCATCCCAATGGCATGACTTTTACAGCCGAATTGTCTGATGGAAGTAAGATTAAAGACTCTTATTATTCAATTGGCGGTGGATTTATTGTGAAAGAAGAACGCAAGATGGAAAAGATTAAAATGGAGAAATTCTCACATTTCCCTTTTCCCATTCAAAATGGTTCTGACTTGCTTGCCTTTTGTATGGCCGAACAAAAAAGCATTTCGGAAATTGTTCTGGAAAATGAACGTTCCTTGCGAAATGATGAAGAAATAGACAAAGGCTTGAAAGCCATTTGGGACGTGATGCTGCAATCGGTTTATGACGGCTGTCATACAGAAGGTTACCTGCCCGGAGGATTAAATGTTGTCCGAAGAGCCTCTGCAATGAATAAAAAATTAATTGGCGACAGTATTTACGAAACACCTCAAGAATGGTTAGATGCCATCCGGAATACCAAGGTAGCGTTTCGACAAATACTCAAATGGGTGTCGAGTTTTGCTATTGCTGTCAACGAAGTAAACGCTTCTTTAGGCAGGGTCGTCACTGCTCCGACAAATGGAAGTGCAGGTGTGATTCCCGCGGTTTTGATGTATTATTTGGTAATCGAAAATCATCAAGCAACTTGGGAAGACATTAAAAAATTTCTATTGACTGCCGGTGAAATCGGGAGTATCTTTAAAAAAGGTGCCACAATTTCTGCAGCAATGGGCGGATGTCAGGCCGAAATCGGTGTTTCATCGTCGATGGCTGCCGGTGCACTTTGTGAACTTATGGGAGGAACGCCCGATCAATGTCTGATGGCAAGTGAAATAGCAATGGAGCACCACTTGGGATTAACCTGTGATCCGATTGCCGGATTGGTACAAATTCCTTGCATCGAACGAAATGCGATGGGAGCAGTTAAAGCAATAAACGCTTGTGAAATAGCATTACACAGTGATCCTTCCAAAGCCAAAGTTTCTCTGGATGACGTGGTGGCAACAATGTGGGCAACTGCACAAGATATGACCTCAAAATACAAAGAAACCAGTGAAGGAGGACTTGCGGTTCAAGTGAATATCAGTGACTGTTAGAAATCTATCTTACTAAGAAATATTCAAATAAATAAATTCATACTTTTACTTTCTAAAACTCTAGATTATGTCCGTAGCCAAACGAGAATACAAACGAATTACAACCAAAACGCTTGTAGATATGAAAAAAAACGGTGAGAAAATAGCAATGCTCACCGCTTATGATTATTCCATGGCGAAAATTGTTGATAATGCAGGAATTGATGTGATTTTAGTCGGAGATTCTGCAAGCAATGTGATGGCAGGTCACGAAACGACATTGCCCATTACCTTAGACCAAATGATTTATCACGCTGCTTCGGTAGTTCGTGCTGTAGAACGCTGTTTGGTGGTAGTCGATCTTCCTTTCGGAAGTTATCAGAGCGATCCGAAAGAAGCACTGCGCTCTTCCATTCGCATCATGAAAGAAAGTGGGGCTCATGCAGTGAAGCTGGAAGGCGGAAAAGAAATAAAAGAATCGATTAAACGCATTTTAAATGCCGGTATTCCGGTGATGGGACATTTGGGCTTAACGCCTCAATCGATTTATAAATTTGGAACTTATACGGTTCGCGCAAAAGAAGAAGAAGAAGCCAATCGGCTCATCAGTGATGCATTGATGTTAGAAAAAATTGGTTGCTTTGCGGTAGTTTTGGAAAAAGTCCCGGCTGTATTGGCAAAAAAAGTAGCCGAACAAATTTCCATTCCTGTAATTGTAATCGGAGCCGGAGGTGACGTTGATGGTCAAGTGTTGGTAATTCACGATATGATAGGAATGACTCACGAGTTTAACCCGAGATTTTTACGTCGGTATTTAAATTTGTACAACGACATGACCAATGCATTTGTACAATACAGCAAAGATGTAAAAGAAGGAGACTTTCCCAATGAAAAAGAACAATATTAATTTAAAGTGCATTCTACAAAAGACAATCTTCAGGTTCTTTATGAAGACAATCATATTATCGCAGTAAACAAACGCCCCGGCGATATTGTCCAAGGTGATAAAACCGGAGACAAACCCTTGGTAGATGTTGTGAAAGAATACATAGCTCATAAATACAATAAACCCGGAGCTGTTTTTTTGGGAGTGGTACACCGTTTAGACCGACCGACCAGCGGGGTGATTATTTTTGCACGAACTTCAAAAGCTTTAAGCAGGTTAAATAAATTGTTTGCAACACGAACTACCGAGAAAATTTATTGGGCTGTTGTAAAAAATGAACCTCCAAAAGAAAAAGATACGCTTGTTCATTATATGGTTCGAAATTCAAAACAAAATAAATCTTATGCGAATAACAAGGAGATTCCGAATGGAAAAAAAGCAATTCTCCATTATCGGCTTATTCGAAAATTAAATCATTATTACGCACTTGAAATTACTTTGGAAACAGGAAGGCATCATCAAATTCGCTCGCAATTATCGGCAGTTGGCATGCCCATAAAAGGCGATTTGAAATATGGTTTTGACAGAAGCAATCCTGATGGGAGCATTCATCTTCATGCACGCGAACTCAAATTCACGCATCCGGTTACTAAAGAAATTCTTCAAATCATTGCTCCCACACCTCGGGATGTTTTATGGGATACATTTATATAATTTCTTTTTTTATATCCTCTATCTTTTAGGGATTTATTGCTGATATTTTAAAAAAACATAAGTAAAAATCATTAAATACCTTTTATTGGGTATTTTCTTTTGTTGAATTGTGATTTAGTTTTGGATTGAACAAATCGAGTTAAAATCTAATCATTCAAATTAAAAGGCATGCTCAATAAAAAAATATTCATAACATTGGCAGCAATCGCTGCTTTGTTGATTTCTTGTGAAAAGGAAGAAGATAATTCTGAACCGGAAGTTGATGTAAATACCACATCGATAATTCCTTCCACAAATTTCGGACGTCCGAATGTTTATTTAGGATGTGTAGAAATTGGCAGTCGGATAACTACAATAAAAGTGTGGGATCACGGAACGATAGATAATGATGTGGTTTCAATTATTGCAAATGGCGATGTTATTATCGATCAAAAAACCTTGTCAGGACCTGATAATCCGATAAGTGTAAATTATGATTTCGGGTACAACGGATACAATTATATTACACTTTATGCACATAATGAAGGAGATATTCCTCCAAATACGTGTACAATCTCAATAAACGGGCGTGAATTTGTATTGGAAGCAAATTTACAAACAAATGGCTCAGTCGATGTTATTGTAAGTGGTTACGGAGTAGATTGTAGTACATCAAATGGTGGAAATGGTGGTACAAGTGGTGGTACCGGTGGAAATACCGGCGGAAGTGGAAAAGGAGATGTGAAGTTTTGGGTAAATCGTGATTTTGGATGTGGCCCTATCACGGTGAATGTCGAAGGAGTCGGTTCGAGTACCATCACAGCGTATCACACTACAACACCGGATTGTTCTGAAACCGGTAGCGGCGGAAATTTTGATGATTTGCCTGTCGGAACATACAATTATACCGCAAGTTGTCAGGGGTATACTTGGAGCAATACGATTACAATATCCGAAAATTCTTGCTTGAGATACGAATTAAGGATATAAATGGGTGGATTGGCCGAAGAAAAAAGCAGCCTTTTGATTTTTTAAAAGGCTGCTTTTGATTTATAGAAATACTTAAATTATCCGTTCATAGAAATTAAAAATTCCTCGTTGGAACGTGTTTGTTTTACACGATCAAGAATAAATTCCATAGCTTCCACGGGATTCATGTCTGCAAGATATTTTCGTAAAATCCACATGCGTTGAATGACATTTTCATCCAATAACAAATCATCTCTTCGTGTGCCTGAAGAGGTCAAATCTATCGCGGGGAAAATACGACGATTGGAAATTTTTCTGTCCAATTGTAGTTCCATATTTCCGGTTCCTTTAAATTCTTCAAAGATTACTTCATCCATTTTTGAACCGGTGTCGGTAAGTGCCGTTGCAATTATGCTCAAAGAACCTCCGTTTTCAATATTTCTTGCAGCTCCAAAAAAGCGTTTCGGTTTGTGAAGCGCATTGGCGTCAACACCTCCACTCAATATTTTTCCGCTTGTGGGTTGAACCGTATTATAGGCGCGTGCAAGTCGTGTGATAGAATCTAAAAGGATTACAACATCATGACCACATTCTACCAGTCGTTTTGCTTTTTCAATAACGATATTTGCAACACGAACATGCTCCGCAGCTTCTTTGTCAAAAGTTGAAGCAACAACTTCACCTCTAACATTTCGTTGCATATCGGTAACCTCTTCGGGGCGCTCGTCAATGAGTAAAATAATTTGATAAACTTCAGGATGGTTTGCCGCAATTGCATTGGCAATATCCTTTAAGAGCATAGTTTTTCCCGTTTTTGGTTGCGCAACAATCATCCCGCGTTGCCCTTTTCCAATGGGCGCAAACATGTCGATAATACGTGTTGAAATAGTGCTTTGCTTGTTGGCAATGTTGAATTTTTCCTGAGGAAAAAGAGGAGTCAAGTGTTCGAAAGAAACACGGTCACGTACAGCATTCGGACTTAATCCGTTAATTTTATTTACTTTAATTAACGGAAAATATTTTTCAGTTTCTTTTGGTGGTCTGACCTCACCCAAAACAGTGTCGCCTGTTTTTAATCCGAACAAACGAATTTGTGACTGTGAAACGTAAATATCATCAGGAGATGCTAAATAATTGTAATCGCTGGAACGAAGGAAACCATAACCGTCCTGAATAATGTCAAGAACTCCTTCACTTTCAATAATGCCGTCAAATTCATATTCAGGCTCTTTGTATTTGTTCCGAGAATCTTTGTTGTTTTTATCGTGATACTCTTTCTTGGAATGATTTTGAGAATTCTGAGGTTTTTGGGACTCTGAATGTTTGTCCTGATGGTGTTTGGTACGATTATTTTTATTGTCGTGATTCTGAGAATGCGTTTTTTTCTGATGCTCTTTTTTATTTCTGTCGCGATTGTCAGATTTGTACTGCGATTTATTCTGTGAAGCAGATTTATCAGATTTCACAGCCGTATCTGAAGAAGACTTGGTGTCTTTTTCTTTCTCTTCATTATTCTTAGGTGTAGGAGGTGGCGTAGTTTTGGAAACTTTTTCTTCTGACTTGATAACTTCTTGTACTTTTTGTGGATTTGCAGCTTGGTAATCAAGGATTTTATAGATTAAATCTAATTTTCTTTCATTCCGATACTTAGGTACATTAAGTTCTTTAGCTATTTCTTGAAGTTCAGAAAGCTTCTTTTGTTTTAATTCTGAAATGTCAATCATGTAATAAGGATAAAATTAATTTTAAATTTTGTAATTAATTGGATGTTAAGGTCGCGTGTTGAAATTTTTGTGTAAGAAGTAATTTTCCTGTAGCGGGAAAACGAATAGACGGCACAATAATACAATAAATTATTGAAATACTCTTGTTTATTTTTAAAAAAAGAAACTGTATTTTTGCCGCGAATTGATTTTAAAAAATGTTACAACGAATTCAAACAGTCTATTTAATTATAGTCGCCGTATTAATGCTAGGGCTTTATTTTTGGTTTCCGATTTTTACTGATGAAGCAGGAAATAGGATTCTCTCCAGACAGGATTGGTCAATATTTCCCCCAATTTTTATCTCAGCATCGTTGGCAATAATATCAATAATCTCTTATAAAAACAGACTGCGACAATTTATTCTTAACAGGATAAATATTCTTATAAATTTTATTTTACTGGGAGTTTTCGTATACACGTCCCTAGTGGTATCCGGAGAAACTATCGTTTCTGAGAAGGGTATTGGGATTTTAATCCCTGTCTTTTCTATCGTTTTTTTAGTGTTGGCAAACAAAGCCATAAAAAGGGATGAAGATCTTGTAAAATCTGTGGACAGGTTACGATAAACCAATCTTGGTATATTTATTAGTGCAAAATCCCGAAGAATGCCATCTTCGGGATTTTTGTTTCTCAACCAGTTATCTCGGGTATTCTATCACTTCCATATTTTGAATATTCACACCGTCTATCTCAAAGCGTACCATGGTACGAACTTTATGAAAGCCGTAAATTCCAATGGCACCCGGATTGATGTGTAACAAATCCAAGTTTCTGTCCGGCATGATTTTTAAAATATGAGAATGTCCGGTAATAAATATTTTTGGTGGATTTTTTATCAATTCATGATGTACAGCTGCCGAATATCGTCCCGGATATCCGCCGATATGGGTTATCCATACATCCACTCCTTCACACCAAAATCGGTTGTGCAACGGGAATTCTTTTCGAATTTCGGTCCCGTCGATATTTCCATAAACAGCTCGTAACGGTTTTAATGTCTGAATGGCATCGGTTACCGACAAATCGCCGATATCTCCGGCATGCCAAACTTCATCTGCCGATTGAACATGTTGTAGAATTTTTTCATCAATATAACCATGCGTGTCACTGAGTAAAAGTATTTTTTTCACAAACGTGCGTTTAAATGTGTAAATGCGAATTTATTAAGTTTTAAAAGAAATAATAGAAAATGCAGTGTAGGAATTGTAATTTTGTGATTTTTGACAATGAAGAGGATGCGCTATTTTTTAAAGCTCGGGTATCACGGTAAAAATTATTTTGGTTGGCAAATACAACCCGAACAAATCACCGTTCAAGAAGTAATTGAGCGCTGTTTATCCGTTTTATTACGGGAAAAAATTGAGGTGGTAGGTGCAGGCAGAACAGATACCGGAGTTCATGCAAAAGAATTTATAGCCCATTTTGATGCGCAACAGATTAAGGATCGTACTCATTTTATATTTCGGTTAAATGCTTTTCTTCCCAAAGACATCGCAGTTTACAATTTGATAGAAACCATACCGGATGCGCATGCGCGTTTTGATGCAGTTTCACGAACGTATGAATATAAAATCAGTGTCGGGAAAAATCCGTTTTGGAATGAATTGGCTTATCAAGTAACGAAAAATCTAAATGTTGCTAAAATGAATGAAGCCGCATCTTGTTTGATAGGAAAACAAAACTTTCAAAGTTTTTCCAGAACAGGAAGCGATGTGAAAACGTATTTTTGTGAGGTTAAAGAAGCTCTTTGGAAAAGGGAAGGAGATTTTTTGATATTTAGAATTACTGCCGACCGTTTTCTTAGGAATATGGTTCGTGCAATTGTGGGAACGCTTTTAGAAGTGGGATATGATAAAATACCGGTTCAAGAAGTTCCGAAAATCATCGCACAGAAAGACAGGTCGTTTGCAGGTCCATCAGCGCCGGCTCATGGACTTTATCTTGTGAAAGTGGAATACCCACAAAGGTTATTTTTAAATAAAATTAAAGTTGAGGAAGCTCATAAAAATCAATAAAACGTAACATTGAAAACCACAGGAAACGCATTTGATTTTGGATTGTTCCGCCGATTGATGGTTTTTACCAAACCCTATCGTTTGGTGTTTTATTTTGTGGCATTTGCGGCCATTGTCATGTCAGGATTGGCAATTTTACGTCCTTATTTATTAACCCTCGCCATTGATGAATCCATAATTCCGAAACAATGGGATAGTTTTATGTACTATGTCATTGCGATGGCTGTTGTGCTGATTTTGGAGGTGGTATTTCAATTGGCTTTTATCTTTTATGCGAACTGGCTCGGACAAAGTGTAATCAGAGATTTACGGATTAAGCTGTTCAATCGGATGATTCATTTTAAAATGAAGTATTACGACAAAAGTGCTGTCGGACGATTGACCACACGCGCCGTAAATGATGTAGAAACCATTTCAAGTATTTTCAGTGAAGGGCTGTTTATGATTATCAGCGATTTGCTCAAAATGGTAGTCATTGCAGCCTTTATGCTTACGCAAAGTTGGCGATTATCGCTTATCGTATTTTTAATTCTCCCTTTTATAATCTACGCCACGCGCGTTTTTCAAAAAGCGATGAAAGCAGCTTTTGAAGAGGTTAGAAATCAAGTTGCAAACCTAAATTCATTCGTTCAAGAGCGCTTGACGGGAATGAAAATTGTTCAGATTTTTAACCGTGAGAAAACCGAATATGAACGCTTTCAGCAAATCAATAAAACCCATCGGAAAGCATGGATTCGCACCGTTTGGTACAACTCGATTTTCTTTCCGATTGCAGAGATTTCCGGATCTGTTGCTACCGGACTAATTGTATGGTACGGAGGACTCAATGTGATAGGAGGAGGTGTCATTACATTGGGGATTATCACCGCTTTTATTCATTATGCCGAAATGCTTTTTAGACCGTTGCGTCAAATTGCAGATAAATTCAACACATTACAAATGGGAATGGTAGCTGCCAATCGGGTTTTTGGAATTTTAGATACGGAAGCTAAAATTCCGGATAATGGAACCGTTACAGATCACGCTATCGAAGGCGTAATTGAATTTGATAACGTCCGATTTAGCTATACTCCGGGAGAAGAAGTAATCAAAGGAATTTCGTTCACTGCCAACAAAGGTGAAAATATTGCAATTGTAGGGTCAACAGGTGCAGGAAAAACAACAATTATCAACTTGTTAAATCGATTTTATGAGATAGACAGTGGAGAAATTCGAATTGATAACATTCCCATCGAATCTTATAAATTGGAAACTTTACGAAAACAAATTGCTGTGGTGCTTCAAGATGTTTTCTTGTTTGCAGATAGCATTTTAACCAACATTACGTTAAACAATCCCGATATTTCGCGTGAAGAAGTTATAAAAGCAGCAAAGGAAATCGGCGTTCACGATTTTATTATATCGCTTCCGAACGGATACGATTATAACGTAAAAGAACGTGGCAGCATGTTTTCCTCCGGACAAAGACAATTGATTTCTTTTTTAAGAGCCTATGTCACAAAACCCCATATTCTAATTTTAGACGAAGCCACATCTTCCATCGATACCTATTCTGAGGAGTTAATACAAACAGCAACCGATAAAATCACTCAAGGCAGAACATCTATCATTATCGCTCATCGCTTAGCAACCATAAAACGTGCTGATAAAATTATTGTAATGGATGGCGGAAAAATAGTTGAACAAGGAACCCACGACCAATTACTCGCTATTGAAAACGGAGTGTATCGTAATTTATACGAAATTCAATTTATGGAAGAAGCTGCCGATTAACCTCCAAAGCGTTATTTTTTCATTTTATTTCAGAAAACTTTATAACAAATTGATTTTTCGATAACATTTAATAAGGTTTATGTGAATTATATTTACACTATATAATTAATTAAAAAACTAAAAGCTATGAACGAAGATCAGTTTAAAGGAAAATGGAATCAGATTAAAGGAAAATTAAAGCAAAAATACGCTGATTTGACTGATGACGATTTAACGTATGTGGAAGGAAAATCAGATGAATTGTTGGGACGTCTTCAAGAAAAAACAGGAAAGACAAAGGAGCAATTGAAAGATGAAATCGACAAGTGGTAAATTGTTGTAATTTGCCTTTAATGACCAAAGCCCGACGATTTCTCGTCGGGCTTTGTTTTTATGGATAATTCTAAAATTATGAAATCATATTTTCTTGATTCCTAAACACGAGTTTGTTGTCAAAACTATCGAGCAGAATAACACTTTCACTCGATACCTTTCCGGACAGAATTTGTTTGGACAATTCGTTTAAAACTTCTCGTTGGATGACGCGCTTTACGGGTCTTGCACCAAATGTCGGGTCATATCCCTTGGTTGCCAAATACTGTAAAGCTTCATTGGTAGCGTCCAAAACAATATGTTGTTCTTCCAGCATTTTACTTACATTTTTTAATTGAAGTTTTACAATCTCCAGAATTTCCGACTTGCTTAAAGGGCTAAACATTATAATGTCATCAATTCGATTTAAAAATTCCGGACGTACTGTTTGTTTTAAAAGTGCCAACACTTCAACCTTGGCGCCTTCCATTGCTGTTTCAGGATCGGAAACACTTTCAAATCGTTCTTGAATTAACTGGCTTCCCATGTTGCTGGTCATAATAATGATGGTGTTTCTAAAATCAGCCAATCTGCCTTTGCTATCCGTCAAACGCCCTTCGTCCAGAACTTGCAATAAAATGTTGAAGGTATCCGGGTGTGCTTTTTCAATTTCGTCTAACAAAACTACACTATAGGGTTTGTTCCTTACAGCTTCTGTAAGTTGCCCGCCTTCTTCATATCCGATGTATCCCGGAGGTGCACCCACAAGCCTGCTTACACTGTGACGTTCCTGATATTCACTCATATCGATTCGCGTCATCGCGCTTTCATCATCAAAGAGATATTCAGCCAAAGCTTTTGCCAACTCGGTTTTTCCCACGCCGGTAGTTCCCAAAAACAGAAAACTTCCGATAGGCCGTTTGGAGTCCTGCAAGCCTGCACGACTTCTGCGAATGGCATCACTCACGGCTTCAATGGCTTCGTGTTGTCCTACCACACGAAGTTGTAACTGTTCTTCGAGTTTTAAAAGTTTTTCACGATCGCTTTGAAGCATTTTGGTAACCGGAATTCTGGTCCATTTTGCCACAACTTCAGCAATGTCTTCACGCGTAACTTCTTCTTTAATTAAAGAAAAACTATCTTGATTTTCCGCAAGTTGTGTCTCCAATTTTGAGAGTTCTGTTTGCGCTTCTTTAATTTTACCGTAACGCAATTCGGCTACACGTCCAAAATCTCCGTCACGTTCTGCACGTTCTGCTTCTAATTTATAATCCTCAATTTGTTGCTTCAAACTTTGAACATTTTCAACAACTTCTTTCTCTGATTCCCATTGCGCATTTAATTCGTTGCGTTCTTCTTTTAAATTAGCGAGCTCAAGCTGAAGATTTTTTAATTTCACTTCGTCGTTTTCACGCTTTATCGCTTCAATTTCAATTTCCAATTGCAGTATTTTTCGGTCAAGCACATCGAGTTCCTCCGGCTTTGAATTGATTTCCATACGTAGTTTGGAAGCTGCTTCATCCATCAAGTCAATGGCTTTATCCGGCAGAAACCTGTTGGTAATATAGCGCTCAGACAATTCCACGGCTGCGATAATTGCTTCATCTTTGATGCGTACTTTGTGATGTGTTTCGTATTTTTCTTTAATACCTCGTAAGATAGAAATCGCACTTTCGGTATCCGGTTCGTCAACAACAACGCGTTGGAAGCGTCTTTCTAAAGCTTTGTCTTTTTCAAAATATTTTTGATATTCATCCAGTGTGGTAGCTCCAATAGCACGAAGTTCACCGCGTGCCAGCGCCGGTTTTAAAATGTTTGCGGCATCCATTGCGCCTTGTCCGCCTCCGGCACCGACTAAAGTGTGAATCTCATCTATAAAAAGTACAATGTCTCCTTCACTGGAAGTAACTTCTTTGATAACTGATTTTAAGCGTTCTTCAAATTCACCTTTGTATTTTGCTCCGGCAATTAAGGCTCCCATATCCAAAGAATAGATTTCTTTATTCTTTAAGTTTTCAGGAACATCACCATCCACAATCCGGTGTGCTAAACCTTCTGCAATTGCAGTTTTTCCGGTTCCCGGTTCTCCCACAAGCATCGGATTGTTTTTGGTTCGACGCGATAAAATTTGAAGAATTCGACGAATTTCCTCATCGCGACCAATCACCGGATCTAATTTTCCGTCGCGAGCCAATTGATTTAGATTATTCGCATATTTATTGAGTGAATTATAAGTTTCTTCTGCACTGTGTGAAGTGACTCTTTCACCGCCTCGCAATTCTTGAATGGCAGCTTTCATGTCTTTTTCTGTAGCCCCTTGGTCTCGCAAACTTTGAGCAATGCTGCTTTTGGAATTGAGAATTGCAAGAAGAATGTGCTCTATTGAAACATATTCGTCATTCATCTTTTTGGCAATTGTAGAGGCTTCAGTGATGGTTCTCGCCGTCTCACGCGATAACATCAAATCCCCACCGGAAACTTTTGGAAAACTCTGCAATTGCTTATTTAAGATTTCTTGCAACATCTGCACATTGACATTGAGTTTCTTTAAAATAAAAGGAACTACATTTTCATCAATCTCAAATAACGCTTTAAGGATATGTTCGTTTTCAATTTGTTGATGACCATAACCATGAGCAATTTGATGGGCTTGTTGTATGGTCTCTTGGCTTTTTATGGTAAAATTATTAAAGTTCATAGATTCAAATTCAGTTTTTTTTGAAGGATTATTTCAACTTTAGAGCCAATCTAAAAATAAGACAATTTGTCTCGTATTCTGCGAAATTTAAACGACATTATGACATATTTAACGTAATGTTTTTCATATTTTAAATCCATCCTTTATAATATTGTAAAACGAAATTTAACCATCACTAAAAATGAGTCTTTTTGATAAATTAAAATCTGCACGCGATATTGCTAAGGAATCTATTATTGAAATTCCTTGGAATATTTTAAATGAAGCGAAACAACTGGAAACGATTTTAAAAGAATCGGAGGAGGTTCCGGTATTGATTTTTAAACATTCAACACGTTGTGAAATCAGTAAAAGCGTGTTGAAAACCTTTGAGAATGCTTTTAAATTATTAGAAACGCGGTTGAAACTTTATTATTTGGATATATGGGAATACAGAACTATTTCTAATAAAATTGAAAAACAATTTGGTGTGCTTCACGAAAGTCCGCAAGTACTAATTATTAAAAACGGAAAATCAATATACGATGCCTCGCATTATGATATTGATTTCGAGGTTATCAAAAAATTAATAAAATAAATAGTAGTTTAATTAAAATAAAAAATCAACATCAGATTTAGTTCCTGATGATGATTTTTTAATAGGTTAACTCCGATTTAATTCAAAATTTTAAGTCAAGCGCAGGCAATAATTTTGACTTACATTCTCCAAAACCAATTCGGATGCCGTCTTTTTTGCAATAGCCTTTCATGATGACGCTGTCGTTGTCATTGATAAATTTTCTTTCGCTTCCGTCATTCATTTTCAAAGGATTCTGTCCGCGCCACGTTAATTCCAACATCGACCCGTATGAATCCGGAGTTGGACCGGAAATTGTACCGCTTCCCATCATATCGCCACTGTTAACATTACAACCATTGATTGTGTGATGCGCAAGTTGCTGACTCATATTCCAATACATGTATTTAAAGTTGGAGGAGCAAATTTTTTGGGCTTCTGCATTTTCAGGTTGTAAATAGACTTCCAGATGAATGTCATAACTTTTTTTGCCTGTCGATTGCAGATACGGGAACACTGGTTTTTCCATTTTCGGACTTTCGACTTTAAAAGACTGCAGCGCATCTAAAGTTACAATCCACGGAGAGATGGTAGAAGCGAAGTTTTTCGCAAGAAAAGGACCAAGAGGTACATATTCCCATCTTTGAATGTCTCGTGCACTCCAATCGTTAAAGAGTACCAATCCAAAAATATAATCTTCTGCTTCATTCACAGGAATCGGTTCGCCAAGGGCATTTCCGTCTGTAGTGATAAAAGCCATCTCCAGTTCAAAATCCACTTGTTTGGAGGGTCCGAAAACCGGCGTGTCGGAACCGTCGGGAATCGTTTGACCGTTGGGGCGGCGAATGTTAATCCCGCTTGGGATGATTGAAGAGCTTCGCCCGTGATAACCAACCGGAATGTGAAGCCAGTTGGGCATTAATGCATTTTCTTTGCCGCGGAACATCGTGCCTACATTGGTGGCGTGTTCTTTACTCGAATAAAAATCAGTGTAATCTCCGATTTGTACCGGCAATTGCATTTCTACTTGGTCAATATTAAATAAAATATTTTTTCTGTGTTCTTGATTGTCACGAAGCTCCGAGTTGTTTTCATCAAAAATTTCTGCAAGTCTGTTTCTTACGGCGCGCCACGTTTTTCGTCCGGAACTTATAAAATCGTTTAAAGTATCTTGCAAAAAAATATCATCAGTCAAATTGATTCCTTCAAAATATCCCAACTGATGTAAC
Source organism: Bacteroidota bacterium (assembly GCA_012522045.1). Classification (GTDB taxonomy): domain Bacteria; phylum Bacteroidota; class Bacteroidia; order Flavobacteriales; family Flavobacteriaceae; genus JAAYLC01. Next base: position 18,062 of record JAAYLC010000064.1, read on the forward strand.
GCAGCCAAATCAATCGCATAATCGCCAATGCGTGTTCCAATAGTTACGATATCATCGGCAGTTAAAAATACTCCAAAAGGAAGATTTTGAATTGGAAAATCAGAATCATCGGCAACATCAAGCCATGATTTTCTATGAGGATCATTCGCAGTTATCTTAATCATCTTTTAATTAAATTTTATCTGAAATTCTTCTCATGAATTTTTTTCAGGATATGTTAGTAAAATAATTCATCAAATATATATATTTCATGGTAGTTACCGAATGTAATTATTATTTTTGGAATTATTTAATATTTTAATCTATGATACAACGAGATGAACAGATTTTTGAGCTGATTGAAGACGAAAGACGTCGACAAATTAACGGACTGGAACTGATAGCTTCTGAGAACTTTGTCAGCGATCAGGTAATGGAAGCCGCAGGTTCCATTCTGACCAATAAATACGCCGAAGGATATCCCGGAAAGCGCTATTATGGAGGATGTGAAATTGTGGATGAAATTGAACAACTCGCCATTGATCGTGCGAAAACGCTTTTTGGTGCCGAATATGCCAACGTTCAGCCGCACAGCGGGTCCCAAGCAAATACGGCGGTTTTTGCAGCTTGCCTGAATCCGGGAGATAAATTTTTAGGTTTTGACCTGTCTCACGGAGGACATCTTACGCACGGATCGCCGGTGAATTTTTCAGGAAGACTATACAATCCGGTGTTTTACGGAGTGGATAAAGAAACCGGTTTGATTGATTACGATCAAGTGGAAGCAATTGCAATGAAAGAAAAACCGAAAATGATAATTGCCGGTGCTTCTGCTTATTCCAGAGATATTAATTACAAACGTTTTCGTGAAATTGCCGATAAAGTGGGTGCAATTCTGTTTGCAGATATTGCCCATCCTGCCGGACTCATTGCCAAAGGAATTTTATCAGATCCCGTTCCGCATTGTCATGTGATAACCACAACAACTCACAAAACGCTTCGGGGACCGCGCGGAGGAATGATTTTGGTTGGTAAAGATTTTGAGAACCCGTTTGGAATCAAATTAAAAAACGGAAAACCCAGAATGATGAGCAGTTTGCTTGACAGTGCTATTTTTCCCGGAAATCAAGGAGGTCCTTTGGAGCATATTATTGCCGCCAAAGCTGTTGCTTTCGGAGAAGCCCTGACCGATGATTTTCTGCATTATATTGTTCAGGTGAAAAAGAATGCTGAAACACTCGCCCAACATTTTATGGATAAGGGATACAATATTATTTCCGGAGGTACGGACAACCATTTGATTCTCATTGATTTGAGAAATAAAAATATTTCCGGTAAACAAGCGGAAGAAGCACTTGAAAAAGCAGAAATCACCGTCAATAAGAATATGGTACCTTTTGACGACAAATCACCATTTATCACAAGCGGAATCCGAATTGGAACCCCGGCGGTTACCACTCGCGGACTGGTTGAAGAAGATATGAAAGTAATTGCTGATTTAATCGATCGTGTAATTACAAATCATGAAGATGAGCAAGTTTTAGCATCCGTTGGTGAACAAGTTGTTGAAATGATGTCGAACAAACCGCTTTTTAAAAATTAATAAGTAGCTATGACAGACCAAGATGTTGCTTTTATCAATCATGCAATAAAATTATCAGAACAAGGGATTCGTGCTGATGCAGGCGGTCCTTTTGGAGCAATTGTAGTCAAAGACGGAAAAATTATTGCCGAAGGATATAATAAAGTAACTTCTACAAATGATCCTACAGCACATGCGGAAATGGTTGCAATCAGAGCGGCGTGTAAAAAACTAAATTCTTTCCAATTGGAAGGGTGTGTAATTTACACTTCTTGCGAACCTTGCCCCATGTGCCTTGGGGCCATTTATTGGGCACGACCCGATGCGGTTTATTATGCCTGTACCAAAGAAGATGCCGCTGGAATTGGTTTTGATGATAATTTTATTTACGAAGAACTAAATATCCCGATGGAAAAAAGAAAAATCAAATTTATTAATATAGGTCGGGAGGCAGGAAAAT